>JACPAT010000317.1 GCA_016180655.1 Candidatus Methylomirabilota bacterium | reverse complement strand
TACATCCCCCCTTCCCCAATCACGCGTTCCGTCCACCAGTCTCAGGCTGGAACCTCCAGCATCAGAACGGGTCCTTCCACACGTTCTCCTGGTCGTCAATAGGGACGTCCAGGACCACCACCGCCTCGGCGGCGAAGGCCCGCCGGAGGGCGTCGTCCAGGGCCTCGGGCCGCTCCACCCGCTCGCCCCGGGCGCCGAACCCCTGCGCCACCAGGTCGAAGCGGACGTCCCCGAAGTCCACGCCGATGTACCGTGGCCCGTACTTGGCCTCGTGCTCCTGCTTGATGTTCCCGTAGGACCGGTTGTTCATCACCACCACGACCAGGGGCGTTCGTTCCCGCACCGCCGTCTCCAGCTCCGCCACGCACATCCCCAGGGCGCCATCGCCCACGATCGTCACGACATGCCGGGCCGGCCGGGCCAGCTTGGCCGCGATGGCCGCCGGGACCTCGATGCCCATGTTGCCGAAGCCGACCGGCTTGAGGTAGGTCCGGGGCTCGTAGACATCCATGAGGTGGGACCAGATCCCCGGATTCCCCGCGCCCGCCACGATGATGCCGGATTCGGGCAGCATGGCCCGTACCCGTTGGACCAGGTACTGCGGCTTGATGGGGATCTTCCCGGCGAAATGGGCCGGGGTCGCCTCCGCCCGCCAGGCCGTTCGCCGCCGCTGGAGGTCGGCCACCCACTCCGCCCGCGCCGCCGGGATGGGCGCGCCCTTCATGGCCGACGCCAGGGCGAGGAGGGCCTCCCGGGCGTCTCCCACCACGGTCGCCTCGCAGGGATAGTGCCGCCCCACCATGCTGGGCTCGATGTCCACCTGGATGATCCGCGCCGGGAGCTTCAAGGTCCAGCGCGAGGTCGAGGGCGCGTTGAGGCTGTTCCCCACGGCGATCAGGAGGTCCGCCTCCGCCAGGATCTCCTTGGCCAGCCGCGTCCCGAACCGGCTGCGCGGCCCGAAGACCAGAGGGTGCACGGTGGGCACGGCGCCGATCCCGTTGAAGGTGGTGATCACGGGGATCTGCTGCGCTTCGGCCAGCGCCAAGACCTCGGCCGAGGCCTCGGAGATGAGGACCCCGTTGAAGACCTCGGCCGAGGCCTCGGAGATGAGGACCCCGTTGCCCGCCCAGAGGACGGGTCGCCGCGCCTCGCGCAGCCCGCGGGCCGCCCGCACCACATCCACCAGGTCCGGCCGCACCCGGCCGGCGGCCCGGTACGTCAGCGGGGCGGCCGGCGTGAACTCCAGCTCCCCCTCCTCCACCGCATCCCGGCTGAAATCCACCAGGACCGGCCCGGGGCATCCCATGAGGGCCCGCCGGAAGGCCTCGCGCATGACGTGGGGGATGCGCTCGGGGGCGGTGACCAGGACGCTCCACTTGGTGAGGCTCTGGAACAGCGCCACGTGATCGGCGTCCTGGGCGTTTGCGCCGGTTATTCACGGTGATGGCGATCACCGGGCTGGAGTCCCGCATGGCCCCCCCGATCCCGGTGATCAGGTTGGTGGCGCCCGGGCCCGTGGTGGCCAGGCAGATCCCCGGCGTGCCGGTGATCCGGCCGAAGGCGTCGGCCATGTGGGCCGCGCCGCGCTCGTCCCGCGTGGTGATGAACCGGATCTCGGGCGTCTCGTACAGGACATCCATGATGGAGAGGGTCTGTCCCCCCGGCACCCCGAAGACGAACTCCACCCCCTCCGCCTTCAGGCACTCCACCACCGCTCTCGCGCCAGACATGCGTTGCGTGCTCACGGCCTCATCCTTTCTCCCGGTTCCAGCCCCCCGCGGGCGGTCACACGGCCTTCGGCGCCGCCGGCTGGGGTGGCGCCAGGTATTCGCCCTCCGGGTCGATCCTCTCCCGCAGCAGCCGGATCTCACCCAGGGTGGGCGGCACGGTCTCCGGGATCGTGGAAGGAACGAGAAGCTCGAAGCCGGTCTCCGCCTTCACATCCTCCACCGTCACGCCCGGATGCACGCTTTCCAGTTGCATGCGCTTGGAGACCGGCTCGAATCCCAGGACGGCCAGATCCGTGATGACCCGGCTCGGGCCGCCGCCCACCAGGCCCGCGCGCCGCCGCGAATCTCCCCCATCCAGGAACCCCGGCGTCGTGAGGTAGTGGAGGCGCGCCGGGAACTTCCGCCGCTGGTGCCCCACGATGATGATCACCCGCTTCGCCAGCGAGGCGATGTCGTTGGCGCCGCCGCTGCCGGGCAGGCGCACCGTCGGCCGCCGGTAGTCCCCGATGGCGGTGGAGTTGATGTTGCCGTACTGGTCCACCTCGGCCGCCCCCAGGAATCCCACGTCCACCCGGCCCGCCTGCAAGAGGCTCAGGGCGTAATAGAGGCTGGTGGCCTTCTGGCAGTGGGAGAGCAGCTTGAAGTCCCCCACGCCGATGGCCAGGCCCCGGGGCTGGGCGCCGATGATGCCCGACTCGAAGATGAGGGTGAGCCCGGGCGCATGGGTGAACGTGGCCAGGTAGGCCGCGATCATGGGCAGGCCGGTCCCGATGAAGGCCATCTCGTTATCCCGCAGCTCCCGCGCCGCGGCCACCGCCATGATCTCCTGCCCCATCCCCTCTCCCCACTGCGGGAGAGGGCCAGGGTGAGGGGGGATCCTGGGCACGGCGGCCTTCACGACACCCTCACCGGGTACCCCCTGGGTGCCCTCTCCCATCCAGGGAGAGGGAGCAGAAATGAGTGTCACTGTATTTGCGTTCCGCAGCTCTCAGTACCCCCACCAGGGATCTGCGCGCAACTCCATCAGTCGCCGGATCCCGATCTTCCTGAGATATGCGTAGTGATCGGGGACGCCAAAGACATAGGCCTCGAGGTACTGCCGGAACGTCTCGGGCGACTTGCCCGCGCGTACGTAGTGCTCCACGTGCTGCCGGTCAAAGTTATAGTGCCGGAACATCCCGGCCGGGTGCGCCCCGTACGGAACGTGGACCACCGCCTCCACCAGGAATCCTGGGAGGAGCGTGGATTCGGGCTGCTCGCGGATGGTCTGCCCCGAGACGATCTCCTCCACGGTCACGATGACTCGCCGGGCCGCCCGCGCCTGCTCCTCGATGGTGGAGACCGTGCCGAAGACCTGGACGTTTCCCTCGGCGTCGGCGCGCGAGGCATGCACCAGGGCGAAATCCGGCCGCGACGCCCGCACGAACAGGAGCGGCTCGCCGGTGAGGGGACAGGGTGCCTCGGCGATGGCGTCCCGGTCCAGGGGCTTCTTCCGGACGAGGTCCGTCCCCAGCATCACCCGCACCGGCATGGACGGCAGGCCCAGGGCCGCGGCGACCCACCGACTGGTGATGGCGAAGTGGCTGTAGTCGTCCGCCTCCACCTCGCCCGCCTCCACCGCCCGGGAGAAGTTGGGACAGCGGCCGAACCCCTCGAACATGTAGTTCGAGAGACGAGTCCGCTTGAGGCGCCCGGCCCCCGCCAGCATGTCCGCCGCCCAGCAGTCCCCCATGGAGGTCAACTCGAAGTTCCCCTTGCCCTGCCGGATCAGCTCCCGGACCAGGGCGAGGGGCGCCAGGGAGTGGGCGAAGCCGCTGATGGTGAGATGCGCCCCGTCCGGGACGAGGGCTGCGGCCTCCGCCAGGCTGATGAGCTTCTGCCCGTGCGACACCTGTGTCACCGTCGATCTCTCCGTCGTCGCAGTCGGCCTCCCCCGTTGAGCCGCCACCCGGACATGCTCCGCGACCGGATGGTCGGCCCGACGGGTGGGCGCGCGACCCGTCCTACTTGACCGACATGGCCTTTTCCAGCAGGGCCACTGCCTCCGGGCCCAGTTTCTCGGCGTACTCCCGGTTGAACTTCTCGAGCGCCTTGGCGAACGGCCGGGTGTCGGCGATGGTCACGATGGTGGCGCCGGCCGCCCGCATCTTCCCCAGGGACTCCTTGTTGAACTCCCGCACGAGGCCGAGCTGATACGCGCTGGCCTCCTTGCCCGCTTCCTGCAGCGCCTGCTGCTGGGCGGGAGACAGGTTCTGGAAGGATTTCTCGTTGATCGCCAGGTACCGGAAGTGCCAGATGTGCTCCGTCAGGCTGACGTACTTGGCCGGCTCGTACCACTTGGTGCTCCAGAGAGTCCCCGGCTCGCCCTCGGCCGCCTCCACCACGCCCGTCTGGAGGCTGGTGTACGCCTCGGGGAACGCCACCGGGGTCGGCGTGGCGCCCAGGGCCCGGGCCATCCCCACGTACAGCGGCGCCTCGGGCACCCGGAAGCGAAGCCCCCTCATGTCCTCCAGGCTGCGGATGGGCCGCTTGCCCGCGATGCTGCGGGGCCCCAGGTAGAAGAAGCCCAGGTTCCGCAGGCCGCTCTTCCGCAGGATCTTGTCCACGTCGGGGGCCAGGGTCTCGGCCACCCGGTTCATGTGGTCCAGATCCCGGTAGATGTAGGGCAGCTCCAGGGTGTGGATCGGCTGGATGAACCGGCCGATCCCGGACAGGCCGCTGGCCACCATATCGATGGAGCCTGCCACGACGCTCTCCGCCATCTCC
Organism: Candidatus Methylomirabilota bacterium; assembly: GCA_016180655.1. Lineage (GTDB taxonomy): Bacteria > Methylomirabilota > Methylomirabilia > Methylomirabilales > 2-02-FULL-66-22 > 2-02-FULL-66-22. The sequence continues at coordinate 2,271 of JACPAT010000317.1, read as the reverse complement.
CGCTCGTTGCCCAGCTTGGAATCCACGAACACGTCGATCTTGACCTGCCCCTTCGTCTTCTGAGACACCAGCTCGGCGAACTTGAAGGCCCCCTTGCTGTTGCTGTGCGTCTCGGCGTAGATGTCCCCGAATTTCAGGGTCACCGTCTGGGCCACCCCCACGCCCGGAGACAGGAGCGCCAGGAGTCCGGCCACCAGCACCATCCCAACAGCGCATCGCAGGATTCGTCGGGTCGTCATCGCGTGTCCTCCTCCCCTCATTTGAACACCAGTCGTGGAATCGCCGTCACCAGCGGCGGGATGTACGCGATCAGGAACGTCACCAAAACCAGAGGCACCAGGAAGAGCCAGACCAGGCGCATGACCCCCGACAGGGGGATCTTGGCAATGCTGCACCCGATGAACAGGAGCGTGGCCACGGGCGGCACCACGGCCCCCAGCAGGATCGCCAGCACCATGACCACCCCGAAGTGGACCGGATCGTATCCGAGGTTCGCCCCGATGGCCGCCAGGCTGGGCACGAACATGAAGGCGGTGGCGATCTCATCCATGATGCCGCCGATGATCAGCAGGGCAACGATAATCTCGGCGACGATGAGCGAGGGATTGCCGGTGGTCTGCTGGAACAGGCGGAGGAGGATCTCGTCGAACCGGGCCAGCGTCAGCAGGTTGCCGAACACCGAGGCGAAGGCCACCACCAGCATCACGTTGGTCGCCGCTATGGCCCCGTCCATCACGATGTCCCGCAGGGCCGCCCAGCTCAGGGCCCGGTGAAAGACGGCCCCCACGAACAGGCTGTAGGCCACCGCCACGATCCCCGCCTCGGTGGGGGTCATGATTCCCCCCAGGATTCCGCCCACCACGATGACCGGCATCACCAGGGCCCAGGTGGCCTCGCGGCCGCGGAGAACGACGGCGCGCCAGGAGAACCGTCCCCTGGGCACCGCATAGCTGGCCCCCCGGGTCAGGATCGTCACCAGGATCATGAGGAACACGCCGATCAGTATCCCGGGGATGATCCCTCCCAGGAACAGGGCGCCGATGGACACCCCCGCGATGGTGCCGTAGATGATCATGAAGATGCTCGGCGGGATCATGGGTCCCATGGTCGAGGCGAAGGCGGTCACCAGGGCGCTGAAGTCCGGCTTGTAGCCCTCCCGGATCATGGCGGGGATCAGGATGGAGCCGGTCGCCGAGCAGTCCGCCGCGGCCGATCCCGACACCCCCGACATGAGCATGTTGGCCATGATGTTCACGTGGGCCAGGCCGCCGCGGATGTGGCCGACCAGCGCCGAGGCGAATCCCACGATCCGATCCGTCATCCCGGAGCGTCCCATGATCTCCCCGGCCAGGATGAAGAAGGGGATCGCCATCAGCGGGAACGAGTCCATCCCCGCGAAGGTCTTGGTGATCATGATCTTGAGCGACAGGGACGGCGTGAGCGCGATCACGAACAGCGAGGAGAGACCGATGCTGAAGGCCACCGGAATCCCGGCCGCCAGGCAGACGGCGAAGCCCAGGAACAGGGTCCCGATCATCCGGCCGACCTCGCGCGGGTGGGTGCCGGGCCCAGGAGTGCGCGGAGCTGCTCCAGGCTCTGCCACGCCACCTCGATGAGCATGCCCGTGATCCCCACCGGGATGGCCAGGTATGCCCAGCTCATGGAGATCTCCAGGGCCGTCGAGAGCTGGGTCCGGTTCACCCACACCATGGTGAGTCCCTGGCGCAGGTAGACCAGGAGGAGGACCATGATCGCCAGGTTGCCGAGCAGGGTCAGTATCCGCTGGAGGGCGGGCGGAAGGTACTGGGTCAGGAGGTCCACGCCGAAGGCCACCCCCTTCCGCACGATCAGGGGCGACACGAGCCAGAAGATCCAGATGAAACCGTAGCGGATCACTTCCTCCGCCCAGAAGAGGGCGTACTCGCCGCGCAGGAAATACCGGAGGCAGATCGAGACGAAGCCGAGGCCGACCAGCCCCAGCACGCCGGGTACCACCAGCGCCTGGATCACCTTCTCTGACCAGTCACGGAGCATTTCGTCGCGCTCTCCCTTAACCTGGCATAGCCGGAACCACACAGGACAAATCTTCAGGAAATATCGAATCGCAGGGACTACCCCGCCAGGACGCCCCCATCCACCCGGATCAGCTCGCCGGTCACGTAGTCCGACGCTGGCGCCGCCAGATACACCACGGTGCCGCCGAGCTCCTCCGGCAGCGCCGTCCGCCCCAGCGGGACCCGCGCCGTCACCCGCTGGACCCACGCCGGATCC
>JACPAT010000215.1 GCA_016180655.1 Candidatus Methylomirabilota bacterium | reverse complement strand
TCCTTGCCGCCCTTCACCGAATCCACCTCCATGTTCCTGAACTCGAGCGTCACGGTGTTGAAATCGCCAAGGACCGTGGTGGGGGAGGGCCAGCGCTCCATCTGGGCATGCCACGTCCGGCGCCAGTCCTCGTACTGCTTCTCGTGGCAGCCCTTGCAGACCTGGGCGCCGACGAAGCTGGCTCCCTTGAAGAACTCCTGGCCGCTCGGCACGACCTTGGCCGGCGCGGTGGCTCCCAGGGGAAGTCGGCCTGCCCAGGTGCCGGCGATTTCCGCACCCTGACCGGCGGACGGGAAAAGACCCAACGTCAACAGGAAGCAAAGGAACCCACGTATCGTTTTCATCGCACCCTCCTCTCGTTCTCTCACGGTCCGCCTTCCCTGGCCGAGAACTCGAAGACTGGTTCGTTTTTCGTCCGAGGATGCTCCAGTCCACATTGATCCTGAAGGGCCGATGGGCGAGCGCCCGCGACCCGGCAGGCTGGACAGAGATTGATCACGTACTCTGGACGTGGGATCCCGCTCCCGGCCAACAGGTCTCGGATCTTTTCACACATCTTCAGAGGGGCGAAGGCCTTGCCGCATCGGCGGCACCGGGCCATCTCCTCTTCCAGGAGGATCGCAGTGTCCTGGAGGCGAGTGGGGTCGAGCCCCCGTCGCAGGGTGAGGGCGTTCTCGGGGCAGGCCCGGCAACACAGGCCACAGGCCACGCATTCCGCGTGCTCGAACGCCAGGGCGATTCGGCCACCATCGCCTTTCAGGGTCAACGCTTCCGTCGGACAGGGAGGGGCGCATAGGCCACAGAGGGTGCAACGATCCGGATCGACGGCGAGAATCCCGAGAGGTGACCCGACACCCTGGATGGGGGAGAGGTGAGTTCTCCGACCGATCCCCCGTAGCAGCCGGCCGAGTTGGGTGTAGGGCACCTCGGATGTGACCGGTTCACCCCCGGAGAGGGCGTGCGAACCTGCGGCGTGCACTCTCTCGACAAACGCCCGCAACGGGGCAATCACGTTCCCGGGGTCCTGGGTGGTCGAGAGAAACGCCACCCGGTCCCCCCCAATCCCGAAGGCGCGGAGCATCGTCTGCGCGGCGAGCAGCTCGCTGGTCTTCTGGCGGAATTCGTGGCGGCGGCCGCAGCCGTTGCTCCCCTGGATGACGGCCACGCCGTCGGCGCCGAGGTCGAAGGCCCGCGCGATGAGACCGGGAGACACCATGCCAACGCAGGCGAGTGGAAGCGGCAGGACCTCTGATCTTGCGGGGACGATCGTCCCGTGGCACACGAAGGCGACGATCCTGGGTGCGAGGCGAATCGCGGGGTGCAGCAGCCCCCGGAGTTCAGCGTCGATCTGGCCGGGGGAAAAGGTGGCGTATTCGATGGCGCCAGCCGGGCACGCCTTCACGCAGAACCCGCAGCCGTCGCACCGAGCCTTGTCAATCACGGCGTGACCATTGGGGATGGCGAGGGCGTCGAGGGGACAGGCCTTGAGGCACGAGGTACAACCGTGCCGGCCCTTGCAACGGGGCGCCTGCACCCGCGGGACGACCTCGTATCGCACTTGGGCGAGGGAGCGGAGCAGGTCCCGGCGGCTGAAGGCGGCGTCAAGGCGGAGGGCCTTGGGCTTCAGGGAATCGAGGGGGACCTCTTGGGAGGCCAGGGCACGCTGCACTTTGGCTGCGCACAGGGCCTTGGCGTGCTCCCGGGCTACATTCCACTCCTCGGAGGGAAAACCCGCGTCGCCGAACTCCACGACGTGGACCGCCCAGGGGGGGAGGCCGGCGGCCTCGGCAGCTTCCCGGAGGGAGGGCATCTGCGCGGACGGTCCGGCGTCGGCGATGACCAGGGCCTGCAGGGCGTGGGTCCTCACAAAGCCGTGCAGCGCCTCTGCGTCGTCGGCGGAAGGATGCATCGCCCAGATGGGGACCGACGGGTACGTGGTACGGAGAAACTCCACGACCTCTTCGGCGGGCTGTGGCCCGCGGAAGAACACACCGATCCGCCCCGTGGCTGGCTGGGCGTCCATCCTACGATCCCCCGAATGTTTTCCCGGCCGGTGCCAGGGTTGCTCGCAGGACTGCGATCTGCTCGTGGTCGAGCCTGGGGAAGCCCTCAACCAGGCGGGCGAGCGCCAGATACAGCTCACACTCCGTGGCGGAGGAAAGGCGGGCGGAGAACCGGGGGGTCCAGGAGAGGAGGTGATCTGCCAGGAATGAGGCCTGCAAGGAGAGGAGGCCTTCGACCTCGGGCGCATCCCCACGGGTCCAGGCGGCGGCCTCTTCCGCCACATGGTCGGGCAGCTCGTGGACCTCCGGGGCCAGGCTCAGGCCTGCTTCCCGGTAGCGTCCCAGGGCATCTACGGCCGCCTCGCCCATCACCCGGCCGTCCGGGTAGGTGTACACCGATTCGTACGGTGGCGCCGCCATGCGGCCGGGCCCCACGAACAACCGGGTGTGCTCCAGGGACCAGGCCTCGGCCAGATCCGGGTCACTGCAAAGCCGCTGGAGGGCTGTTTCCAACTGGGCGAAGACATCGCGAAGGGGGAACAGCGCGAGGACTATGAGGGAGCGGCGGAGCCGATTGGAGAAGCAGGAATCCCGACCCCCCTCGCGGGGACCAGCGGGCGGCCTGAACCCGAGCGCCAGCGTCCGGTAGACTTCCGCCCGGGCCCTGGCTCGCTCCGTCCCTATCGCGGCCAGCTCCGCCTGGAGCGTGTCCACAATGACGCCTCTCACTCCCGTTCCAGTTCCACCAGGGGGAAGACCTTGGCCAGCACGATGAAGGCCAGGGCCCCCACGGCGTAGGTGGCCAGCACCAGCACCACCTCCGTCGAGGTCGGCACGTAGGAGCCCTGGGGATACGGCAGCCACGTCTTCAGGAGGGGCGGGAGGACGATATTGGTCCGCTCGGCCAGGACGCCGAGGACGACCAGCGCCGCCGCGATCCCGATGCCATCCGTGGTCCGCAGCCAGGAAGTCGTCAGGAGCAGGAACGGAAGGACGACCGCCAGGAGGGCGATCAGCGTGTATTCCACCCAGCTCGGCAGGAAGACGCCCAGGGCGTAGGGGAAGATCCCCACCAGAGGATTGGGGATCGCGAGGCGGAACTGCTGGGCCACCAGGGACGCGGCGATGAACAGCGGGATCGAGAACGCCACAGCCACCCAGCGCCGTGGCCGCCATAAGAGCAACAGCGGGAGGAGCAAGCCCAGGAGGACGTTGAACCAGAAGACGGGGGCGTACTTCCCGAACATCATCTCCTGGAAGACCGCCATGGACGCCTGCTCGCCCGCGTACACGACGGTGAGGAGTTCGGCGAAGAGGAAATACCCGAGGACCGGGATCGTGAAGACCAGGATACGCCCCAGGTCCTGGATCGCCTCGTCCTTGACCCGCACCCCCAGGAAGCGTCGGCTCACAACCAGGGCCACGATGACCATGGCCAGGCCCGAGACGCTGGCCGACACGATGAACAGCGGGGCCAGCAGCGCGCTGTGCCAGCCCGGGCGTGCCTTCAGGAGGCCCAGGATCCACGCGGTGACGGAGTGGAGCATGACCGCCGCCGGGATGGAGGCGATAGCCAGGGCCCGCAAGACCCTCCGGTCTCGCTCCACGGCGGCTGGCGAGGTGTCGGTGTAACCCAAGGTCAGGAATCGGTAGAGACCTCGCCGGGACGGGAGGAGCGCCATGCACCGGACCAGGTCGGCCCGGGTGGAGAAGTACCCCAGGGCCATGGCGATGGCCAGGTACACCCCCACGATGACGAAGTCCCACGCCAGGGGGGAGGCGAAGCGCGCGTAGAAGATCAGGTGGAACCACCGTTCCGGCCGGCCCAGGTCCAGCATGATGAAGATGGCGGCCAGGATGAGGCAACTGATGGCCCCCAGCTCGGCGATGCGGCCGATGGGCTTGAATTTCTCCACGCCCGCAGCGTGAGCCAGGGCGGCCACCAGGATGCCCCCGGCGCTCAGCCCGACGAAATAGACGAAATTGACGATGTACAGGCCCCAGTAGACCGGGGTATTCATCCCCGTCACCTCGAGGCCCTCGCGCCACTGCTGACCGTAGGCGTAGAGCCCGTAGCCTACCACCGCCAAGAGTCCCGCCAGGATCAGGTAGTACAGCCCCCCGGTGCGGATCAGGGGGAGCAGATCCGGGTGCTCGCGCTCGAGCCGCATCACGTCTGCGCGGTTCATAGATTAGCCCTCCGCCAGGTAGGTGACCCGAGGATGTGTCGCCAACTCCTCCAACAGGCGGAAGGCCCGCCGGTCCCGCGCCAGCCTGCCCACCCGACTGTTGGGATCATCCAGGTCGCCGAAGACGATGGCCCCGCCCGTGCACGTCTGCATGCAGGCCGTTTGCACCTCGCCGTCCCGCAAGGCTCGCCCCTCGGCTTTGGCCCGTTGGGTTGCCTTCTCGATCCGGTGGATGCAGAAGGTGCACTTCTCCACCACCCCGACGGGCCGGACCGGGACATCCGGGTTCAGATACTGGGTGGTCTCGAAGGCCGGGGCCTTCCAGTTGAAGGCGCGGACGCCGTAGGGGCAGGCGACCATGCAGTACCGACACCCGATGCAGCGCAGGGAGTCCTGGGCGACCAGCCCGTCCTCGCGCTTGGTGGTGGCCCCCACGGGGCAGACCTGGACGCAGGGCGGGGCATCGCAGTGCTGGCACGGGCGGGGAAGGAAGCGCACCCGGGCCCGGGGGTAGTCCCCCTCGACCGTGGCCAGGACCTGCTGCCAGAAGATGTCCCGACCGCTCCGGCTTCGCTCGCGACCGGCCACCGGCTGGTTGTTCTCTTCCTTGCAGGCGACCGTGCAGGCCTGGCAGGCGGTGCAGCGGTCGAGATCAATGACCATCCCCCAGCGTGGCATAGTCACCTCCTACGCCTTGTAGACCTTGACCCGGGTGGAGAAGAAGGCCGCCAGGCCGCCCAGCCGGTCATTGACGTGGGCGAGGATCTCGTTCGGGTTCACGCCCCGCCCCTGGGCCAGGCGGCCATAGGCCTTATGTCCCAGCTCGAAGGGGATGTTGACCACCCGGGGCATGGTCCCCGGGTAGAGCCGGGCGTGGGTCTTGATCTTCCCCACCACCGACTCCACCCAGACCTCGTCTCCCTCACTGATGCCGAGACCCTGGGCCGTCTCCGGGTTGATCTCGACCCAGGAGTCCCAGCGGACTCCGGCGTGAAGACCCAGGGTTTCCTGGAGCCAGGCGGCGTTGGCCCCGCGCCCCTCGGCATGGGTGATCAGCTTGTAGGTGTTGAGGAGCAAGGGATACTGTTTCTCGTCCCCCACGTGCACGGGCCGTTCATAGTGGGGCATGTAGAGTTCGTCCCCCCGGGCCCGGATCCCCAATCCCCGCAGGAGCTCCTCCAGCTCCCGCTCCTCCGTGGTGACCTTCCCCTTTTCCTTGGCTTTCTCGACCTCCTTCTTCGCCAGCTCCTCCAGCTTGTGATCCAGGGCCTGGGAATAGAACTCAAACTTCTTGGACGGGGTATGAAACACCCGCTCCCACTCGCCGAAGCGGTAGGGCGGGTTGGCCCAGACACCGGCCTTCTGGAACTCCGCCCAGAACTTCTCGAAGGTCGGGGCGACGATGCTTCCCTTCCGGGCCTCGTGCAGACCCCGGACCTTCTCCATGACGAGGGCCAGATTGTCCTTCCAGGGGAAGGACTGGGCCACGGAGCCACCGGTCCGGCGGGCCAACTCGATGATGACGTCGCCGCTGTTCCTGGTGTCGTAGAGGGGCTGGACCACGGGCTGCCGCAGGCCGATGACCGGATACCCCAGGCTGGGATAGATGACGTCGTCCTGCCAGCGCTCCAGATAGGTGTGATCGGGCAGGATCACGTCGGCGTACGCCGTGGTCTCGTCCAGGAAAGGCGAGAACGTCACGATGAACGGGACCTTCTCGAATGCCTTGTAGAACCGCCCCACGTCCGGGGTCGAGAAGAGCGGGTTGGTGTAGTAGAGCATGATGGTGTCCACCGGATAGGGGCCCTCGCCCAGGATCATCTCGGGGAGATCCTGATAGACCTTGCCCGCCAGGGGATACCGCTTGGTCCCGGCGTAGTCGATCCGCGGCTGCGTGCCCCCCACTTTGGCGATGTCGTCCTGGACCAGATCGGGCCACTTCGTGAGGGGCGGGCCGACCTGCACCGTGACGCCGCCGGGGACATCGATACTCCCCACCAGCGCGTTGAGGGCATGGACCGCCATCCGAGCGCCGGTGATCTCCGAGGCGGCCCGGGGCGTGTACTTCGCCAGGACCACGCTCTTGAAGCCGTTATGGCGCTCCCCGGTCTTCTCGTCCACCCAGTCCTCGAAGCCGAAGGTGCGATTGGCCACGAAGTCCTTGTTGTAGAGTTCCTCCTTGATGATGACATGGGCGATGGCCAGGGCCAGGGCGGCGTCGGTCCCGGGATTGATGGGGATCCACTCGTCCGCCTTGGCGGCGGAGACGGAGAGGCGGGTCTCCACCTGGACGATCTTGGCGCGAATGGGCCGGCCCCGCCGCATGTGGCCGTAGGCCCGGAGGAGGCGCGTGGTGGGCCGCCAGGCCTCGATGAAGCCACCGCCGAAGCAGAGCAGATAATTCGTATTGTCCCAGTCGTAGCCGGCGTAGCCCTTGAACCCCTGGGTGAGGTAATGCGCCTGCGGCGTCCCGTCGGCGCAGATGCTGCTGTGGCCCACGCTGTTGGGCGAGCCGTAGGCCGCCAGGAATCGGTCAATGAGGGCTCCCATCTGGCCACGGTTCCTGCCGCTCAGGAAGATGAGCTTGTGAGGCTCGCCCTTTTGCCGGAGCGCTTTGAGGCGGTCGGCCACCAGGGTCAAGGCCTCGTCCCAACCGATGGGCTGCCATTTCCCGGCACCCCGGTCGCCGGCCCGGCGCATGGGTCCCTTGATTCGATCGGGATCGTAGAGCAGTTGCAGGCCGATGTGGCCCTTGGGACAGAGCCGGCCCTCGTTGATCGGGTGGGCCGGGTTCCCCTCGATTTTCACTGCCCGCCCATTGACGACCCGCACCAGGATCCCGCAGCCCGCGGGACACTGGAGGCGGCCTGCCTGCTGGAGAGCTGGGTGGCGCCGACGGCGCCCACGCCCGCCGCTGTGGAGAGCTGAAGAAAGCTGCGCCGGCTGATGTGCATGCGCGTTCTCCTTCTGCCGTCAGAAACGGTCGGGTACAGGCCCTACGGATGCGGCCGCGCTTTCCGCCGCCCGGTCGATTTTGCGCTGGCTACGGTGCCGTCTGAGCGTTCAGGGAGGCTGCCTGCTGCGAGGAAGGCCGTGCCCCGCTCCCGGAATCCTCCCCGAATGGCCTTGACCAGGTCCGCCGGCTGGCTGGTCACGACGCGCTGCCGGTCATAGACCGTCGCGAAATTGTGATCGAGGTCCAGGGCCACCACCCGTCCCGCGGGATGCCGCTGCAGGATCGCAGCAAGGGTGGGGGACCGGGCGCCCGCATCCGACTCCTCGACGATGAGCACCTCGGGCCGGAGAGAGACTACGGCTTCCAGCGCTTTGGCCGTGTCGGTTTCCATGCCGATGACCTGCATGCCGCGTCGTCCCCGGAGGAGGCTCCGGATGCCCTGGGCGAAGAGGGCGTGGTGGAAGACGATGAAGATTCTGCACGTGACTGCTCTGCCGCCCATGACGAGGTCCCCTCCTCCCATTTCCAGGGACCGGAATTAAGGCTGCCATGACCCACTTGCCTCGCAACCTCCCCTGTGCCCATCCAAGGATTTCCATCTCGCCCCTGGTTCACCCGGCCTCCGCCGGGCGGTTCAGCGATCTGGGAAGGATGGCGGCGATCAGGTCCTGGGGACGATTGCCCAGGACGGGCTCGCTGCGATGAAGCAAGACCCGCTCGGCACCTGGCCCGATGGTCACGACCTTCGAGGATGGGCTGCTCTGCATCATGTCAAGGATAGCCCGCGCATTCCTGTCGCTGAGTCGCCCGACGATGACGATGACATCCGGATTCCGGGCCGCGATCTCCTGGCGGGCATCCCCACGGGTGGATGCGACCCCGACGAGCCGCAAGCTCCCGGAATCCGTGAGCAGGGTTTGGATTCCCCTGCCAAGCAACGACCCATCGTGAAGGATGAAAACCTGTTCGCCTGACATGGCATCCCGCGGGTGGACTCCGCCGCATCGTCGCTAATCTACGTCCGGCGCCCTGATCAAGGGAATCCCCCGATCCACTCATTTTTGAAAGAAAAAGGCGCCACCCCGCCATAGGTCATTCGTCTCAAGGTGAGGCGAGGAAGAGTAGGAAAGATAGACCAGGCCCGATGGGCCAGACGGACCAGGCCACCCGTTCTGGTCGTGGGGCCGAGCATCGAGAATGCTAACGGCAATACTGTTCACATAGGGTTCCACAACGATGTCAGGCTTCGAGCAAATCCCCCCGTCCCCCCCTTTGTCAAAGGGGGGCGGAGGGGGGATTTTACCAAAGGGGGGCGAGGGGGGATTTCGCCCGGCTGAGGGCCTAAATGAACAGCATGGGGTCTAACGGTGGCGGGGGGAGAGGGGGGCCGGATCAGCTCTCGGTGGGGGGCTTCTTGCCCAGGCCCGCCTGAAGGGCATAGGCCACGACCTGGACGCGATTCTGCGTATGCAGCTTCTCCATGATGTTCTGCAGATGGTTCTTGACGGTATGGTTGCTGATGCACAAGGCGGCGGCGATCTCCTTGTTCGTCGCGCCCTTGGTCAGCAGCTCCAGAATCTCATGTTCGCGAGGGCTCAGCCTCCCCGCCAGCGATGCCTCCTCCGGGGTGGCACGCTGGCCTTGCCGGGCGAATTCCCCCAGGATCTTGGAGGCCGTGACCCGCGAGATGGGGGCCTCCCCCTTGAAAACCCCCCGGAGCGTCTCCAAGAGCGGACGGGGCTCGATGGTCTTCAACAGATACCCGTGGGCACCGCTCTTGATGGCCTCGAACAGGCTCTTGTCCTCCTCGGCCACGGTGAGAATGATGATCCGCACGTGGGGGACCTCTGCCTTGATCCGGCGCGTGGCCTCCAGGCCGTTGCAGACGGGCATGGAGATGTCCATGAGGATCACGTCTGGCATAAGTTCGCGGGCCTTGGCCAGGGCCTCCTCGCCGTTGGCGGCTTCTCCCACCACCTCGATATCCCTCTGCAATGCCAGAGCACTGGCCACCCCCTTGCGAAATAGGGCGTGGTCGTCAACCAGCAGGACCTTGATCGGCTCCATCGCCCTTTCTCCCCTCCGGCGGTCCGGGCAGCCGGACGGTGACCTTGGTGCCCTCGCGGGGACGGGTTTCGATCTCAAAACTCCCCGCAAGCCCCTCCGCCCGTTCCCGCATCGTCTGCAGGCCGAAATGACTCGCCCCTGCTTTCCGGGTCCGTTCGGGCTCGAACCCGCATCCGTTGTCCTGGACGCTGATCTCCCAGT
>JACPAT010000126.1 GCA_016180655.1 Candidatus Methylomirabilota bacterium | reverse complement strand
GGCCCGAAAGATCTCGTCGAACCGCTCCGCCGAGGTTTCATCCTCCGGCAGTTGGCTCATGATCTCGTCGTAAGTGAGATAACCCTTCTTCTTGCCCAGGGCGATGAGCGCCTTGACCTCTTCGAGGCGCGCCGGAGCGGCCGTATCCGGCTTTGCCCCGGCGACGGCGCCTTTTTGGAGAACGGTCTTCGGCCCTTTCAACGCCGGGGGAGCAGCAGCCGGTGCCGTCTTGACGGCCCCGCTTATGCGGGGCCGCCGCGTGGCTGCCGTCTGTTGCTGCGTCCCTGGAAGAAGAACTTTCCGTGCCGGCGCCCGGCCTTTCGACGGCGGGCGGCTGGCCCGCGCGCCGGCCGCACTCTTCGCAGGTGACCGGCGCCCGTGGTGCGCGCCCTTCCCGGGCGATGACGTCGTTCTACGAGCGGAACGGGCGGCGGCCGATTCGCGCCGTGCGGCGCCCTTACGCAGAAGCTTTGGCTTGGCCATGCGGTGCTCTCCTATGGGGTCTCTCGGCTGCGTTTGACCGAGGGGTGTTCGGCCAGCAGGCGCAGAACCTGGTCCGGATCGCCGCGGCGATCCGCCGCCTCCAGGGCCTGGCGCAGGGCTTGGCGCTCTGCCGCCGCGCGTTCCCGGCCGATCCGGCTCAGGCAATCCTCGACCGTGCGACGGAGTGCCTCCTGTCCCGCCGCGCCGGCCGGGTCCTCATCGAACTCGCCGCCTCCGACGGACCAGGGGTCCCGGGCCCAGAGCGAGGACAGTCGCCGCTGGACCTCCGGCGGAAGCAGGCTCATCGGTCGCGGGGCCTCCTGGGACCCGGCGGGGGCCCCGGCGTGACCCGCCTGGATGAACTCGCTGAAGATCCGCCGCAGGATCGGGTCGCGGACCTCCTCCGGGGCCAGGGCCGCGGCGATCTGCGCGCGCCACGCTGGGTAGTTGAGGCCGATGTACACCAGTTGTTCCTCGGCCGTGGGCGGGGTGGCGGGCGCTCCCGGGGAGGCCGGGGCGGCATCCCGCCGGCCCGCGCGTCCCCGCTGTCGCGCCACCGCCTCCAGCAGGGAGCGGTCCGTGATGCCGGTCCGCTGGGCCACGCGCTGGATGTAGCCCTCGCGGCGGATCGGGTTGTCGATCGTGCCCAGCACCTCGACCAGCGCGTCCGCCCCTCTGGCCCGCTGAACGGGATCCGCCATGTCCAGACCCGAGACCCTGCCATCCAGGAAGAAATCCACCAGGTCCTGCGCCGCCTCCAGGGCCGCGGCGAAGGCCTCGGCCCCGTGGGTCCGGAGGTAGGCGTCCGGGTCGAGCCCCCCGGCCAAGAGCACGATCCGCCAGTCCAGGTCCACGTTGATCAGGTGTTCCAGGTTCCGCCGGGCCGCGCCGATGCCGGGCGCGTCCGGGTCGAAGAGCAAGACGACGGTCGTGGTGTAGCGACCCAAGAGGCGGGCCTGCTCCGTCGTCAGGGCCGTCCCCAGGGTCGCCACGGCATGGTCGAACCCGTGGGCGTGCAGCGTGATGGCGTCGAAATATCCTTCCACCACGACCGCCCGGTTCCGCTCGCGGATGGCGCGTGCGGCCAGATTCAGCCCGTACAGGTGCGTCCCCTTCCGGTAGATGGCGGTCTCGGGCGAGTTGAGGTACTTCACCTCCGTGTCGTCCCCTGCCCGCGCCGCGGCAGGCGGAAGCGCCCGTCCGCCGAAGCCGACCACCTTCCCTCCCACGTCCCAGATGGGGATCATGAGGCGGTGGCGGAAGCGGTCGTAGTGTCCGGACCCGGTCTGTCGCGCCACGATCAGGCCAGCCGCCTCGAGCAGCCGGTCCGGGTGCCCCCGGGTCTTCAGGGCCCGCAGCAACCCGTCCCAGCGGGGCAGCGCGTATCCCAACTGGAACCGCTCGATGAGCTCCGGCGTGAGTCCCCGGCCGCGGAGGTACTCCCGCGCCATCGACCCGTCCGGCCCCCGCAGGTTCTCGCGGAAATGCTCCAGCGCCTGGCGCTGCACGTCCAGCAGGCGGAGGCGCCCATCGCCCTCGGCCGGTCCGCCGCCGCCCCGGCTGGCGGGAAGCGACACGCCGGCTCGCTCCGCCAGGTAGCGGACCGCCTCCGGGAACGTCAGGCGCTCGTGCTTCACCAGGAAGGTGAGGGCGTCTCCCCCTTCCCCGCAGCCGAAGCAGTGGAAGATCTGCCGCTCCGGATTCACGATGAACGAGGGGGTCTTCTCCGTGTGGAACGGGCAGAGGGCCTTGTGGGCGCGCCCCGCCGCCTTGAGCGGCAGCACCCCGCCGATCAGCTCGACGATGTCCGTCCGCCGGAGGATCTCGGCGACGACCGACTCGGGAATCATCCTGTCCCCACCCGCGGCGACGCCGGCCGCTCGGGAGCGGAGTCCCCGGCCTCGCGCGTTCCCAGGTCCACGATGGTGGCCCCCGATCCGCCTTCCTCGAAGGAGGCGATCTGGAATCCCGCCACCAGGGGATGCGACTTCAAGAGCTCCGCGATGCCCCGGCGCAGGCGTCCCGTCCCCTTGCCATGGATGATGCGGACCCGCGTGAGGCCACCCAGCGCCGCGTCCTCCAGGTACCGCTGCACGCGGCCCGTCCCCTCCTCCACGGTGCACCCGATGACGTTGATCTCGGCCGCCAGCGAATCCCCGGCCCCGGCCGTCCAGGTGATGCCGCCCTCGGACTGGGGCCTGGCGGCAGGCACCGCCGCCGGTACCGGCGCCAGGGCCTCCAGGGGAACGCGGGTTTTTCCCACGGGGAGCTGGACCTCGACCAGTCCCTGGGCTCCCACGGGTGACAGCACGGTGCCCGCCTGGCCGAGGTGTCGCACGAAGACGCGCTGCCCCGGTTCCACCGGCGCGGGCGCGGCCTCGCCCCCCGGGGAGACCTCCGGGACCGGCAGCGCTGCCAGCCGCGCTTCCGCCGCCTGCGAGACCCCGCGGATCGCCTCCCGCGCCTCCCGGATGGAGCCGCCGCGGGCGAGGTCGGCCACCACGGCTTCGGCCCGACGCCGGGCCTCGGCCGCGATGCCTCCCACGAGCTGGCGCGCCTGGGCCCGCACCGCCGCGATCTGGTCCCGGAGGTCCAGGGCGAGCTTTTCGGCCGCCTGGCGCGCCGCCGATGCCGCGGCCCGTTCCCGGGCCGCCTCGACGGCGTCTGCATCTCGTCGCTGTTCCTGGGCGTGCAACCGGCTCAGCAGGGCAGTGACCTCGGCGCCAGAGTCGCCAAGAAGTTCCCGGGATCGCTGGATAATCGTGGGTGGGATGCCCAAGCGGCAGGCGATGTCAATGGCGAAACTTCGACCAGGAAGCCCGATATGTAATGTATACAGGGGCCGGAGGCTGTCAAGGTCGAACTCGACCGCAGCGTTGACCATGCGCGGGTCCCGGGCCACAAACGCCTTGACGGCGTCGAGATGGGTGGTCGCCAGAACATGGCAGCCTCGCCCTGCCAGGGCCTCCAGCACCGCGTTCCCCAGGGCCGAGCCCTCACCCGGATCGGTGCCGGCGCCGATCTCGTCCAGCAAGACCAGGCTCTTCGGGCCCGCTTCCTGCAGGGTCGTCCGGAGGCGCGCCACGTGGGCGGAAAAGGTGC
Source organism: Candidatus Methylomirabilota bacterium (assembly GCA_016180655.1). Lineage (GTDB taxonomy): Bacteria > Methylomirabilota > Methylomirabilia > Methylomirabilales > 2-02-FULL-66-22 > 2-02-FULL-66-22. The sequence goes on along the minus strand of JACPAT010000126.1, from coordinate 20,433 downwards.
TGAGATCCTGCGCGAGGCTCTGCTCGTCCCCGATATCGGCATACACGGAGTCATAGACCGGCAGCTCGCTGTCCGGTGACGCGGGGATGAACAGGCCGGACTGGGCCATGAGGGCGGCCAGCCCGATCGTCTTCAGGGCCACCGTCTTGCCCCCCGTGTTCGGGCCCGTGATGACCAGGACTCGGGCGTCCGGCCCAACCGTCACGTCAATGGGGACGACCTCCCCCTCGCCTCCCGCCTGGGCCGGGTCCCGGCGCCTCTCCAGGAGGAGCGGATGGCGGGCGTGCAGGAGCCGCAGGGCACCCTTGCACAGCATCCGAGGCAGGGCCCCGTGCCATCGCTCGGCCAGTCGGGCCTTGGCCAGGATCAGGTCCAGATCGGCCAGCGCCTCCAGCGTGGAGGCGATGGCGGGGCCGGAAGCCCGCACCGCGGACGTCAGTTCCCCCAGGAGGCGATCCACCTCGGCATCCGCCTCGCGCTCCAGGCGGCGGATCGCGTTGTTCCGTTCCACCACGGACAGGGGTTCCAGGAACAGGGTCTGCCCGCTGGCCGATTGGTCCTGCACGATCCCTTGCAGGTGCGTCCGGTAGTCCGGCCTGACCGGGATCACATAGCGATCGTTCCGCAGGGTGATGACCGGCTCCGCCAGGACGGGCTGCACCTGCGGGGCCTGAAGCAGCTCCTGCAACGCCTGGCGAACCGCCTCGCGGGAGCGGCGCGCCTCCGCCCGCAGCCGGAACAGTGTGGGGCTCGCGGTATCCGGCACGGCGCCATCCGGCGTGATGCAGCGGCGGATCTCCCCGGCGAGCTCCGCGGGGGGCGTGAGGCCGGCGGCGATCCGGCGCAGTTCCGGGAGCGGGAGCCCGGCTTCCCGCACGTGCCGGCGGAGGTGTGAGGCCGCGTCCAGCGTGTCCGCGATGGCGAGGAGCTCCTGCGGGCTCAGCCGAACGCCCGGGATGGCCGCGCGCGCCAGGAGTCCCCGGATGTCCTGGGCCCGCTCCAAACCGGGAAGGGGCCCCCGCCGCAGGAGTTCGCAGCCCTCCCGCGTCTCGGCCAACCGCCGGACCACCACCTCGGCATCAGGCGAGGGGGAGAGCAGGACGGCGCGCTGCCGCCCCAGGACCGAGGCCGCCCCGGCCGCGAGGTGGTGCAACACCTCGGAGAATTCCAGGACGCGAAGCGTGTGCGAATCCATTCCACTCATGGCCTCACGGCGGCCGGCCCCGGGACCGGGGGAACACCCGAGCGCCACGCGAGGCGTGACCGCCGGAGAAAAAAGCAAGGGACTCGTTCCCGAGTCCCTTGCGGTTGCTCTCCAGTCCCCGGCCGATCACCGGGTGGGCGGCACGTCCCGTCACGTGGTCAACAGGTCAGCTCTTGGAGAGGGCCTCGCGCACCAGCGTGTTCACCACCTTGCCCTCCGCCCGGCCCGTGACCCTGGGCATGAGGAGCCCCATGACCTTCCCCATCTCCCTGAGGGACGTGGCCTGGGCCTCCCGGATGGCGTCCAGGACCATGGCCTGCAGCTCGTCGGACGTCAAGGGCCTGGGCAGGTACGATTGCAGGATGGTCAGCTCGGCCGTCTCCTTGTCCACCAGGTCCTGCCGCCCCCCTTGGCCGTATTGCTCGATCGCCTCCTGCCGCAGCTTGCACGACGCCACGATCGCCTGGAGCACTTCCGCGTCGGACAGCGGTCCGCGCTTCTCCACCTCGCGGTTCTTGATGAGGGCGAAGAGCAGCCGCAGGACCGACAGGCGAAGCTTGTCCCCAGCGCGAAGGGCGGCCGTGAAATCCCCGGCGAGGCGCGTCTTCAGCTCCACGGCCTACTCCGGGATCATCCGCATTCGCTTGAGCGCCTTCTTGCGCGCCGCCAGCATCTTCTTCTTCCGGCGCACGCTCGGCTTCTCGTAGTGCTCTCGCTTGCGGAGCTCAGACAGCACCCCGGCCTTCTCGCACTGCTTCTTGAAGCGGCGTAGCGCGCTCTCGAAGGACTCGTCTTCCTTCACGACGACGCTCGTCATCCACTCACACCCCCTTTGCGCCGCGGCAATCTGTGCAGAGGGCCCTGCTGGAACGGGAAAAGCCTCGGAAATGTAGAGGAAGAGTATATTTGAGCCGGCCGCCCCTGTCAAATTCTTTGCGATCGGTTCACGGCCGTGTGACCCTCCCATCCCCCATGCACACCAGTGCCCGGCCGCCGGCCCTCAGGCGTAGTCCGCCTTCCGCTTTCCGAACCGCCGGCCCAATTCCCGGGCGATCTCCTCCGGCCGGATCTCGTGGGCCGCCAGGAGGACCAGGGTGTGGAACCAGAGATCCGCCATCTCATAGATGAGCTGCCCGCGATCCCTGTCCTTGGACGCGGTCAGGACTTCGGCCGACTCCTCCACGATCTTCTTCAGGATCTGGTCCCGCCCCCTGGCGAAGAGCGAGGCCACGTAGGACCCCTCGGGCGGGTGCGCCTGCCGCTCCAGGATCACGCCGTAGACGTCCGCCAGGATCCCCAGCCCCGCGTCCAGCGTGGTCGGGTCGAAGCGTCGGTCCGTACCATCCGCCGGGGCCATCCCCTCGGCGGGGAGCGCCCGGTAGAAGCAGGATCGGTTTCCCGTATGGCAGGCGGCCACCGCCTGGTCCACCTTCAGGAGCAGGGCGTCCTCGTCGCAGTCGTAGAGGATCGCCCGCACGCGCTGCACGTGCCCCGATTCCTCCCCTTTCCGCCACAGCCGCCGCCGTGACCGGCTGTAGTAATGGGCCAGTCCGGTCTCCAGCGTCCGGGCCAGGGCCTCTGCGTTCATGTAGGCGTGCATGAGGACCTGCCCGTTCTCCGCGTCCTGGGCGATGGCGGGAATCAGGCCGTCCGCGTCAAACCGCAGCCCCTCGGGTACCCTCGTCGTCATTCCCATCACCCCCAGGAACCAATCACCAATGACAAATGACCAATGAACATACCGCACGTGGTCATTGAGAATAGGTCATTGGTCATTCCTCGTCAGAGCTTGTACCCGATCGTGCGCAGGAAGTCCTTGCGGGCAGCCACGTCGCGGTCCGTCTCCACGCCCTTGGGCGGCAGGCCGTCCACCACCCCCATCACGCCGCGCCCCTGCTGGGTGACGGCCAGGATGACCTCGACCGGGTTCGCCGAGGCGCAGTAGATGGTGCAGACCTCCGGACACTGTTTGACGGCATTCAGGACATTGATGGGGTACGCCTCTTTCAGAATCAGGACGAAGAAGTGTCCGGCCCCCACCGCCTGGGCGTTCCGGATGGCCGCCTCCCGCAGGCTCTCGTCGTTCCCCACGGAACGGATCAGGCACGGACCCGAGGATTCGCAGAAGGCGATCCCGAACTTCGCGCCCGGCACGGACGACACCAGGATCTCGTAGAGGTCCTCGACCGTCTTGATGAAGTGACTCTGTCCCAGGATGACGTTGGTGCCCTCGGGGGTCTGGATCATCACCGCCTGGAATTCCACCGTCCTCCTCCTCTCGCCTGGCGCCCCTACAGGCGAATGGGCACGCCACGTTCTGCGAGGTACCGCTTGGCCTCCGGGATCGTGAACTCCCGGTAGTGGAAGATGGAGGCCGCCAGGACCGCATCGGCCCCGCCCAGGACGAGGCCCTGGTACAGGTGCTCCAGGGTTCCGGCGCCTCCGGACGCGATGACGGGGATGCGCACCGCCTCGGCGATGGCCCGGGTCAGCTCCAGATCGTACCCGTCCTTCGTCCCGTCCCGGTCCATGCTGGTGAGGAGGATCTCGCCGGCCCCCAGTTTCTCTCCCTCCATTGCCCAGGCCACCGCGTCCTTCCCGGTCGGCGTCCGGCCCCCGTGCACGTACACTTCCCACGAGAGCTGCGAGCTGCGAGCTGCGAGCTGCGAGAGATCCGTCTCGGCTCTCGGCTCGCGGCTCGCGGCTCTCCGCTTCGCGTCAATCGCCAGGACGATGCACTGGCTGCCGAAGCGTTCGGCCGAACGCCGGATGAGATCCGGGTCCTGCACCGCGGCGGTATTCAGCGACACCTTGTCGGCCCCGGCCTGCAACAGCCCCCGGATATCCTCCAGAAATCGGATGCCTCCGCCAACCGTCAGCGGCATGAAGGCCTGCTCGGCCGTCCGGGCGACCACGTCGATCATGATGCGGCGCCGCTCGTGCGAGGCTGCGATATCCAGGAAGACCAGCTCGTCCGCCCCCTCCCGGTCATACAGGGCGGCCACCTCGACCGGGTCCCCGGCGTCGCGGAGGTTGACGAACTGCGTGCCCTTGACGACCCGTCCCTCCCGCACATCCAGACAGGGAATGATCCGCTTGGTCAGCATGACGTCCCTGCCGCCGCATGAAGGGCCGCCTCGAGCGTCAGCCGCCCGTCGTACAGTGCCTTGCCGATGATCGCTCCTCCCACCGGGGGCGCCAGGGCCTTCAGGGCGTGAATGTCCCGCTCGGAGCCGATGCCCCCGGAGGCGATCAGCGGGACCCGGGTCACGGCCGCCATCGCGGCCAGTCCCGGGAGATCGGGTCCTTCCAGCATCCCGTCGCGCTGGATGTCCGTGTAGATGATCGCGGCCAGGGGGAAGTCGCTCACCCGGCGGGCCAGGTCCGTCGCCCGGATCACCGTCACCTCGACCCACCCGGAGGTCAGGAGCATCCCCGCCCGCGCATCCAGGCCGAGGGCGACGCGGCCGGGAAAGGCCGCGCACGCCGCCTCCAGGAATCCCGCATCCCGGATCGCCGCCGTCCCCACGATGGCCACGGCCGCACCCAGATCCAGCACCGCGCGCACCGCCTCCAGGCTGCGGAGCCCCCCGCCCACCTGGGCCGGGATCCGGATCACCCGAAGGATCTCCCGCAGCGCCTGCTGGTTGGCGGGCGATCCCAGGAGGGCCCCGTCGAGGTCCACGAGGTGCAGGCGCGGCGCCCCCCGCCGTTCCCATTCCCGGGCCACGGCCGCGGGATCCTGACTGTAACGCGTCTCGCGCGACGGATCCCCCTGGATCAACCGGACGACCCGTCCGCCCCGCAGGTCAACGGCCGGGATGATCTCCATTACCGCGCCAGCGACGCGAAGTTCCGCAGGAGCGTGAGGCCCGCCGCCTGGCTCTTCTCCGGATGGAACTGGGTGGCGAAGAGGTTCTCACGCCAGATCACCGAGGTGAACCGGTGCCCGTACTCGGTCACGCCGGCCGTGACGCTCGGGTCGGCCGGCTCCACGTAGTAGGAATGGACGAAGTAGAAATAGGGCTCCTCGGGCAGGCCCGCCAGGACGGGCGCCGGCCGCACCATGTGGACGCGGTTCCAGCCCATGTGGGGCACCTTCAACCGGGGACCCGGCTGCCGGGTGCCCGGCAACCGGGTCCCCGGCATGGCCGGGTCCGGCATGTCGTCCGCAAACCGCCGCACGCGTCCGGGCAGCAGGTCCAGCCCCTTGTGGAGGCCGAACTCCTCGCTCTCCGAGAAGAGGAAGTGAAGCCCCAGGCAGATCCCCAGGACCGGCTTCCCCTGCTCCAACGCGCGCAGGAGCGGCTCGATGAATCCATGGCTCGTCAGCTTGGCGATCCCGTCGGCGAAGGCCCCCACGCCCGGCAGCACGATCCCCGCCGCCTCGGACAGCAACCGCGGATCCTCCAGGATGCGGGCCTCGGCCCCCACCCGCTCGAAGCCCTTCTGCACACTCCGCAGATTCGCGATACCCGAATCAATGATGGCGATCATCTCCCGCTCACTGGCCGTCTAGTCAGCGGCAGGCCCGCGCGGCTCACCGCTCTCGGCTCACGGCTCTCGGCTCTCGGCTCTGAGGCCGGCTGTCCCGTTCCCGCCACGCGCTCGACAGCGTTCCCGGATTTCGCCCGCAGGTCAGAGACTCCCCTTGGTGGACGGGATGATCCCGGCAAGGCGCGGGTCGAGCCGCGTCGCCAGATCCAGCGCCCGCCCGGCGGCCTTGAAGGTGGCCTCCGCCATGTGGTGAAGGTTCTGCCCGTACTCCACGTGCACGTGCACGTTGGCCCGCAGGTGATTCGTCAACCCCTGGAAGAACTCCCGCACCAGGTCCGCCTCGAAGTCGCCGATCCGGCCCTTGAGCTGGGGGGCCTGGAAGACCAGGAAGGGGCGCCCACCGAGGTCAATAACGACCGAGGCCAGGGCCTCGTCCATGGGCACCCGGGCGGCGCCGTACCGGACGATCCCGGCCTTCTCGCCCAGGGCCTGCGACACCGCGTCCCCCAGGACGATCCCCACATCTTCCACGGTGTGGTGGATGTCCACGGGCAGATCGCCTGCCGCCTTCACCGACAGATCGAACCGCCCGTGCCTGGCGACCTGGGCCAGCATGTGGTCGAGGAAGGGGATCCCGGTCTCGATCCGGTGCTCCCCGGTGCCGTCCAGGTCCAGGCTCATCTGGATGTCGGTTTCGGACGTCTTGCGCTGGATGACCGCCCGCCGAGCCATGTCACCTCCCGTGGCCACAAACGGCGCTGAGAGCGGAGAGAAACGCCTCGTTCTCCTCCGGCGTCCCGATCGTCACGCGAAGGCAATCGGCGAGGGAGGGAGTCCGGGAGAAGTTCCGGACCAGGATCCCCCGCTCGAAGAGGCCGCGGAAGACCTCGTCGCCCGGCCGGGCCGTCCGGATCAGGACGAAATTCGCCTGGCTGGGATAGACCGTGAGCCCGGGGACCTCCCGCAGCCGGGACAGGACCCGGTCCCGCTCGCGGACGACGGCCGAGGCGTGGCTTTTCACCACCTCCGGATGCCTCAGGACCACCCGGGCCGCGGCCTGGCTGAGGGAGTTCACGTTGTACGGCAGGCGGACCTTGTTGATCTCCTCGACGAGGGCGGGGCTCGCGACCAGCACCCCAAGCCGGATCCCGGCCAGGCCGATCTTCGACAGGGTCCGAAGGACCACCAGGTTCGGATACTGTCCGAGCTTCGGCAGGAAGGTCTGTCCCGCATAGTGGGTGTATGCCTCGTCCACCACGACCAGGGCCTCGCAGCCCTGCCCATGGCAGAGCCGAAGGATCTCCTCGACGGCCGCGGCGTCGTAGAGACGCCCGGTGGGGTTGTTCGGCCAGGCCAGAAAGACCAGGCGCGGCCGTTCCGCCTTCAGGGCCTCGCAGAACCGGGCGGCGTCGAGATCGAACCCATCGGAGAGCGGCACGCCCAGGAAGCGCAGCCCCAGGACCCGGGCCCCGAGCTCGTACATCACGAACGTGGGGACGGGCGCGGCCACCGTCACCCCGGCTCCCGCCACGGCCATCAGCAGCATCTGGATGGCCTCGTCGGAGCCGTTGGTCGCCAGGACCTGGTCCGGCGTCACCCCGAGATCCCGGGCCAGGAGCCGCCGAAGCTCCCGGGCCTCCGGGTCCGGATAGCGATGCAGCTCGACGTCTGCCAGCGCCTTCGCCAGCTCGGCCGCCAGCTCCTCGCGCATGGCGTTCCCCAGCGCGAAGGGGCTCTCGTTGGCGTCCAGTTTCACCCACGGCCGATCGCCAGAGGGCGCCTCGACATGGTAGGCGCAGAGGGCAGCCACCTCGGGGCGGATGACGCGGACGAGATCGAAGGTCATGGCAGGTCCGTCCGGATCGTCAGGGAGCGGGCGTGGGCCTCCAGCCCCTCCAGCCGCGCCAGCCGGGTGATGGGCTCGCGCCAGCGCCGCAGGGCCTCCGGGCCCAGCGACAGGAGCGAGCAGCGCTTCTGGAAGTCCTCCACCGAGAGCGGGGAACTGAAGCGCGCCGTGCCCCCGGTGGGAAGCACGTGGTTGGGTCCCGCCAGGTAATCGCCGGCCACCTCCGGCGTGTGGGCCCCCAGGAAGACGGCACCGGCGTTCTTGACCCGCGGCACCAGCGCCCACGGGTCCGCCACCAAAAGCTCCAGGTGCTCCGGTGCAATCATGTTGGCCAGCGTAACCGCGGCCGCCAGGTCCTCGACGACGATTACCGCCCCGAAGGCATGAAGGGCCCGGCCTGCCAGGCTCGCCCGGGGAAGGGACGTGAGCTGCTTCGCCACCTCCGACCGGACCGCCTCGGCCAGCTCCACGGACGGCGTCACGCACACCGCCGACGCCATCGGGTCGTGCTCCGCCTGGGCCAGGAGGTCTGCGGCCACCCAGCTCGCCGGCACCGTCCCGTCCGCCACGACCAGGACCTCGCTGGGACCCGCCACCAGGTCGATGCCGACCACGCCGAAGACGAGGCGCTTGGCCGTCGCCACGTAGATGTTCCCGGGGCCGACGATCTTGTCCACCGGACGGATGCTCTCCGTCCCGAAGGCCAGCGCCGCCACCGCCTGGACACCGCCGACGCGGTAGACTTCCGTGATCCCCGCCAGGTTCGCCGCCGCCAGGACCACCGGAGGGACGGCCCCATCCCGCCCGACGGGCGTACAGACGACCAGTTCCTCCACGCCTGCCACGCGGGCGGGGATGGCATTCATGAGGAGCGTGGACGGATAGGCCGCCCTTCCGCCCGGGACGTACAACCCCACCCGCGAGAGCGGTCGCACGAGCTGCCCCAGGAGGCCGGCCCCGTCCTCCTGGTAGAACCAGGACTCCCCCCGCTGGCGCCGGTGGAAGGCCTCGATGCGCGTGGCGGCCAGGGAGAGGGCCTCCCGGACGGCCGGATCCAGGGATCCCAGGGCCGCCTGGATCTCCGCCTCGGCGACCCGGACCGTCGAGGCGTCCAGGCGGACCCCGTCGAACTTCTGCGTGTGCTCGAAGAGGGCGGCATCCCCCCGCTGGCGAACATCTTCCAGGATGGCGCGAACGGTCGCCTCGATCTCCGGGGCGGGCGCCCGGGCGCGATCGCGGAGAGTCAGGAGGAACGCCGCGGCCTCGGCGGTCCCGGCCCGGAGCAGCCTCATCGGACCCCTCCCCGCAGGGTCAGGCGCAGGCGCAGCGCCTCGATCACCGCCTGGATGGCCCGGTAGCGCGTCTTGAGGCTGGCCCGGTTGACGATGAGGCGCGCCGACGCCTTCAGGACCTCCTCCACCTCGACGAGGCCGTTCTCCCGGAGGGTGCGCCCCGTGGCCACCAGGTCCACGATCCGCTCGGCCAGGCCCATGGCCGGGGCCAGCTCGATGGAGCCCGAGAGGTGGACGATCTCCACCTGGATGCCCTGCTGGCTGAAGTGGCGCTCGGTCAGCCGCGGGTACTTGGTGGCCACCCGGAGGCAGGACCAGGTCCGCGGATCGTCATGGGAACGGAGGGAAGCCGGCTCGGCCACCACCAGGCGGCACGCCCCGAAGCCGAGGTCCAGCGGCTCGTAGACGTCCCGGACCTGCTCCAGGAGCAGGTCCTTTCCCACGATTCCCATGTCGGCGGCCCCGTGCTCCACGTAGATGGGGATGTCCACGGCCTTGAGCGCCAGGAATCGCAGGCCCCGCGCCGGATCCTCGGCCGTCAGGCGCCGCGATTCCCGCAGCGCTTCGACGCCGGTGGCGCCCAGATCCACGAAGAGCTTCACCGCGTCGCGGAACAGCCGACCGGTGGGGAGCGCAACCGCGATCAGATCATTCGCCATGCGGGCCGTGTCCTTCGGCGGGCCGGGCGGCCGTCAGGCCTTCACCCGGGCGATGTCGGCCCCCAGGGCCGTCAGCTTCTGCTCGATCCTCTCGTAGCCCCGGTCCAGGTGATAGATGCGGGAGATCACCGTCGTCCCCTGCGCCGCGAGTCCCGCCAGGACCAGCGAGGCGCTGGCCCGGAGATCGGTGGCCATCACCGGGGCCCCCAGCAGGGCCCGCACCCCCTGGACCACGGCCGTGTTCCCCGCGATGGTGATGTCGGCGCCCAGGCGGAGGAGCTCGTTGACGTGCATGAACCGGTTCTCGAACACGGACTCGGTGATGACGCTGCGCCCCTCGGCCACGCTCATGAGGGCCATCAGCTGGGCCTGCATGTCCGTGGCGAATCCCGGGAAGGGCTGGGTGTGCACGCTGACCGCCCGCGGTCGGCCCGTCGCCGTCACCCGGATGCTGGACGGTCCCTCCTGGATCCGGGCCCCGGCCTCCTCGAGCCTGGCCATGACCGCCTCCAGGTGGCCGGGCTGGCAGTCGGTGAGCGTGACCTCGCCGCCGGTGATGGCGGCCGCCACGGCGAAGGTCCCGGCCTCGATGCGGTCCGGGATGATCCGATGGACCGTGCCGGCCAGGGCCGGGACCCCGTGGATCGTGATGGTCGCCGAGCCGGCCCCCTCGACCTTGGCCCCCATGCTGTTCAGCAGCCGGGCCAGATCCTCCACCTCGGGTTCGCAGGCGGCGTTTTCCAGGACGCTGGTTCCTTCCGCCAGCGCGGCGGCCATCATGAGGTTCTCGGTCCCGGTGACCGTTCGAAGGTCGAAGGCGATTCGCGCGCCCTTCAGGCGCGGCGCCTCCGCCTCCACGTAGCCCTGGTTCAGGCGAATCGTCGCCCCCAGCCGCTCCAGTCCCATGAGGTGCAGATTGATCGGCCGGGGGCCAATGGCGCACCCCCCGGGCAGCGACACCCGGGCTCGCCCGAAGCGCGCGACCAGCGGCCCCAGGACCAGGACGGAGGCGCGCATCGTCTTCACCAGCTCGTAGGGCGCCTCGGGCCGGTGGACGCTCTTCGCCAGCAGTCGGATGGTGGGCGTGCCGTCCCCCGTCACCTCCACGCCCATGTGGCGCAAGAGCCTGGCGATGGTCCGAACGTCCACCAGCCGCGGCGCATTGCCGAGCTCCAGGGGCGCGTCGCTGAGCAGCGACGCCGCCATCAGGGGTAGGGCGGCGTTCTTGGCCCCGCTGATCCGCACCTGACCCCGCAGGGATCGGCCCCCCCGAATCACCAGCTGGTCCACCGACGCCTCCGCTTCAATGCAAAATTGGAAACCGACAACTGACAACCGGTCAATGCTGCTCGCTGGCAGGTTGTCGGTTGTCAGTTTCTCATTCTAACTTGGATGACGTCGTGCCACGACGACGCGGTCCCGACCCGCCAGATCCTGGAAGACCCGCGGGACCTCGAAGGCAGTCGTCGTTGCCAGGAGCCCGCGCACCGCCGCGGCCTGGTCCGCTCCGATCTCCAAGAGCAGGCATCCCCCCGGCCGCAGGTGTTGGGGCGCTCCGGCGATGATCTCTCGATGAAACTGCAGGCCATCCCGCCCCCCGTCCAGGGCCCGCCGCGGCTCCCACTGCACCTCGGGCATCAGCGTCGCGAGGGTTCCCGACGGGATGTAGGGCGGGTTGGAGACGATCAGGTCCACCCCGTCGGCCGGGGCGTGCCCGTCCAGGGCGCGCCAGAGATCCCCGCGCAGGAAGGTCACCCGGTCGGCCACGCCGTGCCTCTCGGCGTTGGCGCGGGCCACCCGGATCGCCCGGCGCGAGATGTCCGTGGCGATGATGCGAGCCGCGGGCAGCTCCCGTGCCAGCGCGACGGCGACGGCGCCCGTGCCGGTGCACAGGTCCAGGATGACCGGGGGCTGGGGGCTGGGGGCTGGTCCGCCGGGTACCCACGGTGTTGGCGTGGGTGCCGGACTCCTTCGGAGGGGCTGGGGAGGCGCCCGACGAAGGATCGCCAGGGACGCCTCGACCAGCGTCTCCGTTTCCGGCCGGGGGATCAGGACGCCGGATGACACCGCCAGGGGCAGGGACCAGAATTCCCGCGTGCCCAGCACGTAGGCCAGTGGCTCCCGGCGCTCCCGGCGCAGGAGCAAGGCGAGGTACCGTCCGAACTCGACCTGCCTGAGGCGCCGCCGGGGCTCCAAGATGACCTGCCAGCGCGTGGAGGCCAGCACGTGGGCCAGGAGGCATTCAACATCCAGGCGGGCGGTCTCGATCCCCGCCCGCTCCAGGAGAAGGGTGCCGCTCCCCAGGCAGTCCTCCACGTTCGGGCAGAGGCGCTCCGGGAGGGGCGCGAGACTGCCCAGGAAGGTCCCCGACACCCGTGGGAGGTGCGCGCGGATCATGACAGCGCCTTCAGGCGCTCCGCCTGGTCATGGGCGGCCAACGCCTGGATCAAGTCATGGAGGTCGCCCTCCAGGATCCCGCTCAGGTTGTGGAGCGTGAGGCCGATCCGGTGATCGGTCACGCGGTTCTGGGGAAAGTTGTACGTCCGGATCTTCTCCGCCCGCTCCCCGGTCCCCACCTGGCTTCGGCGGTCGCGATCGATGGCTTCCTTCTGGCGCCGGAGCTCGGCATCGTACAGCCGGGCCCGCAGCACCTTCAGCGCCTTGGCCTTGTTCTTGAGCTGGGACTTCTCGTCCTGACACGTCACCACCAGCCCCGTGGGCAGGTGGGTGATGCGCACGGCCGAATCCGTGGTGTTCACGCTCTGGCCGCCCGGACCCGTGGACCGGTACACGTCGATGCGCAGGTCGTTGGGGCTGATCTGGATGTCCACCTCCTCGGCCTCGGGCAGGACCGCCACCGTGACCGTCGAGGTGTGGATGCGCCCGCTGGCCTCCGTGGCCGGCACCCGCTGGACCCGGTGGACGCCGCTCTCGTACTTGAGGCGGCTGTAGGCGCCACGACCCTCGGCCGTGAGGATGGCCTCCTTCACGCCCCCGATCCCGGTGGTGCTGAGCGAGACCATCTCCACCTTCCAGCGCTGCTGCTCCGCATAGCGGCTGTACATCCGCAGGAGCTCGGCCGCGAACAGCCCGGCCTCCTCGCCTCCCGCCCCGGCCCGGATCTCCAGGATGGTGTTCCGGTCGTCCGCCGGGTCCTTGGGCAAGAGCAGGAGCTGCAGTGACGCTTCCAGCTCCTCCCGCCTGGCCGTCAGGGACGTGAGCTCCGTCTCCGCCAGCGCCTGCATCTCGGGATCAATGGTCTCCCGCAGCAGGGCGCGAGCATCCTCCAGCTCGCGCAGGAGCCGCTGGTATCGCTGGTATTTCTCCACCACGGGGCGCACCTCGGCCAGGAGCCTGGCCAGGCGCTGATACTCGGCTGGATCCCCCAGGACGGCCGGTTCCGAGAGCCGCACCGTGATCTCATCGTGGCGGCGCTCAATCGCGTCGAGTTTCTCGATCAATGTGGACATCCAACCACCCTCACGACATGACCAACCGGGACATCGGGCGCCGGCACATCACACCTGACGTTCGGAAAGAAGGAGGGCCGGCGCAGTGACAGGGAGAACAGGGACCCGGTCCGCCTGGGACGGGCTAGTGGTGGTGCCCGTCGGCGACCGGGTGGTGGTGGGCGTGAGCGGGATGCAGCAGGAGCGCGGACCGCAGGGAATCCCCCGCTGACGGCCTGCAACGTCGGGGGCGCAGGGAGGAGCAGTCGGTTTCCCGGACCATGAGGATCACCTCTTCACGGCCGAGCCTGGGTCAGGCCTCGGGACCGGTCGGTGCGGTGGCCAGGGGCTTGCGGCCGTACTTGCGCTGGAAGCGCTCCACCCGGCCTTCGCTGTCGATCAGTTTCTGGCGGCCGGTGAACAGCGGGTGGCACTTGGAGCAGATCTCGACCCTGAGTACCGGCAGCGTGGACCGGGTGTGGACCGCCTCTCCACAGGCACAGGTGATGATCGCAGGCATGTATTCGGGATGGATCCCGGGCTTCATCGAGCAACCTCCGTCACGAACTGGCGTCAGGCACAGCGCCTGACCGGATCGCCGCCGTATGCTAGCCGAGTTGGTCGGGGGTGACAAGAAAAAAGCGTTCCGCGGCGGATGACCTGCTGGGGGCGGGTGCCCGACGCGGGCGGACTGCTTACTGGTTCATGGCCCGCAGGAAGTCTTCGTTGCTCTTGGTCTCGCGGATCTTTTCCTGCAGCAGCTCCATGGCCTCGACCACCCCCATGGTCCCCAGGACCTTCCGCAGGACCCACATCTTGTTCAGCTCGGTGGGGGTCAGCAGCAGCTCCTCACGCCGGGTGCCGGAGCGGAAGATGTCGATGGACGGGAACAGCCGCTTGTCCACCAGGCGGCGATCCAGGAGCAGCTCCATGTTGCCCGTGCCCTTGAACTCTTCGAAGATCACGTCGTCCATGCGGCTCCCGGTGTCGATCAGGGCCGTGGCGATGATGGTGAGGCTGCCCCCCTCCTCGATGTTGCGGGCGGCGCCGAAGAATCGCTTGGGCCGCTGCAGGGCGTTACTGTCCACGCCGCCGGACAGCACCTTCCCGCTGGGCGGGACGATGGTGTTGTAGGCCCGCCCCAGGCGGGTGATGGAGTCCAGCAAAATGACCACGTCCCGCTTGTGCTCGGTCAGCCGTTTGGCCTTCTCGATGACCATCTCCGCCACCTGGACGTGGCGGGTCGCCGGCTCGTCGAAGGTGGAGCTCACCACCTCGGCCTTCACGGACCGCTGGAAGTCGGTGACCTCCTCGGGTCGCTCGTCGATCAGCAGGACGATCAGGATGACTTCGGGATGGTTCTTGGTGATGCTGTTGGCGATCTTCTGGAGGAGGACCGTCTTCCCGGTCCGCGGCGGGGACACGATCAGACCCCGCTGGCCCTTCCCGAGGGGGGTGATGAGGTCCATGATCCGCATGGAGATCTCGTCCCCCGTGGTCTCGAGGTGGAACCGCTGGTTGGGAAAGAGGGGGGTCAGATTGTCGAAGAGGATCTTTTCCTTGATCAGTTCGGGGTTCTCGAAATTGACCGCCTCCACCTTGAGCAGGGCGAAATACCGCTCCCCTTCCTTGGGAGGCCGCACCTGCCCCGACACCGTGTCCCCCGTGCGGAGGTCGAAGCGCCGGATCTGGGACGGGGAGACATAGATGTCATCCGGTCCCGGCAGGTAGTTGTAGTCCGGGGCCCGCAGGAATCCGAAGCCATCCGGCAGGATCTCCAGGACCCCCTCGGCGAAGATCAGGCCGTTCTTCTCCGTCTGGGCCTCCAGGATCTTGAAGATCATCTCTTGCTTCCGCAGGCCGCTGGCCCCCACCACGTTCAGCGATCGGGCGATGGCAGTCAACTCGGCAATGGTCTTCTCTTTGAGTTCGGCGAGGTTCATCGAGATTCCTTTAGTGGGTTCAGTTGCTTCCCGATCCCGGACCATCCGGGTGGGCCGCTCCGCTGCGCTGGGTGACATCACAATCCTCAGGCTGATGACGAGTACGAGTGCAGACTGGCGCCCCGCACACGGAACGGGACAGACCACGACATGGGAAGGTGACCCAATTCGTTACGCCTGGATGTGTTACGCCTGGACGGTGGCAAACTCACCTGTTGGGCCCGATATCATGCGGGCGAACGTGACCTTCGAAGCCTCTAGGGTGGATACCTTTAGCGGGTAGATGCGAGGGATTCTCGAAGTCGGGCGTACTCTAGGGGTGGCCCCTGGCTTTGTCAAGTGTTTTTTACCCCCCCGGGGGTGCCCCCCTCCAGGGCTGCATACACCCGGGCGACCTGGCCTTCCGTGTCCGCCAGGTCCCCGCCGGTGTCAATGACGAAATCGGCGAGGGCCGCCTTGGCCGTCGTCGTCCACTGGGACTGGATTCGCTGCCGGGCCTCCGCTTCCGTCAGCCTCCGGGATCGGACCAGGCGGTCCACCTGCACGGCTTCCGGGGCGGAGACCAGCACGATGGCATCGAACCGGTCCCGCTGGCCGGATTCCAGGATCAGGGCGGCATCCACGAGGCAGACCGGCCGGCCGGATGCCTCGGCCGCGCGGATCTCGTTCTCACATGCGGCGCGGATGGCCGGGTGCATGATGGCCTCCAGCCGCCGTCTGGCTGCCGGCTCGGCGAACACCCGGGCCCCCAGGCGCCGGCGGTCGATGCGGCCGGCCCCATCCAGGACCTCTGTCCCGAAGGCTTCCAGGATCTGGTGGTGGCAGGGCTGGCCCGGCTCCTGGAGGGCATGGGCGATCCGGTCGGCGTCCACCACCGCGGCCCCGCGCGCGGCGAACATGGCGGCGACGGTGGACTTCCCCGTTGCGATGCCGCCGGTCAGGCCGACGACTACCACCGGTGGCTCCCTCCTCCAGTCTCAATGGAATTGACTCTGGCTGAATTGCTGGACCAGCCGGGAGAACTCCAGCTCGCGAAACAGCTCGAGCAGGGCCGCCATGTCCGGTGCCTTCCGGGAGAGGTCGGCGGTGGTCCACGGGACGGGCAGGTCCGTCCGGATGGTGGCCAACCGCTTGCTCATCCGGGCCTGCTCCGCGTGCGTCCGGAGGGCCTCCCGCAGACGCGGCCTGGACACCTCGCCCCCCCGCTCCAGGACCGCCTCCAGCGTCCCATAGCGTTGCACGAGATCCCGGGCGGTTTTCTCGCCGACCCCCGGGACCCCCGGGATATTGTCAATGCTGTCTCCCATGAGGGCCAGGAGGTCCTGGAATTGCCCGGGGGAGACACCATACCGCTCCTGGACCTCGGCTGGACCCCAGGTCCTCTCCTTCATCGTGTCCCGGACGACGATCCGCTCGGCCACGACCTGCAGCAGGTCCTTGTCGCCCGAAACCAGCGTCACCCGGTACCCCTCGGCGGCGGCCCGGACGGCCACGGTCCCCAGGATGTCATCCGCCTCCTCGGCAGAGATCATGAGGATCGGGACACGCATGGCCTCCAGGACCCGGTGGACGGCAGGAATCTGCTGGGGGCATCGCGGGCCGCTGGGCCTTGTACTCGGTGAACTCGCGGTGGCGGGTCGTCGGGCCCGGCCCGTCGAAGGCCACTGCCAGGGCGTCCGGCTCCTCTTCGCGGAGGAGCTTCAGGAGCATGCTGGTGAACCCCAGGACCGCATGGGTGGGGGTGCCCTTGGAGTTGCTCAGGGGCGGCAGGGCAAAGAAAGCGCGGTACAGGGACGCGCTCCCGTCCACAAGGATCAGGCGTAGCCCGGTCACCATCCAACCCTCTCTCGGCCGCTACGGATTGGCGATTGGTGATTGTGGATTGGTGATTTCCTTTTCAATCGACAATCCCCAATCACAAATCACAAATTTGGGTGACCGGTTGTTCCGCCTCCGGCGGATCGGTTTTTCATTTGAAATTGACTCCTAGGGTGGCACCGGCAGGTGGACGCGCATGGTGGTCCCCTCGCCCCGCCCGCTCTCGACGGCGAGTTGCCCCCCGTGCGCATCCAGGATCGAGCGGGCCACGGCCAGGCCCAGCCCCAGGCCGCCGGCCACCCGGGTCATGCTCATATCGCCCTGCGTGAACGGCTCCAGGAGGCGCGGAATCCGTTCGGCCGGAATCTCGCCGTGGGTGTTGGTGATGGTCACCTCCAGCGACCGGCGATCCCCCCGGGCCTGCACCAGGACCGCGCCGTCGGGTTCGTTGAATTTGATCGCGTTCTCCACGAGGTTGAAGAAGACGAGGCGGAGGCGGTCCGCGTCCGCCAGGAACGTCGGCAGGCCCGGGGCGATCTCCACCTGATACCGCACTCTCCGCTCCGCACAGTCGAGCGCCAGTTCTCCTTCAATGTCTCGGAGCAGGTCCGCCAGGCTGACCGGCACGCGCTGCCGGGTCACCTGGCAGCGGTTCTCCTCCACGAAGACCAAGAGGTTGGAGATCAGCCGGCCCAGGCGCACGGCGCTGTGCCGGACGGCCGACAGGCTCTCTTGTTGCCTGCCCGTGAGCCGGCCGAAATCGTTTCCCAGCAGCAGATCCAGCCAGCCGTGCATGACGGTGAGGGGCGTGCGAAACTCGTGGGTGATGGCCGAGAGGAGATTGGACTTGATCTGGTCAATCTCCTGCAGGCGGCGGTTGATCTCGTTGAGCTGGACGTTTTCCTGCTTCAGCCGCTGCTGCTCCAGGGCGCGCCCCGCGGTGTGGAAGATCTCGACCAAGGTAAAGGGCTTGACGATATAGTCGGAGGCTCCGCCCTTGAGCGCCCGCACCGCGGATTCCACCGTGGCGCCGCCGGTCATGAGAATGACCACCATGGAGGGGAAACGCTGCCGGACCCGTTCCATCAGGGCGATGCCGTCAAGGTCGGGCAGCAGCAAGTCGGTGAGGAGGACATCGAAGGCAGCCCCCTCCAGGAGGCGCAGGGCCTCTGTCGCCGATCCCGCCCCAACCGCCCGGTAGCCCTCGATGGCAAAGGCCTTGACCAGCGAGGTCTGGAGCCCGAGCTCGTCGTCCACGATGAGGATACTGGCCATGGAAACCCCGTCAGTCGCCCCGGAAGATCGCAGGGGGTCTGCCTCTGTCAGGGAGAAGCACCCGCACCGGTTCCCCCGCCCGGTGGTGGCGCCTGCCAGTCGCCCAGACTCGCCTGGATGATCCCCAGGGCCGTCAGCGCCGCGGTCTCGACTCGCAGGATCCGGGGACCCAGCCAGGCGAGACGGGCGCCGTGCGCCCGCAGCCGTTCGACCTCGGCCGGGCTGAGACCCCCCTCCCCCCCGACGAGAAGGGTGATGGTGGAGCTGCCCCGCAGTTCCCCGCACACGGCCAAGAGCGGCCGGTTCCCCTCACCGGCGTCACAGGCCACAAGCGGCGTGCTGGGTGGATGGCTCAGCAGGAACTCCTCCAGCCGCCGGGCGGGCTCGATCACCGGCAACTCCCTCCGTCCGCACTGCTCCGCCGCCTCCCGGACGATCCGCAGCCAGCGGGGCGCCCGGCCGGTCCGCAGGACTCCGGACTCCTCCGGAGAGGCCCGGCGAACGCTCCGCTCCCCTTCCAGGGGGACGAGCCGTGCCACGCCGAGCTCCGTCGCCTTGGCCACGATGAGGTCCATGGCCGCCCCCCGGGGGATCACCTGGGCCAGCGTGATGGCGAGGTCGGGCCCGGGCATCCGCCGCGCCTCGCGAAGAATGCGGGCAGTCGCGCGCCGGGGCGTGGTCGTCGCCAGAGCGGCCACGACCTCCCGGCCGCTCCCATCGAAGACCGACACCTCGTCCCCCGGGCGGAGTCGGAGGACCTGCGTCACTTGGTGCGCCTGGGCCGGCGCGAACTCCACCCACCCGTCGCGGATGCGCTCGGCCGGGACGTAAAACCTCCGGTGATGGATCCGCGAATCGCTCACCCGCGGCGCCCGATCAGCCGAAAAGGGCCTTCACCTTCTCCCAGAATCCCTGCACCAGCGGGCTGCCCGCGCCGTTTTCCAGCCGGGCATACTGATCCAGGAGGTCCCGTTGCTTGGCCGTGAGGTGCGTGGGCACCTCCACGAAGATCCGGGCGACGAGATCGCCCCGCCCGTACCCCCGGACGTTCGGCAGCCCCTTGCCCTTGATCCGGAACTCCGCCCCGGTCTGGCTGCCCGGGGGAATCTTGAGCACGGCCCGCCCGGAGATCGTGGGAATCTCCATTTGGGCCCCCAGCGCCGCCTGGGTGAAGCCGATGGGAATCTCGCAATACAGATCGTCGCCCTGGCGCAGGAATATCGGATGCTCCTGGACGGTGATGACCACGTACAGGTCGCCCGGCGGGCCGCCGCGGACGCCCGCCTCCCCCTCCCCCGCCAGCTTGAGACGCGTCCCCGTCTCCACGCCGGCGGGGATCTTGACCGTCAGGGTCCGCTCTGCCTTGATCTGGCCCAGCCCTCGGCAGGTGCCGCAGGGATGCTCGACGACCCGGCCCTCGCCCCGACACTGGCCGCAGGTCTGGCTGACCGTGAGGAAGCCCTGAGAGAATCGGACGTGGCCCGCGCCCCGGCAGGCCCGGCACACGATCGGCTGCGAGCCCGGCTTGGCCCCGCCGCCGCGGCAGGTGTGGCAGGTCTCCAGCCGCGGGATGACGATCTCCTTCTCGACCCCGGTGGCCGCTTCTTCGAAGCGGATCTCCAGGTTATAGCGGAGGTCCGCCCCCCGCTGCGCCCCTCGGGTGGACCGACCCGTCCGGCCACTGAAGAATCCCTCGAAGATGTCGTCGAAGATACTGCCGAATCCCGACTCGAAGCCCCCGAAGCCCTCGACCCCCCGCCCGGGTTCCGTGGTGCCGAAGCGGTCGTAGGTCTGCCGCTTCTCGGGGGTGCTCAGGACCTCGTATGCCTCGCTGATCTCCTTGAAACGCTCTTCGGCGGTACGATCGCCGGCGTTCTTGTCGGGATGGTGCTGGTGAGCCAGCTTGCGGTAGGCCTTCTTGATCTGCTCGGGGCTGGCGTCGCGATCTATCCCCAGAATCTCGTAGAAATCACGCTTCCCGCTCACGCCTGGGCGCCCCCGCCGCCCGTGCCATCTCCGGAGACGGATGAGACGGCGCGCGAGACCTTCACCATGGCCGGACGAAGGACCCGACCCTCGATGAGGTACCCTTTCTGGATCTCCTCGACCACCAGGTTGGCATCCTGGTCCGAGGATTCAACCTGGGCAACCGCCTGGTGGTGCCCGGGATCAAAGGGCTGACCCCGGGCCTCCATCGGCTTGACCCCAGCCTTCTCCAGCACGGACCGGAAGAGGCGGGCGATCATTTCAAGCCCCTCGAGGAGCGGTGTCGAACCCGCCTCGGCCCGTGCCGAGGCCCGGGCCCGCTCCAGATTGTCCAGGATGGGAAGAAACTCCAGGATCAATCCCTCGTGCGCGAACTTCAGGAATTCTGCCTTCTCGCGGACCATCCGTTTCTTGTAGTTCTCGAATTCCGCATGCAGGCGCAGCAGGCGGCCCTGTAACCGCTC
>JACPAT010000125.1 GCA_016180655.1 Candidatus Methylomirabilota bacterium | reverse complement strand
AGCTCCTTCTCCTGGCGGTCGCCCGTCTCCACCCCGTTGGGGACGGTGGCGAACGCCCCCCAGCGGTACGGGTAGGAAATCTGATCCAGGACGGCCCGAAGTTGCACCTGGGCCTGCCCCACGGCCACCGGCACCGTACCGGTGGCCACCACATCGCGGCCGCTGGTCGCGGTGCAGCCGGCCACCGTGGTGGCCGTGACCGTGAAGCTCCCGCTCCCCAGCGACGTGTTCGTCTCCCCCGAGTAGGACGAGCTGCTATTCAGTTGCGCGATGGCCTTGTTGAGCCCCGCCTCCGCCAGGAGAAACGCCTGGGCCGAGACCCGTTCGTTCAACGCGATCGCATTCTCGGTGGACGAGATGGTGAGAAAGGTCGTGCCGGCCAGGAGCAGCACCGCCATGACCAAGAGGGCAATGATCAGGGCCGCGCCCCGAGGGTGCCTGCTTGTTCGTTTCATCGTCCGTTCTCCTCACGCCTCGCGAGGCATGACCAGGGCCGCGCCCCGAGGGTGCCTATCGGTTCCGCAGGCGCACATCGCTCGTCAGGGTGAAGAATTCCGAGGAGATACCGGGTCGCGAGTCGGTGGTGCGCAGGGTGATCGCCACCCGCCGGATCTGATCCATCTGGTAGTAGTCCAACTGCACGATGGCCTGTGACGAGGCTCCCGACGTCGGCGGACACCGCTGGGTGGAGGTCCAACTGACCGGGGTCAGTACCGCGTTGTTCGCATCGTAGTAGGTGAAGGTCAAGCTATTCACAGGGTCGGCCTGGTCCTGGAAGCTCCCCGCGGTAAAGGCATTGGTCCCGTTCCAGGGATCCTCTCTCCGGCGTAGGGTGGTTCCGCTGATGTCATACGTGATCTGCGCGCTCGCGCTCGATGAGGGGTTGTACGACACGAAGGAGAGGCACGTGCCGCTCGCCGCGCGGATGGCGGCCTTCGGTAGGAGCGTCACCAGGGGAATGGCCCCGCTGGGATCGTAGCCCGCCATCCGGATCTCCTGGATCATCCGGTCCAGACCCACCCGGGCGTTCTGCTGCAGCCCGCTCTTCAGCTCGCCCCGGCTCAGGGTGTTCTGCATCGTCGTGTAGAGGACGTAGACGCCCGTGATCACGACAGAGAAGAGCGCCGCGGCGATGAGCGTCTCGACCAGCGTGAATCCTCCGTTCCCCCAGGTGGGGGCTCGCTCACTCGTTCCGCGCAACATACGTCACCAGACTCACGGACCGCGAGCGGTCGCGGTCCCACATCACCGTGACCGTCACCCGGCGGAGATCATCTGAGCTGCTGCATGTCTTGTTGGTGCCGTCGGGGTTCACGCAGACCACGGAGACTGTGCCCCTTGCGTTTGGCAGGCCCTGCCCCGTCGTCTGCGCTTCCGCCGCCAGGAGATCATTCTTCCACTTTAGCCTGTTGGTGCACACCGTACCGGACGACGAGCACGTGAAGGTCGATGTCACATCCGTGTTGTTGTAGCTGTAGACGTTTGCGAAGGTGTCGGCCCGGATCATGTCGGCCATCTCCTGGGCCAGTGGCCGTGATGGAGATGGCGAAGAGAAACTCGATCAGGGTGAGACCGGCCAGGCCGCGGCGGTCCCTCGTCCTCACGAACACGATCCCTGGCACACCTTCACCTCGCCCGTGGACATGACCTTGATCTGGTAGGTGCCCATGATGTTGGTGAGGGTGAAGGTGCTCCCGCTGGCCGCCCCGCTGATGGAAAACGTCGGCGTCGCGGTGGCAGTGACGGTGACATCCTGGGGAAGCTTGATCGCGCTGCCGGTCTCGCTGACAAAGGACCCGTCTTCCCTCTCCACGCTGTAGGCGCCCGTCGGCACGGTAATGGCGCAACTCGACACACAAACCCTGAAGCGCTTCCGGAGCGTGACGGCCCGCTGGCGCGCCAGCCGGATATCCCCCGCCAATTGCCAGGCGGCCCCCCGCAGCCGGTAGTTCAGGACCACCGGGCTCATATTCGGGATGGCGATGGCCACCAGGATCGCCAGCAGGACGACGAGGGTGATCAACTCCACGACGGTGGCGCCCCGCCGCCCAGACGCCTGATCCCGGGCGTTCTTCGGACGTACGCATCCAATCATTGGGTGGGAGCTGCGCACCATTCGTGCCCATCATGAGTTGCAGCCAACGCCTCGCCCGGCGGGCCCATGGCACCAGATTCAATCCCCGGTCGCTGGTCAGGGAATGGACCCATCAGAACCGGTACAGGGTGCCCTCCTCTAATACGTGGAGCGCCTGGCGGCGCACTCGCTTCAACTCGGCCAGGATCTCCGCCCGGAGGGCGGGCTTGAGGTGATAGACGTACACGGGCACATCCCGGTCGAGCTTGTCCAGTTCCTTCTCCAGGCTGCGGGGCGTGAGGTGCCCGCTGTAATCGGCAATCTCTTGCAGCCGGTTGGGGAAGGTCGTTTCGATGCAGATCCCCACGAGGTCGGGCACCCCGCGTGCGTGCCGCCAGATGGCGTCCGTGGGGCCCGTGTCCCCGACGTGGAGCAGCGTCCGCCCCTCCATCTCGACGAAATAGGCCACGGTCTCCACCGCGTGATTCACCCGGATCGCCGTGATGGTGAATTCCGCCAGCTCGAAGGGGACGCCCTCGGGGACCCCGCGGTACACGAGGGTGGGAAACGCGCTGGACGGAATCCGGGTGAAATCCGGCCACAGAACGTCGTTGAGGAGGTTGCTCCGGACACCGTCCAGGGTGGGGGGGATCCCATGAACCTGGACGGGGGTACTTCGCGTCCCGAGGATATTATCCGCGAGGTGCGGCAGACCTCCCGTGTGGTCGAGATGCGAGTGGGTCAGGAGGATGTGGTCAATTCCTGCCTGCTGGGTGACCTCCAGCGCCATCGCCACAGAGCCGGTGTCAATCAGCAGGCGCTCTTCCACCAGGAAGCTGGGCAGGCGAAAGCCCGGCGCCTCCCCTCCAGAACACCCCAGGACACGATATTTCATTGTCCGGCCGACCCACCCGGCCTTACCCCAGGACCCGAAGGTCCTGCTTCCTCACCCAACCGGGAAAGGCCTATCCAGCGCGGCTGGCCGATATTCAACATGTTGAAACAGGACTTGCAACCTCCATTCCACGAAGAAGCTACAGGTGCAAGATGTGGGGCAATTTACCCCACGGCGGTACGCAAATTTTCCAGGAAGTTTCCTGCTTGGGTCACGAGGTCCGGGCGGCCAAGGGAGGCTTCCACCCGGGCCACAATGGCGGACCCCACGATCACCGCGTCGGCCAGTTCCGCCACCGCAGCCGCCTGGGTTGGGGTTGAAATGCCGAATCCCACGGCCAACGGCCTCTCGGTAAGGGCGCGGACACGGCGGATTCCCTCCGTGAGATCGGGCGGCAACTGGTCCCGGGGGCCGGTCACCCCCCGGAGCGACACGTAATAAATATAGCCGCCGCTTCGAGCGCTGATCAAGGAGATTCTCCGAGGCGGGCTGGTCGGCGCCACCAGCAGGATCGGGTGGACCCCCGCCCGACCGAGGACGTCAAGGAACCCGTCCATCTCCTCCGGGGGACAGTCGGAGAGGATCAGGCCGTCCACCCCTGCCTCCTTGGCGGCCGCCGGGAAACGCTCCAGGCCAAACCGATGGATGGGATTGACATAACTCATCAGCACCAGGGGAATCTCCGAGTGTCGGCGGATGGATGCCACCAGGTCCAGGACCCGCCCCAGGCTGGCGCCGGCCGCCAGGGCCCGCTGGTAGGCCCGCTGGTTGACGACGCCGTCGGCGAGAGGATCGGAGAAGGGGACGCCGATCTCCACCAGGTCCGCGCCGCGGGCCTCGAACTCGCGGACCAGGGCTCCGGTCACCTCCAACGAGGGATCACCGGCGGCGAGGAAGGGAATCAGCCCCTTGCGGCCCTGGGCCTTCAGGCGGGCGAAGGCGCGGTCAATGCGGTTCTCGCTCATGCCTCCCCTCCCATCGGCACGCGGAGCGCCCGGGCCGCAACCTCCACGTCCTTGTCGCCCCGGCCGGACAGGTTCAGGATCACGCACTGCCCCGACCCGAGCCGGGGCGCCACCGTCGCCAGGTAGGCGGCCGCGTGGGCCGCCTCCAGGGCCGGGATGATCCCCTCCGTCTCGCAGAGGAGCCGGAATCCCTGGAGGGCCTCCGCATCCGTGACCGAGGTGTATTCGATCCGACCCCGGTCATGGTAGTAGCTGTGCTCCGGCCCCACGCCGGAGTAATCCAGGCCGGCCGAGATCGAGTGGGTGATGCGGATCTGCCCGTCGGCATCCTGCAGGACGTAGCTACGCGTGCCGTGCAGGATCCCCACCGTCCGCTCGGCGAAGCGGGCGGCGTGCTGGCCCGAGGCGATCCCCAACCCCCCGGCCTCCACGCCGATCATCCGGACGTCCGGGTCATCCAGGAAGGCGTGAAAGAGTCCCATGGCGTTGCTGCCGCCGCCGACGCAGGCGATGAGGCAATCCGGCAAGCGTCCCTCCGCCTCCAGGATCTGCCGGCGCGCCTCCTGTCCGATGATGGCCTGGAAGTCGCGGACCATCCGGGGGTAAGGATGGGCGCCCAGCACCGATCCCAGGACGTAATGGGTCGTCTCCACGTTGGTCACCCAGTCCCGCATGGCCTCGTTGATGGCGTCCTTGAGCGTTCGGCTCCCCGAATCCACGCCCGTGACTTTCGCTCCCAGGAGGCGCATGCGGACCACGTTCAGCGCCTGGCGCCGCATGTCCTCCGTGCCCATGTACACCTCGCAGGTGAGTCCCAGGAGCGCCGCCACCGTGGCCGTGGCCACGCCGTGCTGCCCCGCCCCCGTCTCGGCGATCACCCGCCCCTTGCCCATTCGGCGCGCCAGCAGGATCTGCCCCACCGTGTTGTTGATCTTGTGGGCGCCCGTGTGGCAGAGGTCCTCGCGCTTGAGGTAGATCCGCGGGCCGCGGAGCCGCTCGCTGAGGCGGCGCGCCAGGTAGAGCGGCGTGGGGCGCCCCACGTACTGGCGGAGGATGTGGGCCACCTCCTCCTGGAACGCCGGGTCCTGCCTGGCCGCCTCGTAGGCCTGATCCAGCGCCTCCAGGGCGGCCATGAGCGTCTCGGGGACGTACCGCCCCCCGTAGGGACCGAAGTGGCCCAGCGGGTCCGGGAGGCGGCTGGCGATGCGATCAACAGAGGTCGGCTTGACGGACGGCGGCAATGAACTCCCTCACTTTCTGGTGATCCTTGCGTCCCGGGCGCGTCTCCACCCCGCTGCTGACGTCCACGCCGTAGGGCCGCACCCGGCGCACGGCCAGGCCCACGGTGTCCGGCCGCAGGCCCCCGGAGAGGATGATCCGCACATGGCTCCCGGCCTGGAGCGCCAGGTCCCACGGAATGGCGGTGCCCGTCCCGCCCGGCTGCCCTTCCACGAAGGCGTCCAGCAGGAAGGCATGGGCTGGATACGTCGGGAGGAGCCGCAGGCTTCCCGCGTCCCGCACCCGGACCGCCTTGATCACCTTGATCGGGATGCGGAGGCTGAAATCCTCCGGCTCATCGCCATGCAGTTGAACCGCCTGCAGGTTGCACCGGGCGGCGATGCGCAGGACCTCGTCCAGCGGCTGATCCACGAAGACGCCCACCGTGGTGATGAAGGGCGGCAGGCCCGCCGCGATCCGCTCCGCCACCTCCGGGTGGACCAGGCGCGGCGTTCCCGGCGCGAACACGAACCCCAGGGCGTCCGCCCCCGCCTCCACCGCGGCGGCGGCGTCCTCGGCCGAGGTGATCCCGCAAATCTTCACCCGGGTCACGCCGTCCCCACCAGGCTGTGCAGGGCACGTCCCACGTCCGCATGGCGGAGCAACCCCTCGCCCACCAGGATCGCGTCCACGCCCGCCGCGGCTAGGCGGGCGACCTGGTCCGGCTGGCTGATCCCGCTCTCACTCACCACGACCACCTCGTGCGGCACGTGCGGCAAGAGCCCGAAGGTTGTCTCCAGCGAGACCTCGAATCTCTTCAGGTCGCGGTTGTTGATCCCCACCAGGCGTGCCCCGCTCTGCAGGACCGTCTCCAGCTCCTGGCGGGTATGCACCTCCGCCAGCGCCGCCAGGTCGAGTTCCCGGCTGAGCTGCAGCAGGTCCAGGAACTCCGGCGGCGGGAGCGACGCGGCGATGAGGAGCACGGCGTCCGCCCCGGCCGCGCGGGCCTCCCAGAGCTGATACGGGTCCACGTGAAAATCCTTGCGGAGGATCGGCCGATCCACTGCCCCGCGGATGGCTCGCAGATGGTCGAGGCTGCCCTGGAAGAAGGGGGTGTCCGTCAGGACCGAGATGGCGTGGGCGCCAGCCAGGGCATAGGCCCGCGCGAGATCCGCCGGCCTGAAGTCGGCGCGGATGACGCCCTTGGATGGCGAGGCTTTCTTCACCTCGGCGATGAGGCGGATGGGCCCCTTCCGCCGCCCGTCCTGGCCGCCGTCGCGCCGGAGCGCCCCCAGGAGATCCCGGGACGGCGGCAGATCGCGGCAGCGCGCCTTGATCTCCGAGAGCGGAGCCCGGCTGCGCCGCTCCAGGACGTCGGCCCGCGTCCGATGCAGGATGTCATCCAGGATGCTCATTACTCAAAACCGTTCGGTCGTTCGGCGGTTCGGTCATTCGGTTGTTCCGGGTTCGGAGGAACCACCGAACCCCCGGGACCCACGGCACCGCGGTCCGCTGTCAGGCGGACCGCCATGGCGTGGGTGCCCCGAACCACCGAACGTTCTTGTTTCAGGTGCGCTGGCAAAACTCGACCAGCCGGGTGAGCCTGTCCAGAGCGGCCCCGCCGTCAATGGACTGCTGGGCCGCGGCCACGCCTCCGGCGATGTCCTCGGCCTTGCCCCCGGCCGCGATGGCCGCTCCCGCGTTGAGCACCACGATGTCCCGCTTGGGGCCGCGCTCGCCCTTGAGGATGCGGCGGATGATCTCCGCGTTGTCCGCCACGCTGCCGCCCTGGAGGTCCGCCATGCGTGCCCGGCTCAGGCCGAAGTCCTCGGGTCGCACGGTGTAGGTCCGGACCTCGTTGTTCCGCACTTCCGAGATCCGGCTCTCGCCCGTGTTGGAGATCTCGTCCAGCCCGTCCTCCCCGTGGACCACGAAGGCCCGCACCGTCCCCAGCTCCTTCAGGACCTGGGCCATCACCTCGGTGAGCCGTCCGTCGTAGACCCCGATGACCTGGGCCGAGGCCCGGGCCGGATTCGTCAGGGGCCCCAGGATGTTGAACACCGTGCGGATGCGGATCTCCTTGCGGGCCAGCATGACGTACTTCATGGCCTTGTGTAAGAGCGGCGCGTAGCAGAACCCGATGCCGACCTCGTCCACGCAGCGGCCCACCCGCTCGGGCGGGAGATCCAGCCGGACCCCCAGGGCCTCGACCACATCGGCGCTGCCGCACAGGCTGCTGACGGAGCGGTTGCCGTGCTTGGCCACCGGGATGCCGGCCCCGGCCACGACAAAGGCGGTCGCCGTGGACACGTTGAAGGTCCCCGTGGCGTCCCCGCCGGTGCCGCACGTGTCCACCAGCATCTCCCGATCGGTGCCCGACAGCGAGGCCTGAACCCGGGCCCGCGTCTTGACCAGGGACACCTTCTCGCGCATCACCCGGGCGAAGCCGATCAGCTCCTCCACCGTCTCGCCCTTCATCCGGAGCGCCGTCAGGAACGCGGCGATCTGGGCATCCGTGGCCTGGCCGGACATGATGGCGTCCATGACGGCGAAGGCTTCCTCACGGGTGAGGTCCTTGCCATCCACAACCTTTCGAATCGTCTCGACGATCATCGGTCCTTCCCCCGTGCGCCTGCTGCGGGAGCCGGCTGGGCCAGGAAGTTCCGCAGCAACGCCTTCCCGGCCTGCGTCAGGATGGACTCCGGATGGAACTGGACACCCTCGACAGGGTGCGTGCGGTGCCGCACCCCCATGATCTCGCCCTCGGCCGTCTCGGCCGAGATGGTGAGACAGGCGGGCAGGCTCTCCCGTTCGATCAGCAGGGAATGGTAGCGGGTCGCCTCGAAGGGGTTAGGGAGGCCGGCGAACACCGTCTGCCCGTCGTGCCGGATGGGGGAGATCTTGCCGTGCATCAGGCGGGCGGCCCGCACGATGCGCCCGCCGTAGGCGGCGCCGATGCACTGGTGCCCGAGGCACACACCCAGAAGCGGCGTGGTGGCCCCGAAGGCGCGGATCAGCTCGCAGCAGATCCCCGCCTCGGCCGGCGTGCAGGGCCCGGGCGAGAGGACGATCCGCTCCGGCCGTATGGCCCGGATCTCCTCCAGAGTGATCCGGTCGTTCCGATGCACCTCAACCTGCGCGCCCAGTTCCCGCAGGTACTGCACGAGGTTGTAGGTGAAGGAGTCGTAGTTATCAATCATGAGGATCATCGGACCCACCCGTTCGGGCGTTCGGCAGTTCGGTTGTTCGGTAGTTCCGGATTGCCTCGAACCATCGAACCACCGAACCCCCGAACAGCCGAACGCTTTTCGTTTTTAGTCCAGCCCCGCCTCCGCCAGCTCGATGGCCCGCAGCATTCCCCGGGCCTTGTTCATGGTCTCCTGGTACTCCCGCTCGGGCTCCGAATCCGCCACGATGCCCGCCCCCACCTGGATGGTCGCCACCCCGCGGGAGAAGAGAACGGTCCGGATGGTGATGCAGGTGTCCAGGTTGCCGGAGAAGCTCATATACCCCACCGCGCCCGCGTAGGGCCCGCGGCGCACCGGTTCCAGCTCTTCGATGATCTCCATGGCGCGGACCTTGGGGGCGCCCGTCACCGTCCCCGCCGGGAAGCACGCCCGGAGGACGTCGAAGGCGTTCCGCCCCGGCTCCAGGGTTCCCCGGACGTGCGACACCAGATGCATCACGTGGGAATAACGCTCCACGGTCATGAGATCGGAGACAGCCAGGCTCCCCACCTGGGCCACCTTGCCCACATCGTTGCGACCCAGATCCACCAGCATGATGTGCTCCGCCCGCTCCTTGGGATCGGCCTGTAATTCCTCCGCGAGCTGGCGGTCCTGCTCCTCCGTCGCCCCCCGCGGGCGGGTTCCGGCGATGGGCCGGAGATCAATGCGCTCCCCCTCCAGCCGCACCAGGATCTCGGGAGAGCTGCCCACCACCTTCAGGTCGCCCAGCCGCAGGTAGTACATGTAGGGGGACGGGTTCACGATTCGCAAGGCACGGTAGACGTCGAACGGATCTACATCGGTCCGCACGGTCAGGCGCTGAGACAGGACGGCCTGGATGACATCGCCCGCCTCGACGTAGGCCTTGGCCTGGGCCACCGCCTCGCAGAATCCCTCGCGGGTGAAGGTGGACTCCAGGTGCAGGGATCCCGAACGCGGAGACCGTCCCATGGGCGCGCCCATCGGCCGCCGCAGCGCCGCGATGATCGCATCAATCTTTTGCTGGGCCTCCCGGTAGGCCCGCTCGACCCCCGAGGGGGTCTCGTCGTGAACGGTGGCGTTGGACACCACGGTGATCCGGTGCGTCACGTTGTCGAAGATCAGGAGGGTGTCCGTCAGCAGGAACAGGGCGTCAGGCAGATCCAGGTCATCCTTGGCCAGGGCGGGGAGCCGCTCCAGGTGGCGGACGACATCGTAGCTCAGATACCCCACCATCCCCCCGGTGAAGCGCGGGAGGCCCGGGACGCTGACCGCCCGGTACCCTTCCAGGAGCCGCGTCAGGGCACTCAGCGGATCCCCGACGCCGGGGAGGACTTCCCTTCCCTCTCCCCGCAAGACCTCCACCTGGGTGCCCTTCGCGCGGAGCACCAGGCTGGGATTGCTTCCGAGGAAGCTATACCGGCCCCACTGCTCGCCGCCCTCCACACTCTCCAGGAGAAAGGCGTAGTTTCCGCTGTCGATCTTCCGGAAGGCGGAGACGGGAGTCTCCATGTCCGCCAGGATCTGGCGGGCCACGGGGATGAGGTTCCCTTGCCGGGCCAGCCTGCGAAAGGTTTCCAGATCGGGTGTGTACACGGCGCCGCCTCACACGGGATGGGTATCCCCAGCCAGGAATCGAGAAAGTAACACGGGGATACGCGGAGGGTCAAGGAAACGACGGAAAAAACAGAGGGTGCGGGCCGGCGGTCACCAGCGATGTGAAGGGATCAGTCCGGGGCAGGTATGCGGTGATCGGATCATGGACGTCAACCGGTCTCCGGACGTGCTCCGTGGACGTTCAGGACTCCCACGCAGGTCAGTGCGCTTTCAGCACCATAGCGCACGTCAGGGCTCGTTCAGCACCATAGCGCACATCAGTGCACGTTCAATAGATGATCGATCTTGGCCTTGATGGTGGCCTTCGGGTGAGCCCCGATGACCTGGTCCACCCGGCTTCCGTCCCGGAAGAACATCAACGTGGGGATGCTCCGGATCCCGAAACGCGCCGCCGTCTGGCGGTTCTCGTCCACGTTGACCTTCCCGACGGTTAGACGGTCGCTGTATTCGTTCGCAAGCTCCTCCAGGACCGGCGCCACCATCCGGCAGGGCCCGCACCACTCCGCCCAGAAGTCCACGACGATCAGCGGCTGGGTCTTCACCTGGGCGTCGAAATCGGCGTCGGTCAGCGTCAGAATCTTGCCGGGGGTCATGCGATCTCTCCGGAACCGATCGGGGAACACGGAAGACAACGAGCGCGGCGGAGTCTAGAGAATTATGGCACAACCTGTCAAGCACTTTGTCCGAATTGACCGGCGCCGGGGCACATGTTAGGCTCGAATCACAATCCAATGGAAAATTGGGGCCCATGATCGACTTCGAGGAAGTCATCGCCTCCGTCCAGGATATCCTGGCCTATCGCTTTCGCAACCCGGCGCTGCTCCGCCAGGCCCTCGGCGCGTGGAACCTTCCCCTGAGCCCCGAGGCGGCCGCCGCCCGGCAGCGACTGGAGTTCCTGGGAGACGCCGCGTGGGATTTCGCGGTCGCCGCGGCCGCCTTTCAGCTCTGCCCCCGGGCCACGGCCGGCGATCTCACGCGCTACCGGGCCGCCTGGTGCAGCACGGAGGGGCTGGCGCACCTCGCCCGACAGCTCGGTCTTCCGACCCCGGATGGGGCCGCTTCGCCGGTGCCGAGCGAGCGGGTCATCGCGGAGATGCTGGAGGCGACCCTCGGCGCCATGGTAGAGGATGGGGGCCTCGACGCCATCCGCGCCCTGGCGCATCGGGTGATCGCGCAGGAGGGTGTCACGACCGCGCCGCCCCCCGTGGACCCGAAGTCCGCCTTGCAGATGCTGGCGCAGGCCCGCTACGGCACGTTGCCGGGCTACCGGTTGCTCGAAAGACGGGGACCCCCTCACCACCCGATCTTTCGGGTTGGTGTCAGGGTGAATGGGGCGGGGATCCTCGTCCAGGCGGAAGCCGAAGGCGCCTCTCGCCAGGCGGCGGAACAGGAGGCAGCCCGGACGGCCCTCCAACAGCTCCAGGAGAAGGTCCATCCTTAGACACAATACTGTTCACATGAGGTTCAAGAGTGGTATCAGCGTTCGAGCAAATCCCCCCAACCCCCCTTTACCAAAGGGGGGCGAGGGGGGATTTTGCCCGGCTGATGGCCTAAGTGAACAGCATTGTCCTTAAACACAAGATCTCGTGGCACCCGCTGGCCCCGGCCCTAACCCTGGTATTTCCGGCTTGACAGGACCTCTAAACCCATGCTAGCGTGCGCCGGAATGTGAAGGGCTTGGCCGCATTCCCCTCTGCATGGAGGGAACCACCGCTCAATGCATCTCGCCAAAATCTCCCTCTTCGGTTTCAAATCGTTCGCGGACAAGGTCGAACTCTCTTTTGAGCCCGGAATCACCGCCGTCGTCGGCCCCAACGGTTGTGGCAAGAGCAATATCTCCGATGCGGTTCGCTGGGCGCTGGGGGAACAGAGCGCCAAGCTTCTGCGCGGTGACCGCATGGAGGACTGCATCTTCGCCGGCAACTCCCGGCGGAAGCCGCTGGGCCTCGCCGAGGTCTCTCTGACCCTCACGCGCAACGAGGGGGAGCTCGGGGTCGACTACGAGGAGGTGAACGTCACCCGCCGCCTCTACCGCTCCGGGGAGAGCGAATACCTGCTGAACAAGATCCCCTGCCGCCTGCGCGACATCCACGACCTGTTCATTGACACCGGCCTGGCCGGCGAGCCATATGCCCTCATCGAGCAGGGGAGCATCGGCAGCGTGGTCAACGCCAGGCCGACCGACCGCCGGGTCCTCATCGAGGAGGCGGCCGGCATCATGAAGTACAAGACCAAGAAGCGGTCCGCCCTGAACAAGCTCGAGGCCACGGAGCAGAACCTCCTGCGCATCCGCGACGTGATCGCCGAGGTGGAGCGCCAGCGAAACTCGCTGAAGCGGCAGGCCAACAAGGCCGAGCGCTACCGCGAGCTGGATCGGCGGGCCACGGAGCTGAAGCTGTACCTGAAATTCCGGGAGCACGCCGCCCTCTGGGACGAGCTGCAGACCACCCTGGCGCGGCTGAGCCCGCGCCAGGAGACCCTCACCGGGCTTCGCGCCGGGATCGCGGCCACGGAGGCGGACCTGGAGTCCCGCCGCCTGCAGGCCCTGGCCCAGGAACAGGCCGTGGCGACCGCGCAGGAGGCGCTGTATGCCCTCCGCGGGCAGATCGATCGCGACGAGGCGGAGCTGCGGAACCTCACCCAGCAGATCGAGGCCGCCCGCCAGCGCCAGGGGGAAAACGAGGCCACCCTCGCCAGCCTGGGCGAGCGGATGCGGGGCCTGCTGGCGGAGCTGGAATCCGGCGCATCCCGCGCCATCCAACAGGAGCAGGAGGTCGCGGCCCTGGAGGCGGCGCTCGCGGAGGAGGGCCAGAGGCTGCGGGAGGCCGAGGCCGCCGTCGAATCCGGCGTGGCGGAGCTGGAGCGCCTGCGCGGGCAGGCCGCCCACCAGGGCACCCAGCTCGCCCTGAAGCGGAACGAGCTGGCAACCCTCGTGGAGCGGAGCCGGCAGATGACCGCCCAGGCCGAGCGGCTGCGCCTGAACCGGGCCGAGGCGACCACCCAGCGGGAAGGGGCGGAGGCCTCTTTCTCGGCCGACGAGGCCCGCCGCCTGGAGGTGCTGGAGCGCCAGGGGACGCTCGCAGCGCAGCGCGAGACGGCGCAAGTGGACGCGGAGCGCGCCCGCGAGGCACGGCGACGGCTGGAGGCCGAGATCGCCGCGCTCACCGCGGACGTGGAGCGCCAGCGCGGGCGCCTGGCATCGCTCCACGAGCTCAAGTGGCAGTTCGCCGACTTCGAGGAGGGCAACCGCCTCCTGCTCCAGGCGGGACGCGACCGGCGCGTGGCCGGCATCCTGGGATCCCTCGCCGAGGTCCTGGATGTCGCCCCCCGCCACGAGAAGGCCCTGGAGGCGATCCTGGGGGCCCACCTGCAGGGCGTGCGGGTGCGAACCTGGGCCGAGGCGAAGGACGCCCTCGCCCATCTGTTCCGGTCCGGCCAGGGGCGGGCCACGCTGGTGAGTCCCATGCCCACCGGCCAGGGGACCTGGGGCCAGCAGATCCGGGAAGACCTCGCCCTGCAGCTCGCCGATCTGCCCAAGGAGCTCCGGGGACAAAGCGATGGCCTGGCGCTCGATCTCCTGCAAACCCCCCAGGGAAGCGAACCCTGGGTGGTGAATCTCCTGGCGGACGCCGTGGTCGTGAGCGACCTGGACGCGGCGCAGGCCATCGCCCGCGAGCTGCCCGGGCCGTTCACCATCGCCACCCTGGCGGGCGAGGTCCTGACGCACCGGGGCACCCTGACCGGAGGGACGCCGGCGCCGCAGGGTCTCCTGGCCCAGCGCCGCGAGGCCCGCGAGCTGGAGGAAGCCCTAGCCACCAGCGAGCTCGGCCAGGCTGGCCTGCGCGAGGCGCTGAGCCTCGTCTCGGAGGACGTGGCCACGGCCGAGCGTGCGGTGGAGGCCGCCGCGACGGCAGAGCGCCAGGCGGAACTGGACCTGCTGGCCATCGAAAAGGATCTGGCGGCCAAGCGCGCCGAGGAGGCGCGCCTCAGCCAGCAACTGGAACTCTTCGGGATCGAGCTCCAGGCGGTGGAGGCGGATCTCGATCGAATCGCCGGCGAGGTGGACGGCCTCCGAGCGGCCGTGGCCCAGGGGGAAGCCGAGGCGGAGGGGCTGCATCGGGCGATCGCCGCGCGGGAATCCGCGGTGGCGGCCCTGCGCCAGACGCGCGAAGGGTTGGCCGCCCAACTGGCGGAAAAGCGGGTGACCCTGGCGTCCCGGGCCGCCCAGCGGGACGAGACCCTGCGCGACCTCGCGCGCATGCGCCACGACCTCGAGACCGCCGAGGCGGAGACAGCCCGCCTCACGCAGGAATCGGCTGACCTCACCGCCCACCAGACCGGCCTGGAGGAGGTGCGCGGCCGCCTGCGCGAGTCCCTCGTGTCCCTCCACCGGGACGAGGAGGCACGCCAGGGAGCCCTGGTGGAGGTGCAGGAAGCCAGGGCGGCTGCCCAGGAGACCATCCGGCAACTGGAGGAGACCCTCCGGACCAGGCGACGCGAGGAGGGGGAGATCGCCGAAGAGATCGCTTCTCTCGGAACGAAGCGCGGCGAGTTGAAGACGGCCATGACGCACCTGGAGCAGAGCCTCTGGCAGGACCATAACGTCAGCCTGCCCGAACTTCGCGAGCGCTTTGCGGAGTCCACCTGGGAGGTGGAGGCTGCCCAGACGGAGCTGGAAGAGCTGCGGGCCAAGCTCCTGGAGCTGGGTCCGGCAAACCTGGGCGCCCTGGAGGAATACCAGGCCCTCTGCCAGCGGCATGAGTTCCTCACCAGCCAGGCCACAGACCTGACCAGCTCCGTGGCCTCCCTGCGCCAGGCCATCGCGGAGATCAACCGGACGATCACGACGCTCTTCGATTCGACCCTGACCACGGTGAACCGGCATTTCGACCACTACTGGCGCCGTCTCATCGGCGGCGGGAGCGCGGAACTCCGCCTGGTCGAGCCGGGCGAGGGGGAAGCGACCGAGGAGCCGGGGGTCGAGATGCTTCTCCGCATCCCGGGCAAACGGGCCACCGTTCTCTCGCTGCTCTCCGGCGGCGAGCGCGCCCTGGCGGCCCTGGCCCTCCTCCTCGCCCTCTTCACGACCCGCCCCAGCCCCTTCTGCGTCCTGGACGAGGTGGACGCCCCCCTGGATGACGTCAACGTGGAGCGCTTCATCACCCTGCTCAGAGAGATGTCGCAGGCCTCCCAGTTCATCGTCATCAGCCACAACAAGCGCACCATGGAGGCGGCCAACATCCTGTACGGGATCACCATGGAGGAGGAGGGCGCGTCCAAGGTGATCTCGGTCCGGATGAAGGCGGCCGCCTAACAGAAAAACCGTTCGGTAGTTCGGGCGTTCGACCGTTCGGTGGTACCCGGACCCGCCGGAACAACCGAACCCCCGAACCACCGAACTCCCGAACGCTCCTGAGGAACCCCGTGGCCTCCCCCGACCTCCAGACAGTTCTGGACAGTCTGTTGAACCGCGTGGCCGGCGCACGGGGCGCGATCCTGGTGGACCAGGACGGTGTCCTCATCGCCCGGGCGAGCCGCGGGCCGGCCGTGGATCTCGACGCGGCCGGGGCCGGCGCCGGACTGCTCCTGCGGGAGACGCTGGCTGCCGCCGGACATCTCGGTCACGGGACAGTCGGCGAGGTCCTGCTGGAAGCCGAGCGCGGGACGCTCGCCGTGATTCCGCTCAAGAACACCTGCTGCCTCTGCCTGCTGCTGGGCCCGGACGCGGTGCTGGGCCGCGGACTCTTCGAGGCACGCCGCGCCGCCTTCGCCCTGGATCAATCCCTCTGATGTCGACCGAGACCCCTGCGCCATCCGGTTTCTTTTCCCGCCTGCGCGACGGCCTGCGCAAGACGCGGGACGGGCTGCGCGAGAAGCTGGAGGGGCTCTTCGGCGGCGCCACCCTGGACGAGGGGGTCCTGGAGGGGCTGGAGGAGGCCCTCCTCGCCTCGGACCTCGGCCCTGCGACCACCGCTGCCATCCTGGAACCCGCCCGCGCCGCGTTCCGGCGCCAGGGCGCGACCAATGCCGAGGCCATGCGCGCCCTGCTGGCGGACCGGGTGGCCGCGCTGCTCAACGTCGGGAGTCCGCCCGCTCCCGTCCCCGGCGTCCCGCCTCACGTGACCCTGTTCCTGGGCGTGAATGGCTCCGGAAAGACCACGACAATTGCCAAGCTGGCCAAGCGCTATCGCGACGCCGGGGAGCGGGTGCTCCTGGCGGCCGGCGACACCTTTCGTGCGGCGGCCATCGAGCAACTCCAGATCTGGGGACAGCGGATCGGGGCCGACGTGATCGCCCACCGATCCGGGGCGGATCCCGCCGCCGTCGTCTTCGATGCCTGCAAGGCGGCGACGGCCCGGGGCATCCAGCGCCTGCTGGTTGATACGGCCGGTCGGCTGCACACTCGGCAGAACCTCATGGAGGAACTGAAGAAGATCCACCGGGTCATCGCCCGAGAGGTGCCGGGTGCCCCCCACGAAACCCTCCTGGTCCTGGATGCGACCATCGGCCTCAACGGGGTGGCCCAGGCCCGCGAGTTCCATCACGCCGTAGGCGTGACCGGTCTCATCATCGCCAAGCTGGACGGGACGGCCAAGGGCGGGGCCGTGGTGGCCATCGCCCAGACGCTCCAGCTCCCCGTGCGCTACGTGGGGGTCGGTGAGGGGCCAGACGACCTCCAGCCCTTCGATCCCCGCGAGTTCGCTACCGCCCTTTTCTCCTGACCCACCCTTTTGGAAATTGGAAACTGGAAAATGGAAACCGGATATTGGCGGCCTCCGTTTTCCATCTTCCAACTTCCAGTTTCCAGTTTCCGATTTCCAGTTTCCATTGTCGGGAGCGGCCGGCTTTGACCTTGACACCTCTGGGCGACGATGTTAGCCTGCACGCGAAAGTCGTTATGTGACGGCAGGTTGCGGGAATCATGGTGCGAGCTTCCGAGGCCGATCAGATCTGGATGCGCCGCGCGCTGGACCTCGCGGCGCGGGCCCGCGGGCGGACGAGCCCCAACCCCATGGTGGGGGCGGTCCTGGTCAATGACGGCCAGCTCATCGGCGAGGGCTTCCACGCCTACGCCGGTTCCGACCATGCAGAGGTGGCGGCCCTGCGCGACGCCGGTCCGGCCGCAACAGGGGCGACCCTGTATGTCAGCCTCGAGCCCTGCTGCCACCACGGCCGTACGCCGCCCTGCGTGGAGCAGATCCTCGAGGCGGGAATCCGCCGCGTCGTGGCCGCCTGTGGGGATCCGAATCCCGCGGTGAGCGGCAAGGGCATCGCGGCGCTGCGCGCGGCCGGCGTCTCCGTGGACGTCGGCGTTCTCGCCGGGGAAGCGGAGCGGCTCAACGAGGCGTTCTTCACCCATGTCCGGACGGGTCGCCCCTTCGTGACCCTGAAGGTCGCCGCCAGCCTGGATGGCAAGATCGCCACCCGGACCGGGGAGTCCCGCTGGATCACCCGGGAGAGCGCCAGGCGGCGTGTCCATCAGCTCCGGAACGAGATGGATGCCGTCCTGGTGGGTATCGGCACGGTCCTGCGCGACGATCCCCTCCTGACCACGCGGCTGGAAATCGCGGACCAGCGCGATCCCATCCGGGTGATCGTGGACAATCTGGCCCGGCTGCCGCTGCGGGCCAAGGTGGTGAATCGCGCCTCCACCGCGCCGACCATCCTGGCGGTCTCCCAGATGGCCCCTCGGTTGAAGTTGGAGGCCCTCCAGCGCGAGGGGGTCCAGGTGATCGTGGTGGAGAGCAGCCCGCGCCGGGTCTCCCTGGAGCGCCTCATGGAAGCGCTGGGGAAGCGCGGGATCCTCTCGGTGATGATCGAGGGGGGGGCGGAGATCAACGCCTCCGCCCTGCGCGAGGGGATCGTGGACAAGGTCCTCGTCTTCCTGGCGCCGATACTGATCGGCGGGAAATCCACGCCCACCGCGGTCGGCGGGGACGGCATCGAGTCTTTGAGCCAGGCGGCGCGGTTGCGGGACGTGCGGATCGAGCGCTTCGACGGCGACATCCTGGTGGAAGGCTACATCGATCGGGGAGCGGTGAGGCCTTAGCCGAAAGACAGAAAAGCGTTCGGCTGTTCGGGGGTTCGGGGCACCCACGCCACGGCGGTGGGTAGCCACCGCGGTGTCGTGGGTCCCGGTTGTTCCCGAACGGTCGAACTACCGAACAGTCGAACTACCGAACGGTAATGTTCACCGGAATCATCGAGGCCATCGGCACCATTCGGGGGTACTCCCCCCGCGCGGACGGCGCCCGTGCCGTCATCGGGGCGGGGCCGCTGGCGGAGGGCCTTCGCGTGGGAGACAGCATTGCCGTGGACGGCGCGTGCCTCACCGTGACCAGCCTCAAGGGGGACGCGTTCGCCTGCGACCTCTCGGCCGAGACGCTGGCGCGGACCACTTTGAGGACGCTCCGGGTCGGGGCGCGGGTGAATCTGGAGCGACCGCTGCGGTTGGGCGATCGCCTGGGCGGGCACCTGGTCACCGGCCACGTGGATGCCGTCGGGCAGGTCGCCGATCGAGTTCCCCAGGGTGACGGCGAGTTCGTGCGCTTCCGGTTCCCGCCGGACCTGGCCCCTCTCCTGGTGATGAAGGGCTCCATCGCCGTGGACGGGATCAGCCTGACCGTGGCGGAACTCGGCCGCGACACCTTCGGCGTGGCCCTCATCCCGCACACCCTCCATCACACCACGCTGGGAGGCAAGCGGGTGGGCGACCCGGTCAACCTGGAGGCCGACCTGCTGGGAAAACACGTGGCCCGACTCCTGGCAGGCCGGGCGGATTTCGTGGGCCAGGAGGGCCTGACCCTGGCCTCCCTCAAGGAGCACGGCTTCGCATGACCACACGGAAAGCACCCCCGCGCCCTCGGCCAGCGTCCCCGCGTTCGAAGGCTCCCTCGGGCGGCCGCGGGTGGCGTGGCACGTCCACGGGCAGATCGTCCCGAACCGAGGGGTCCATCCGCTTCGACCGGATCGAGGACGCTATCCGGGACATCCGCAACGGGAAGATGGTCATCGTCGTGGACGACGAGGACCGGGAGAACGAGGGGGATCTGACCATGGCGGCCGAAAAGGTCACGCCGGCCGCCATCAACTTCATGGCCGCCCACGGGCGGGGCCTGATCTGCATGCCCATCCTGGGCGAGCGCCTGGACCAGTTGCAGATCCCGGCGATGGTCTCGGAGAACACCTCCCCCTTCGAGACCGCCTTCGCCGTCTCCGTCGAGGCCAAGCACAAGGTCAGCACCGGCATCTCGGCCCACGATCGGGCCGCCACCGTCAAGGCCATCCTGGACCCGAATACCCGGCCGGATGACCTGGCGCGGCCGGGCCATATGTTTCCCCTGCGCGCCCGGGAAGGCGGCGTGCTCACCCGCGCCGGCCAGACCGAGGCGGCCGTGGACCTGTCCCGCCTGGCGGGACTGTGCCCTGCGGGCGTGATCTGCGAGATCATGAATCCGGATGGCACGATGGCACGTGTCCCGGCGCTGGCCCGCTTCGCCCGGCGTCACGGCCTCAAGATGATCACCATCAAGGATCTGATCGACTTCCGGATGAAGCGGGAGAAATTCGTCAGCCGCCTGGCCAGCACCATCCTGCCTACACGCCACGGCAACTTCAAGGCCCTCCTGTACCACAGCCAGGTGGACAACAAGCATCACCTGGCCCTGGTGAAGGGCGAGATCAGCGTCGCCGACCCGGTCCTGGTGCGGGTCCACTCCGAGTGCCTGACCGGCGACGCGCTGGGATCGCTCCGCTGTGACTGTGGGGCGCAGCTGGACCGCGCCATGGAGCGCATCGCGCAAGAAGGGAAAGGGGTGCTCCTCTACATCCGGCAGGAGGGACGCGGGATCGGCCTGGCGAACAAGCTGCGGGCCTACGAGCTGCAGGACCAGGGCTTCGACACGGTGGAGGCGAACGAGAAGCTCGGATTCAAGCCGGACCTGCGCGATTACGGCGTCGGGGCCCAGATCCTGGTGGACCTGGGGGTCTCCAAGCTTCGCCTGATGACCAACAATCCGCGCAAGATCGTAGGGTTGGAGGGGTACGGCCTGCACGTGGTCGAGCGGGTGCCGCTGCTGACCAAGCCCACCCCGGCCAATCTGGGGTACCTTACGACCAAGCGGGAAAAGCTGGGGCACCTCATCCAGGCCCCCGCCAGCTGCGCCCCGCGCCGCGCGCGGGGGGACGGCGCCGCGGGAACCGGCCGGGCCAGGCGCTAAGGAGGGAACATGCGGACGTGGGAAGGGACCCTCGTGGCCAAGGGGCTCGTCTTCGGCATCGTGGTGAGTCGGACCAACGAGTTCATCACCGCCCGCCTCCTGGAGGGGGCCCTGGACGCCCTCCGGCGTCACGGGGCCGAGGAGGATCAGATCGACGTGGTGAGGGTGCCGGGATCGTTCGAGATCCCGCTGGCGGCGAAGCGCCTGGCCACCTCGGGCCGCTACGAGGCCATCATCTGCCTGGGGACGGTGATCCGGGGGGCTACCCCCCACTTCGAGTACATCGCGGGCGAGGTGTCCAAGGGCGTGGCGGCCGCGGCCATGGAGACGGGTGTCCCCATCTCCTTCGGCGTCCTCACCACGGATTCCATTGAGCAGGCGGTCGAGCGGGCAGGCAGCAAGGGGGGCAACAAGGGCTTCGATGCCGCGTGTTCGGCCATCGAGATGGCCAATCTTTTCCGGGAACTCAAGTAACGGGGGTTGGGGATCAGGGGCCGGGGGCTGGCTTTCCCCCCAATCCCCACCCCCCATCCCCTAGCCCCCGGTCGTGGAAACCATGGGCAAGCGACGCAAGGGGCGCGAACTCGCCCTGATAATTCTCTACGAGCTGGAATTCCGACCCGGCGAGACGGAGCGGCTGCTCAAGGAATTCTGGCAGGACCACCCTGCCCTGCCAGAGGTCCAGGCCTTCGCCGATAGCCTGGTGCGGGGGACGTTGGAGCACGGCCCCGAGATCGACCTGCTCATCGCCGCCAATGCGGCCCATTGGAGCCTGGCGCGCATCGCCCTGGTGGAGCGCAATATCCTCCGCCTGGCCGCCTACGAGTTACTCTGCCGCTCCGATATCCCGGAGAAGGTCGCCATCAACGAGGCCATCGAACTCGCCAAGCTCTACGGGAGCCAGGAGTCGGGCGCGTTCGTGAACGGCATCCTGGACCAGATCCGCCTGAAGCTGCGACCCCCCCAACAGGCCCCTGCCTGAGATGCAGATCCGGGAAGCCAGCGATCCCCTCGAGGAGATCGGCGCAGACATCCTGATGCTGTTCCACTTGGAGGACGAGCCGGCGCATATCGGAGGCGCTGGATTCGTGGAGTAAATCAAATTTCTCACAGAGCTGGTGATAAAGCGTCGTGATTTGCGCTTTCTCAGCTGGTGTTAAAAAATCGTATTTTCCGTGTTCCCAAGCCAGCTCCTCGGCCCTTTTTCTTCCAAACGCAAAATACAGGCACGGCAGTTTTTTTTCTGCCAAAAGATGCCGCATCAAATCGTCCGCACGGTTTGGCCGTGCCCTCAAAAAGCGTTCATGGGATCTTTTCTCAAAACGCCGATGTTTTCTAAAGGAGTGGAATTGATCCCGCCGGTTGGACCGCCATATTTCTTGGTTCAAGTAGCCGTCTTTTCTTAGTGACTTGGAGTCTTTATAAATAACGCTTTGGCATTGAAAATGATGGATAAGGGGAACGGGCCTGTGGTTTTCAATGATGACTTCTATCGGGTGATTTAAAATGCTCCGGATCCAATTGGCCAGTTCTTCAATATTGGGAGCTGTCGCGGAGAGTGCCAGTAAACGGATGTGTTCCGGAGAAAACATGATGGCTTCCTCCCAGACCGT
>JACPAT010000214.1 GCA_016180655.1 Candidatus Methylomirabilota bacterium | reverse complement strand
CGGCACCACCGTCAGGTCGAGAAAGACCCAGCAAAGGACCAACCAGGACCCGTAGGTCATGAGGAACAGCAACAGGCCGTCCATCATGGACCTCCGGCCGGGGCTTCACAGGCCCGCTCCAGCGCGCCGCTCATGCGGCCCTCCGCATGGGACAGGGCTGTGAAGCGGCCTCCGATCCGACCGCGGGTGCAACGCTCATCGGGGGCACCCGGCCTTCGTTCCTGGAGTGAGATCCTTTGGAGCGCCCGGACCTTCGTGCCGGTTGGGGCCTTCGGCGACGCTCCAGCCAGCGCCCCACGGCGGACGGGGCGGCCCCCAAGACCGTAAGGCCGACCAAGGCCCAGGGGAATACAAGCAGCAGGCCGATCACAATGCCATACGCAGTCACGTGGTCTTTCCCTTCAACCGATCGTCGTCCAGGTCACCGCACGGTTGGCGCAGGCTGCGCCATGCGGTGACAGGGCGATGGATTTCGCGCTGCGAGTCGGGTGATACCGATCTGCTCATCCCAAAACGCCACCCTCCTCATTAGGGTAGATGCTTCTTGCTCCGGCAAAGGTTCTGCCGTGCGAGTGGGTTCAATCCTGAAGGTGGGTGATAGTGATGCGGAGAGTCCGGGGATAAGCGTA
Source organism: Candidatus Methylomirabilota bacterium (assembly GCA_016180655.1). GTDB lineage: Bacteria > Methylomirabilota > Methylomirabilia > Methylomirabilales > 2-02-FULL-66-22 > 2-02-FULL-66-22. The sequence continues at coordinate 3,688 of JACPAT010000214.1, read as the reverse complement.
ACGGGTCCACCGGGCATTCTGCTCCTCGCCATCCTTTCATCTCTTGCTTGGGTGGTTGTCCCGAGATATCGCAGCGCAAGGAGGGCCAACATGAATACCGGGGACCGTCCTTCCGGGATTTCGAGCTTCCGCTTTCGAAAGGTCCAAGCGGCGTGCCTATGAGCCCGCAAGTCGCTAACTTGGCGTAGTGCCTTGCCATGTCAGGATCGAGGCCCCCTAGCACCACAAGTGATTGTTCCTCCGTGGGACAGGTGGTGTTCCACGATATGAGACACTCTCCGTGGGATGGGATGCTCTTGCCGGCCGGCCGGAATGGATGGTGCGCGGATCTTCAAGCTCTGGGCGCGCATCAAAAGGATATGCGATGGGCCTCATGGCAGCGTCCCGAATGGCAAAGGCCGAAGGGGTCCCCTCGCAGCCACAGCGGGAGATTGCCGAGATGCCAGGCGCGGATAGCCTGGCCGATCCGGAGGGGCAATGCAGCCAGCGCTGATCCAACTGTCCGGCCCAAACCGCGGGCAAGTCGAGGTCTTTGACGAGGACCCGATCCGCATCGGCACGGATTCCTCGAACGACCTCGTGGTCGACCCAGGGGCCTACCCGGTGGTGGCCCCGTTCCTGGCCGAGATCCGACGCGAGGCAGGCAACTTCCTTTTGACGGATATTGCCGGTGCCGGGGTCTGGGTGAACGATCAGAAGGTTTCGGAGACGTTCCTGGCGCCGGGAGACTCCTTCCAGCTCGGACAGAACGGGCCGCAGTTCCGGTTCCGCACCTGCCGGGATAATGAAGAGTGCAAGACCCTCCGACTCATCGTGGCGGATTCTCGAGCCATCGCTCGGGCCGAGCAGGCGGCTCCCCTCGTGAGCGCGACCACCTTTCTCAGGTTCCTGGTCCGTGATCTCGTCCGCGAAGCCTCCTGGGGGGCTCGCGTGACCGCCGCCGCCATCTTCCTGGTCACCCTGACACTGGCTGCGGGTGTTCCCTTCGCGATGTACTCCGGCTATCGGACGAGCCAGGAGACTCGCCAGGCTGTGGGTGCCCTCAGGCTGAGCCTGAAAGAGGAACGAATCTCGCGTGATGGGTTGGCCACCCGCCTGGAGGCGGAACGGGAAAGGATCGGCCGTCAGCAGGAGGCTGTAGCCACCCTCCAGAAGGAACGAGAGCGTCTGCTCGGAGCGTTACAACAGACCGAGAGCAAGCTGCACTTGCGAGAGGCCGAGGAGCGGGCGGGGGAGCGGCTGATCGCCAGGTTCGCTGGCGGAGTGGCACTGGTTCAGGGAGCCCTCTCTCTGGTGGACCCGCAGGGGCATCCGGTGCGTTACGCAGCACTGGACGACGACGGACAGCCGCGGCGCGACCCCTCCGGGCGGCCGCTGCTTTCACCCGACGGGAAGGGGCCCGTGGCCACGATGCCCTTCAGCGGCACGGCCTTTCTCGTGAGCCGGGACGGGCTGTTCGTGACGAACCGGCACGTGGTGGAGCCCTGGCGGGGCGACGAAAGCTTGGAAGGCCTCCTGGCCGCCGGGTACACCCCCCGAATGACGAGCCTTCGCGCCTTCGTGCCGGGGATTCGGGTCGCCGTGCCTCTCACGGTGGTCAGGGTCTCAGATGACGCCGATGTGGCTCTCATCCGGGGAGACCTGAAGGGGGCCCGGGTACCGGTGCTCGCGCTCGACCACTCCGGCCGCGGCCCGGTCCCGGGACGGCCGGTCCTGCTCATGGGCTATCCCAGAGGGCTGGAGGCCCTGATGGCGAGGGCGGATCCGGCCACCGTGCAGCGTTTGATGGCCGAGGATATCCCAGACGAGTATGCACTCGCGGACCGAATCGCCGCCCTGGACTTGATCCGCCCGTCCATCACGCAAGGGCTTCTGGCTGACGTGCAACCCCACCAGGTGACATACGATGCCTTGACAACCGGCGGTGGCAGCGGTGGTCCGGTGCTGAGCACCGACGGGAAGGTCATCGCCATCAACTATGCCGTGCTCCAACAGTTTGCCGGCAGCAACTTCGGTATCCCCGCCCGCTTCGCTGTGTCCCTCCTCGAAACTTCGAAGAGGTCCCAGTAAACCCCGAAAGGGCAGCACTCGGAGGTGGGTTTCACAGGCGTGCGGGACGACAGGAATTGTTGCCGCAGGGGAGGTTTTTTCGGTCATGCGAGCCTCATCGACATGTCGTGGGTCATCCTGCTCCCGCATATCTCGTTGGATGGTCTAGGGGGCGACGTCCTCGGAAGCGGGATGAGTCTGATGGCAGTCCCCCCGGTTTCCGGTGGCGCGGGGGCCCAGCGTCTTGGGCCAGCCGGGGTCCGGTGACGATGCTGGAGGTGCACCATGTGGCAGCATTCCTTGTTGGTCACAATACTTGCGGTGAGCCTCGCGGCCTGTACGCCTCTTGAGGCCCTGAGGACCGCCGAAGAGCGGCGACCCGTCTATCCTCCAGCAACCTTCTCTCATCGGGTGGGGACCGCCCAGGTGGTCCTGTACTGGAACTGCGTTCGCCCCGATCCGGGCGTCCTGCGACTGGACGGGGTGGCACACAATCCCCATTTCTCGGAGATCCGTTTTCTGGAGTTCGATCTGGTAGGCGTGGACGCCGACGGTCGCGAAATCTCCCAGGCAAACGGCGCGAGCTCGGACTTCATCCTGCGCACTAACCAGTTTTCCCCGTTTCGGCTCGACGTGCGGACGGTGGGAAGGGAAGTGCGCTTCGACTTGTTCTACCGCTACCGGTCCCAGCAGAACCTCCGATCCTCCCTCGCCGTGCCGACGGCGGCCAGTCCAGGTCTACTGGCACAGGCAGAGATTCAGTTCATGGCTCGGGACGTTTGTTCCGAGACACAGCACAGGATTCCGAAGCCGGCCCGATGATTTCGGCTTCTTGCCCCGCCCGAAGTCCGGGAGAGCCTGCAGCACGTGTGGCCCGGCCGGCCGCGCCCCCCGGCCGGTTGGCTGGGCGCGGTCCCTGCGGCGGACATCCCCGCCGGAATCATGGACCCTGTGGGCCCTCGCGGTACCGGGCCGAATCCTTCCCCCTCGACGCCGAAGGGCCCGCGTGTTCCACGGCATGGTTCAACTTGGAACCGTCAGCGAGGTCGTCTTCCATTTCTGAAACGAGCGCTTTCGGCGGAGCGACCGCAACGGCGAACACTTTCGCAGCCCCGGCGCTGGTTCGCACCGGTGGCACGAGTCCTGCTCTCCCAAAGCCCAAGCAATTGTCAGAGAGCCGTCCCCGATAACTGAAGCGGTGAAACTGCAAAGAGCGATGTGGAATCTGCGTAGAACCCTTCCCCGGCAGGAAGAAATGAGAGGGACACCATGCTGCTCATAATGGGAATCACCTGGGCACTCTCACTGGCCGCAGGAGTCCTGCTGGCATTCGCGGTGGGATCTTCCTAGGACCATGCCCAAGCCAGGAACCCCTCGGAAGATCAAGAGATCAGAGGGGCCCACCGCCCGCAGAGAACGAAACACACCCGGCCGGGCCTCCGGACGGGAAGAGACCTCCACGGACTCCACAATCCCCCACGAGGAGATCGCTGACCGCGCGTATGCGCTCTTCCTCGCCCGCGGCGGCCAACATGGAGAAGATCTGGCGGACTGGTTCCGAGCCGAGGCCGAACTTCTGGAAGAAAGGAACCCAGAGGGTAGGCCCTCCGAGAAATAGCTAGGACAATCCGGAGCTTCT
>JACPAT010000213.1 GCA_016180655.1 Candidatus Methylomirabilota bacterium | reverse complement strand
CCGGCAAGTTTGTCGTGTAAGCCTTGCTTCCGGCGGGAGAAGGCGACCATGACAAAGCCCAGGCCGAATATCAGAAAGCCGAAGACCTGACCCACCCAGCGTACGAACGCCCGGACGTAGCCGACCTCCGTGCCGGTGACCCGGATGATCTTCAACCCCAGGAGCATCTTTCCCGCCGTCTGGCCGCTCCACCCCACGAGCAGGATGAAATAGCCCAGCATAATGAGGACAGTGAGGACCGTCGTTGCAGTCGTCTGGAGCCACTCCAGGGCGAGGTCCGACGTCGAGGAGAATGCCCCGCCGATCTCGACCGCTCCCCAAACCAGGAGGCCCCCTGCGACCCTGAGCGCGGTGACGATCGCCAGATCCATGAGAAAGGCCACGCCTCGCACCCAGAACCCTGCCTTGGGCAGAGACGCGAAGTCGCTCCCGGGAGCCTCGCCCCCGGCGGCAACCGGCAAGCCGCCCTGGACGTCTGCCTCCCTTGCTGGCACCTCTGGCTTCCGGTCCTCCCTGGGGCTGGCGGCGCCCTCCTGGCCGCCTTCCGGGACCGTCGCTGTGGCCTGCGGGCCAGCCTCCCGGTTCGCGTCTCCGGGCGATCCAAGAGGCGACGGTGCCGGCACCACCTGTATGGCGACGGCGCTCCGCCGCTTCTCCCGGTCGGGAAGGGCCCTCCCGCATCGCTTGCAGGTGGGCAGGTGATCGAAGCTGACGAAGCCGCAGGCAGGGCAACGCATGAGGTCCTCACCGAGCGCAGGAGCGGCACAGGCATTCTAGGCGCGACGACGGCCAGGGGTCAAGATGAAGGCGGGAGGGCCAGCCTTCTTGACAGGCCCGGGGCTAGTCTGCTATGTGCCTCTTGGCGGTCCCGCGTCGGCCCCACATTCAGTCGGCCTCGGGGTGAGGCTCGCCATGCACCGTTCCGAACGCCTCGTCAAGCTGCTCACGCTCCTGCACACCCGTTCGGGGTCGGACGCAGACGCTCTTGCCCGCGCCTGCAGCGTCTCGGAGCGGACGCTCCTGCGGGACCTGGACGCCCTCACGGCGGCCGGGTTCCCGGTGTACTTCGACCATGGCTACCGCCTGGCCGTCCCGGCCCTGCTGCCGCCGATCACCCTGACGGTGGATGAGGCCCTGGCCCTCCGCCTGGCGGCGCAGGCGGCCGCCGCGCGCACGGGTTCCCTCGAGGCCCGGGCCCTGACGATCGCCACCGACAAGCTCCAGCAGGCCCTGGCCACGAAGCCGCCCGAGGAGCCGCGGGAGCGGCAACTGGCCCTGGCCTTGCCTGTTCAGGACGCCCGCACCGAGGCGCTCCTGGGCACCCTGACGGCGGCCATCGCAGAGCGGCGGTCCGTGAAGCTGGCGTATCTGCCGTCGGCGCGACGCGGGTCCCCCTCGCGCCGCGCAGATCCCTATCGCCTGCTCTCCTCCCCAACGGGATGCACCCTGCTGGCCTACTGTCATGACCGGCGCCGGATCCTGCGGATCCCCGTGGCCCACTTGCACGACGCCGCGATCACCCGGCATCGGTTTCGCCCCGTCGCGGCCCGCCTGCTGGAGCGCCACCTGCACGCCGGGCCGGCCGAGCCTTCGGGATTCCACCGGGTTCGGCTGGCGTACCGCCCTCCCCTCGCCCAGGTTCTGAAGAAGCATCCACCTGTCGGGGCCCTCATGTGGGAGGATGGGCCGGAGGGGAGCGTGATCTTCACCCTGGTGGCGTTGCGGACGGGGGATTTCGTGCCGTGGCTTCTCGCGTGCGGCGATGCCGTTGAGGTCCTCGAGCCGGCCGCTCTGCGTCACGAGATCCACCGGATCGCCCGGGCCGTGACGGCCCGCTACGCGGCCGGAGATGCCATCCCACAGGGCGGAGGCTCGCCGGGAGACGACGGCAAGCCGGTGTCGTCCGAACACTCGACTTAGGGACTTCGCTGGAGGAGAAGAGCCGTGCCGATTTACGAGTATCAGTGCGAGGACTGCCGGCGCCGGGTGAGCATCCTGGTCCGGAGCATCAGCAACCCGGGCAGGCCCACCTGCCCCCGCTGCGGCGGCCACCGTCTGGAACGCCTCATGTCCCGCTTCGCGCGCCTGCGCTCCGAGGACGATCGGCTGGACGCCCTGGCCGATCCCAGCAGCTTCGGCGACCTGGACGAGAACGACCCCAAGAGCATTGCGCGCTTCGCCAAGAAGATGGGGGGGGAGCTGGGCGAGGATCTCGGCGAGGATTTCGACCAGGTGATGGAAGAGGCCATGGGGGAAGAGGGGGCCGGCGCGGGCAAGGGCGCGGATGGCGAGGACGATCTGGACGATTTGTAGTCGCCCTAATGCGCTCGGGGCACCCACGCCACGGCGGTGGGCGTGCACCGCGGTGCCGTGGGTCCCGACCGTTCGACAGTTCGGTCGTTCCGGAACAGCCGAACCACCGAACCCCCGAACATCCGAACGCTCTTGAGGTGTTCCGGTTCCCCCCATGGACCTGTCCCGCATCCGCGACGACCTGGAACGGTTTGCCGAAGCCCTGAGCCGGGAGGAGTATCTCACCCGGGCCGGCCTGAAGGACGAGAGTGGGGCAGCCGCCGTCCGGGAGCGATTCGCGTCCTTGGGCTCCCGGCCGACCTTTCAAGAGGTGCAGGCCGCGGCCCGAGAGACTGCGGATGCTGACGAGGGCCGGCGCCTGCGATTCCTGGCCGAGTTCCTCGGGACGAATTGCATCGAGTACCAGGTGCGGGAGCCCAGCGACCGGCTCACCACGGCCGAGGCCGCCCAGACGATCGCCGCGAACGGAGAGCGGATCCCCCTCCGCTCGGCCGAGGTTCGCATCAAGAACGAGGCCGACCGGTCCCACCGGGCCACGCTGGAATCGGCGCGCCTCGCCGCGGTGGCAGAACTTTCCGGCCTGCGCCGGGAGATCCTGGAGCGATCCCACCAGGAGGCGGAGCGCCTCGGCTTCGCCGGATACACGGCCCTCTGCCGGGAGCTGTCGGGGGTTGATCTGGTGGCCCTCCGGGACCTCACCCAGCCGATCCTGTCCCGCAGCCTGGACATGTACCGCGATCTCCTCGCCTGGTACCTGCGGCGGCAGGTCGGCGTGAAGTTGGCGGAGGCCGGACGGCACGACCTGGTCCGCCTCTTTCGCGCGCCCGAATTCGACGCCAGCCTGCCGCCCGCTGCCCTCCGGGAGGCCGCCGAGGCCCCGCTCCGTCGCATGGGGATCGACCCGCAAGCCGGCGGTCGCATTCGCGTGGACGACGAGCCCCGGCCCAAGAAGACGCCCCGGGCCTTCGTCGCGACGCCCCGGATCCCGGACGAGGTGATCCTGGTCGTCCGGCCCGGCGGAGGCCCCGACGATTACGCCGCATTCCTCCACGAGCTGGGCCACGCCCTGCACTTCGCGTACACCGATCCCCACCTGGCCGTCGAGTACCGGCGCCTGGGCGATGCCTCGGTCACCGAGGCCTTCGCCTTCCTGATGGACGGCCTCCTGCGCGAGCGCGGATGGCTCCGGCGATTCGTGGGCCTCACCCATCCTGCGGACTTTCAGCGGTTTGCCGCCTTTCACACGCTGTGGTTCCTCCGCCGCTACGCCGCCAAGCTCGCGTTCGAGCTCATCCTGCACGACACGGGCCCGGTGGCCCGCTGCGCCGAGGTGTACCGGGAGCTCCTGGCGGGCGCGACCCTGGTGGACTGGCCGCGCGAGCTGTACCTGGCCGACGTGGACCCGTTCTTCTATGCCGGCCGCTACCTGCGCGCCTGGATCTTCGAGGCCCAGCTCCGGCAGCATTTGCGCGAGCGCTTCGACGAGGAGTGGTACCGGAACGACCGCACCGGCCCGTTCCTCCTGGCGCTGTGGCAGCAGGGGCAGCGCCAGACCGTCGAGGAGCTGGCGGTCGAGCTGGGCCTCGGCCCGCTCTCCCTGGAGCCCCTCCTGGCGCAGATCACCGCCGACCTTCGCTGAGCGGGGGCTGGGGGTCAGGGGCGGGGGGCCGGGGGTCTGGATGTTGGGGATTGGTCAGGTGGGATTTCGCGGCTGCAGAGATGCGAGAGCCATCGCGGGCATTTCAATCCGCAATCCGAAATCGAAAATCGGAAATGGTTTTCTCAGCGTCCCTTGCCCACCACCTCCAGGCGCGTGAGCGCCCGCTGCACCGCGGCCTGGGCGCGGGTGAAGTCAACACCTTCGTCCCCGGACCCCCACTCATGCAGGCGACGCTCGGCGCGCTCGCGGGCCCGCTGGGCGCGCTCCGCGTCAATCTCCTCGGCCCGCTCCGCCGTCTCGGCCAGGACGATCACCTTGTCCCCGCGGACCTCGGCGTAGCCCCACGTGACCG
>JACPAT010000212.1 GCA_016180655.1 Candidatus Methylomirabilota bacterium | reverse complement strand
GCGACGGTGAAGCACGAGGTCGAGCGCACCCTGGACCTGATCCGCTTCCTGGACGGGACGGTCGAGGAGGATCGGCTGGAACTGTGGCTGGGACCCGAGGACGACGCCGACGCGGAGGCGGTCTTTCGCGACCATCCGGTGGGGGCCGGAGAGCCGGTCGTCGGCCTGGCCCCCGCGGGGGGGAATTCGCCCCTCAAGCAATGGCCGACACGCCACTTCGTCGAGTTGGGCCGGCGGATTCACCGCGCGGGTTCCGGCCGGATTCTGGTGGTCGGCGGCCAGGGAGAGGAGGCCCTGGGGACCGAAATCGAGCGCGCCCTGGGCCCTCCGGCGATCAACATGATCGGCAAGACGACGCTGCGACAGATGGCGGCCCTGCTGAAGCGGTGTCATCTGATCGTCGGAAACGATGCCGGCCCGATGCACGTCGCCGCGGCCGTGGGCGTGCCCGTCGTGGCGCTGTTCGGGTCGAGCTGTCCCCATCGCTTCGGCCCCTGGGGGAATGGGCATCGGGTGCTTGGGCGCGCCCTGCCCTGCAGTCCGTGCTTCCATCCCGACCACCTGGATCGCTGTGTGCGCTGCATCTTCGACCGTCCCTACTGCATCCAGGACATCCCGGTCGAACAGGTGCATCGCGCCGTCGAGGACATCCTCCAGCACGGACCGAACGCGCTCCACGCGGTCGCGCAGGACGCGCGCGCCGGCTCGTCATCCTCCATGGACAGGGCGGGTTTCTGAGGGAGGCATGCGCATGGCTTCCTGGTCCAATCGACGAGTGGTCGTCACGGGCGGGGCCGGTTTCCTGGGATCCTTCGTCGTGGAGCGGCTCCGGCGGACGCCCTGGTGCGGCGAGGTCGTCGTTCCCCGCAGCCGGGAATACGATCTCCGACGGGAAGATGCCGTCGTCCGGCTGTACAAGGATACCCGGCCGCACATCGTCATCCACCTGGCCGGGGTGGTGGGAGGGATCGGGGCGAACCGTGAGAACCCGGCCCGATTTTTCTACGACAACCTCACGATGGGCGTCCAGTTAATGCATCATGCCTTTCTGTCCTCCGTGGAGAAGTTCGTCGCCATCGGCACCATCTGCGCCTACCCGAAGTTCGCGCCGGTCCCCTTCCGGGAGGATCTCCTCTGGGACGGCTACCCCGAAGAGACCAACGCCCCCTACGGCCTGGCCAAGAAGATGCTCCTGGTGCAGGCCCAGGCCTATCGCCAGCAATACGGGTTCAACGCCATCTACCTGCTCCCGGTAAATCTCTACGGCCCCCGGGATAACTTCGATCCCGGGAGCTCCCACGTCATCCCGGCCCTCATCAAGAAATGCCTGGACGCCATCCAGGAGGATCAACCGGAGATCGTCGTGTGGGGCGACGGCAGCCCCACGCGCGAGTTCCTTTTCGTGGAGGACTGCGCCGAGGCCATCGTCCTGGCGACGGAACGCTACGACAGGCCGGAGCCGGTGAACATCGGGGCGGGCAGGGAGATCTCCATCAAGGACCTGGTGGAGCTGATCGCCCGGCGCACCGGATTTCGCGGCCGGATCACCTGGGACACCAGCAAGCCCAACGGGCAGCCCCGGCGGTGCCTCGACACGAGTCGGGCGGCGCAGGAATTCGGCTTCCGCGCGACCACGGGGTTCGAGGAGGGGCTGCAGCAGACGATCGCCTGGTACCGGAGCCACCGCCAGGAGGGCACCGTCTCCGGGCACCGGCCGTGAGGCGTGATTCGTGATGCGTGACCCGTGACAGAGGACTCGATGCGCTGTCCGACCCTGGACCGGCTTCCTCCCCCGCCTCCCGGCAAGACCGGGTGGCCGTGGACCGAGGAAAGCCCGCCGGTGCCCGACCGAATGCCCGACGGCCGACCCTGGCCCCGCGTGAGCATCGTCACGCCGTCCTACAACCAGGACTCGTTCCTCGAGGAGACCATCCGATCGGTGCTCCTCCAGGGCTATCCCGACCTGGAATACCTCGTCATGGACGGCGGCTCAACCGATGGGAGCGTGGACATCATCCGGAGGTATTCCCCCTGGCTGGCGTCCTGGGTGAGCGAGCTGGATCGCGGCCAGACCCATGCCATCAACAAGGGCCTCGGCCGGGTGACCGGAGAGATCGTGGCCTGGCTGAACGCCGACGACACCTACATGCCCGGGGCGTTCTCCACCGTTGCGGCCGTGATGAGCCCGGGCGGGGGCCCGGCCTTCGTGTACGCGGACTGCCGGCAGATCGATGAGGCCAGCCGGCCCCTGGGCGTGTACCGGGGGGCCTGCGATGGACTGGAGAGCTTCCACCTGTTCCGGGCCCACGTCCATCAGCCGACCATCTTCTTCCGCCGGGCCCTGCTGGAGGAGGTCGGCTCCCTGGACGAGTCCCTGGACTTCGCCATGGACGTCGAGTTCTACATGCGGGTGGCGGCGCGGCACGATTTCCGGTACATCCCCGGCGTGCTCGCCAATTTCCGGATCCACCCGGCCTCCAAGACATCCCAGGACTTCCTGGGGTCCATCCGGGAAAGGATCGCGGTCGGCCGCAGGCACCGGGGTGCCGCCGGACTCCTCCGGCGACTGCGGTACCTTTGGGCGGAGCGACAGCAGGAGGCCGGCGCCCACCTCCACTGCTCGTATCTGCATCTCGGGCGCGATCACCGCACGGCCCTCAGGCACATTGCGCGTGGCGTGGCCCTGTACCCTCCGATCCTGTTCGGCCGGGAGGCCACCTCCCAGCTCCTCCAGGTGGTCATCGGTCCGAAGGGCAGCGTGGCCCTGAAACGGTGGCTGGGGCGCCCCCCGGCACGCCATGGCTCTGCGAGCTGACGGGCCGGGCGTTGCCGTGATCGTTCGGGGCGCGCTCCAGTCCCCAGGAGGAACGGATCACCGTGTCGCCGCTTGAACCCAGTGGCACCCATCGCCCGCAGTACCGCCTGCGCTGGCGCGGCCTGGTCCGGGTGCTGGATCGCGCCCCGCGGCTCAAGGCCCGTCTCGCGGACTTGGTCCGCGGGCTCCTGCAGAAGGTCTTCGATCCCGGCCTCGTGACCACCGAGCGCGTGATCGAGTACCCCTTTGTCTTCCAACACGTGGACGGCATCGCCGGGCGCGTCCTGGACATCGGGTGCTGCAGCAGCGGGGTGCCCATCGCCCTGGCCTCGCGCGGGTTCCGGGTGGTGGGGATCGACTTCAATCCCTATCCCTACGCCCACCCGAACCTGCGGGCCGTCCGCGGTGATGCCATGCGGTGCCCGTTCGCGACGGGGAGCTTCGCCGCCGTCCTGGCCATCTCCGTGATCGAACACATCGGCATCGGTCACTACGGCGATCCGCAGGGGTCGGCCGGTGACCAGGCGGCCGTCCGGGAGATCGCCCGCGTCCTGCGCCCCGGGGGGCTGGCCGTGATCTCCGTCCCCTTCGGCCGGGCCATGATCACCGACTTCCAGCGGATCTACGATCCGTCGCGCCTCACCGACCTGCTGGCCCCCCTGAGCGTGGTGCACCTCGAGCATGCCTGGAGCACGGCGGGCCTCTGGGCGCCATGCTCGGAGGCCGAAGCAGCTTCCGTGGACTGGAACGGGCCGGCCCGGGCCGTCGCCATGGTCGTTGCCCGGAAGCCCGAGGGCTGACGGGATGCGCGTGCTGGTGGATGGCGTGCCATTGCTCGGGGATGCCGGCATCGCCACCTATCTGCGGGGCCTCCTCCTCCATCTGGCGGCCGCGGACAGGAGGCACGAGTACCGCCTGTTCTTCCGGGGATTCCGGGCGGAGACCCGGCGGCGGGTCGCCCGGTTCCTGGCCGACCCCGAGTTCGCCGGGTTTCCCGCCACCCTCACCCGCGTTCCCGACCGCGTCCTGCAGTGGTGCTGGGACAGGAGGAGTCTCCTGCGGGCTGCCGAGGGCTGGCTGGGCCGGCCGGACCTGTTCCTTTCGACGGTGCACATGACGCCCGCCCTGCCGACGATCCCGGTGGTCGTGATTGCCTACGACCTGATCCCGCTGCACTTTCCCGAGTTCTATGGACCACCGGACGCCTTGAGAGCCCGGATGCGGCGGAGCCTCGAACGCGCGACGGCGATCATCGCGATCTCCGAGTGCACCCGGCGCGACCTCGTCACGCTCCTGGGCGCCGATCCGGAGCGGATCCACGTGGTGTACCCGGCGGCCGACGCCCGGTTCCCGGCATTCGCGTTCCTCTTTCTCGTGATCTGCGGGGGAGATGCCTTTGCTGAGCTGATCGGGCGCGCCTGGCCCGCGGGGCGAGGTTTCGTCGCCGCGAGCCCCGGAAAGACGGTGAGCGGATTGATCGGTGGCCTCGCCGCTGCCGTGGTGCTCGGCGTCATCGTGA
>JACPAT010000211.1 GCA_016180655.1 Candidatus Methylomirabilota bacterium | reverse complement strand
GGAGGTGAACGTCGGCCTGATGGGCGATCCCTACCTGAAGGGCTACGGGGCGGTGGCGGAGCGGTACGGTGCCGTCCTGGTGGAGGATATCCTGAGCGGGATCTTGAACAAGCCCGCTCTCAAGGTGGATGCGATCCACCCGAACGCCCAGGGGCATCGGCTGATTGCGGAACGGGTGGGCAGGGTGCTCCGGCCCCTCTTACGAGAGGCAGACCGCCGCCGGGATCCCATGGGCAGACAATCCCAGGATTTTCCCTTGCCTGCCTTCCAAGGTGTCGGCTAGACTATCCGCGCCATGAAGGGATCGCTCGTTGCTCGCCGTCCTCGCGTGGCGCGGGCGCGCCGGGAGGCCCAGCCTACCCCGCCCCCGCCCCCCCTTCACCTGCGTCACTACAAGCACGTCTACTGGATGCTGAACGGTGGACCCTGGGCCACCGCATACGAGGCGGTCGTCGTGCACGACGGGTGTCACGGCTGCCCCGTCTGCGCCGGGACGACCGATTGGTTCATGGAGTTCGCACGGGTCGCGCGGGACCTCCTGGGCATCAACCTGCGCGACTGTCTGCACTGGGGCCCACTGCACGACAACCCCCGCCCGCTGATCGCCCCCGCCTCGAACCTGGACGTCTGCAACCGGGCGACCCTGGAACGCCTGCGGCGGGCGTACTACCGGCTTCCCGAGCCGGAGCGCCCGAGGCTCGAGTGGGTGCCGCCGGCCCTCCGGCGGATGAGCCAGGCCATGCGCTTCGAGGAGTCGGTGGCGATCCTGGCCCGCATGATCGAGTTATGGGAGGACGGCCAGTACATCGGCTGGCCGAGATAGTCCCGCTCCGAGACGCACATCCGAACCGCCGGTACCAACGGTATCCGCCTCAAGCGGATTGGTGCGCCAAAGCCGCCAAAGAATGTAACGTTCCTCCCTTGGGCCCCGAAACGCAGTTCCCGGCCTTCGTTGTTCAGAAGGGATGGTCGGGTCTTGGCGCCTTGGCGGTGTTAACGTGTGAGAACTTCCGCGTAGACGTCGGGCAGGAAGCCGCGGACGGCCGTCGTGGTGCCGAGGATCAGGACCGGGATGCGGATCAGCCCGTCGGCATGCACGAAGTGGCGGCGCAGCGCCTCGTCCGGAACCTCTTCCTGATCGCGATCCCAGACGAAGACCTCCTCGCCCACCTTGACGAAGAATTTGCGGCAGGGGCGGACCAGGCCCAGGGTGGCCCGCGCATCCAGGGGATGCCGCTCCACGTCGTGGGCCGTGAAGGCGACTTGGTGGCGCGAGAGAAACTCCCTCGCCTCCGCGCAGGCGGGTCACCCTTCCCGGTGGTAGAGCCGCACGGTCTGCATGGTCGTCCCCCGGAACAGAACAGCCCTCTGGCCGGGGGGGCCAGAGGGCTGCGATGGGCGCTCGCGGTCGAACTACAAATCCTGGGGCTTCAGGGTCTTCCGCTTGTTGCCCACGGCCCGGGCCTCGGCCGCGGCGATCAGGTCGCGTACCTTCTTGTCCAGGGCCCCGTAAAAGTCGCTGGACACATTGCACTTCTTCGCCGCGGCCTTGGTGCGGCTCTTGGAGATGATCAGCTCTGCCGCCTTCCCCTTCTTTGCCACGTGTCATCCCTCCTTTCGCTGAACGGTGTCGGCTTCAGACTGGCCCGCCTTATACACCGGCGCCCGCGATCGTGTAAAGGGGAATTTTCACCGCCAAGACGCCACGGGCACCGGAAAGGCCGGCAGGAGAGAGAAGAGACTTGACAGGGCGGGGCGGCCTTCATAGAGTATGACTCGGTAACATCGAGGAGGACTTACAATGCGGACGACCACTCCGATCACCATATCGCTGCCAAGCGACCTGCTCCAGGAGACGCAACGGGTTGCGCGGGAGGAGGCGCGCACCCGGAGCGACCTGATTCGCGACGCGCTTCGCCAGTATCTGGCTTCCCGCCGATGGCAGCGGCTCCGCCAGTGGGGGGCGGAGACGGCTGAACGCCTCGGGATCAAGACCGAGGCGGATCTGCAGCGGCTGCTTGACGAGGTGCGGGCCGGCCGGGCAAGGTCCCGGCGGTGATGCGGGTCGTTGCCGATACGAACATCTACGTGTCGGCCATCGTATTTGGCGGGACCTGCGAAGCCATCCTGGCCCTTGCCCGCGCCCATGTGATCGAACTGTACCTCTCCTCGGCGATGCACGGAGAATTGAGGTCCGTCCTTGGCCAGACCTTCGGTTGGCCGTCGTCCCGAGTCAAGGAAGCTCTAGCGGAGATCACGGGACTGGCCTCGCTGGTTCGGCCAACCGTCAGACTGTCCGGCATAGTCGCGGATGACGCGGATCACCGAATTCTCGAGTGCGCGCTGGCGGCCCGGGCGGATTTCCTGGTGACCGGCGACAAGAGGCATCTTCTGCCCCTCAAGACCTTTCGCGGCGTTCAGATCGTCTCGCCTCGGGCATTCCTCGATCTGCTTCGCTGAGATCTTGCCGGCCTTCCATTGTCTCAATCCGTCAAATACACCTGGGCCGCGCAGTCGAAGGCCTCCTCGGGCGTGCCCACGGGGGCGCCCGATGGGAGGAAGGATGGCTCGTACTTCTCGTCGCTGTACTTGAAGAAGGCGAAGGCCCAAAGGTCGGCCCTCCCCAGGTAGCCGAGCCGGCACAGGTGCGTCGGCGTCGCCTCGATCTGCGCCCGTTCCTCGGGCGTCACCCCGAACATGAACTGCGGTTCGAGGGGAAAGGCGTCCACATAGGCAAACGCCCCCCGGAACCGGACGACGACCTCGCGGCATCGGTCCTTCCAGTGCGTGCGAACGTGCCTCTCCAGCCGCGCACGCAAGGCGTGCTGCAAGGCCTGCGGGATTGACCCTTGCGGTCGGCGACCTGCTGTCGGCGCCGTCCTTCCCATGATTACTCTCCGGCAGCTGTCTTCCGAGGATTACGTGACATACGACGGTCGAGGGGTCGGGATCGAGTAGATGCTCTTGCCTTCTCCGAAGTACGAATCATACACGTGGAGGTAGGCCCGCTCGCAGGTCTGTTCATACACCTTGGGCGTGTAGGCAGGCGGCAAGCGATCCAGCATCTGTTCGATGCACTGCCTGACCGCCGCCCGGGCCTGCTGCTTCTTCCGCCAGTCGAGAACCAGCCGCTCGTCCTTGAGCCGCTCCAAGATGTCCTTGGCGACCTTCTTCACCTGCTGCTCTTCCTTGGCTGTCAGCTTCACCTCGGCCTTCAGCAGCAGGTCGTACACCGCCAGCTCTTCCTCGCTCAGGCCCTCGGCGATCCCCCGCCGCTCCTCCACGTTCAACGTCTGGGCGAACTCCACGAGCTGCCGGAAGAACTCGTCGGCGTTCACGCTGCCGGCGTTGTACTCGTCAATCATCTGCTGGAACTTCTCCAGGTAGTCCATCCGGCTGCGGTTCAGTTGAACCATCTGTTGGAGCTTTGCGGCGATCGAGCCCCGGAGCTTCTCGATCTCGGTCCGCTTCCGGCCCGCCTCGAACTGCTTTCTCAGCTTCTTGAAGTCAATCTGGCTCAGGTCCACCGGCTTCCTGGGCTGGATGGCATACCCCTGCGTGGCGATGGAGCGGTCCAATAGCTCCTCGACGTCCGCCATGACCTCGGAGATATCCACCGGCCCGCCCAGCCAGCGGATCTTCTCGGCAATCACCACGAGCAGGGTGCAGACGGGCAGGAAGTCGTTCACGGCCGGGTCGGGCTTGATCGCGCGGAGGAGGCGGGCGACCCGCTCGGTCAAGAGACGGAACCGCCGCTTGGTGTCATCGTTGACCGGGATGGGCTCGACGGCGTCATCCAGGAGCTTCACCTTCTGGAGTCCCTTGGCCTGGAGCACCCTCTCGAGCCGGATACCCAGCCCTCGGCAGAAGTCGGTCGCCTCTTCAATAGCCTGCCGCAAGAGGGTCACAAGCTCGGCCTTATCCCGCACCGGGGTGGCGCCATCGCCCGCGGCCGGCGCGTAGATGGCTAGCGCCTTCTGGAGATTCCGGAAGACCCCCACGTAGTCCACAATCAGGCCGTTCACCTTGTCGCGGAAGACCCGGTTCGCCCTGGCGATGGTCTGCATCAAGGTGTGGTTCCGCATCGGCTTGTCCAGGTAGATCGTGGAGCAGCAGGGCACGTCGAAGCCGGTCATCCACATGGCACAGACGAAGACGATGCGGAAGCGGTCGTCCGGGTCCTTGAACTTCTCGTCCAGGTCCTCTTTGATCATCCGGCGCCGGTGCGGCGTGATGTCCGCGCCCTTTTTCTTCAGATCCTCGAATTCGTTCTGCGACTGGGACACGACCACGGCCATGTCCGTCTCTTGCATGAACTTGACTTTGGCCGCCAGATCCCCCCGCTCG
>JACPAT010000210.1 GCA_016180655.1 Candidatus Methylomirabilota bacterium | reverse complement strand
CCCAGGTCTCGGGGCCGGATTCCGCGATCCTCCCCTACCGGGGCGCGGGGCGGAGCCTCGTGGTCGAGGCCTCGCTCAACGGGCGGCGGGCCGGCCGGTTCCTGCTGGATACCGGGGCGTCGGTGACCGTGATCTCCCGCAGGCTGGCGCAAGAGGCGGGGGCTGATGTCAACCCCGATGCCCCCCGGATCACCCTCCACACCGCCAACGGACCGGTCCGGGCGCCCCTGACCACGGTGGCCTCTCTCCGGGTGGGCGGGCTGGAGGTCACCCATGTGCTGGTGGCCATCCATGACCTGCCCGGGGTCAACAGGGAGATCGACGGCTGACCCTCGACCGTCGGTAGGAGACTGCCATGGTGCAACGGTTGCGTGGGCTGATCTCGACGATCGTCGTCCTGCTCGCCTGCTCTTCCGCTCAGGCGATTCCCGTTCTCGGCACGAACTTCACCGGCATCACGCTCGACACCACCATCGCCCTGGGCACGGGCGCGGCGCCGCCGGACACGATGGGCGCGGTCGGCCCCGGCCACATCGTCGAGTTGGTCAACGGAGCCTACGCGGTCTATACCAAGGCCGGCGGCGGCGTGACAACTCCGATCACCGACAAGGCCTTCTGGACCAACGCGGGCCTCAGCCTGGGCTCCGTCGGCCTCACCGACCCGCGGGTGGTCTACGACCACGCGAGCGGGCGCTGGTTCGCCGCGCAGATCACAACCTCCAACACCCATAACGAGGTGCTGGTCGCCCGCTCCAACTCCTCCGATCCGACGGCGGGCTGGAAGGCCGCGAGATTCACCGGCAATACGGGGTTCGCGGATTTTCCCACACTCTCCCTGGACGCCGACGGCGTGTATATCGGGACCAACAACTTCACGAGCGCCAGCGGTCCCTTCAAGAGCGTGTCCTTGTTCTCTATGCCCAAGAGCGATCTGCTCGCGAGCACTCCGTCGTTGGCCAACATGACGCGGTTCGACGATCTCCCGGCCAACGACCGGGGATTCACCCTCCAAGGCGCGTCGAACTTGGGACCGTCCACGGGGCATGGCGCGATCGTCGCGGTGGACAACGACTTCTTCGGGCAGATCGACCGGTTCAACGTCCTCGGTCCCGGGGGCGCGGGGGCGACCCTGTCTGCGACGACGGCTGTCAATGTCGCGCCGACCTCCTTCCCCCCGAACGCAAAACAGCCGGACGGCACGACGCAGATCGATACCACGGACGATCGCTTCGGGGCCAACGTGGTCCAGGTCGGCGACCTGCTGTTCATGGTCCACACCATCGGCATGACCGGACGCGCCGCCCTCCGGTGGACCATACTGAGCGAGTCGACCAACGCCGTGATCCAGGAGGACACCATCGCCGACCCGAACTTCGACTTCTACTTTGGTGCCATCGCGGCAAACTCGTTCGGCGATGTCGTCGTCGCGTACAACCGTTCGGGCACGGAGGCGGGAGACTTCATCGGCTCGTTTGCCTCGGTGGGCGAGTTCACGGGTGGAGTCCTTACTTTCGGCGCCCCCATGCTCCTCAAGGCGGGTCTGGCGAACTACCACCTGTTCGGCGGCAGCAACGAGCGCTGGGGCGACTACGGCGCGGTCGTCCTGGATCCGAGCGACCCGTTCTCCTTCTGGGCCTTCCAGGAATTCGCGGCGACCCCGGTCTCGGGCCAGTCGAGGTGGGCGACCCAGATCACGCAGATCATCGTTACCCCTATCCCAGAGCCGGGGACCATCCTCCTCGTGAGCACCGGAGTCGCCGGGCTGGCCGGATATCGTCGGTGGCGACGGAGTAGGGATGTTCCACGCCATACTTGTAGAGAGGCTGGTTTCTTAGATCTCCGCTGTTATAGGCAAAGGTCCAGAACTGGCAACACTGGGAAATGGTTTTCCGGATATTCCTGTCCCAATTCCACAGGCCCCCTGTGCCAGCGAAGCCGCAGGGGGAAGGGCCCGGCGGCGACGAGGATAAAGCCTTGACGTCCTTCACTTTTTGGGGTGGCCAGACAGATGATTCTCTGAGAGGGGACGGCCCGTGAAGCCGGAGAGTCTGGCATAATGTTTGCCAAGCTTTCCCAGTGTTTTTCCGAGGGGTTATTCCCCGGGCGTGACTCAAGGGAGGCTGCTATGTGGACTGAATTGAGGGCTCGATCCTTCCTGGTGCTTCTCGGCGCGATGACCCTGTTTCTGGCGGCCGCGTGTGCCAAGGACCCGGCAGCCCGAAAACAGGAGCATTACGAGAAGGGGACAACGTATCTGGCCGAGGGAAAGTACAACGAGGCCATTATTGAACTCCGCGGGAGCCTTCAGATCGATCCCAATTTCGCTGAGGGACACCACCAATTAGGCCTGGCCTACAAGCGCAAAGGGTGGGTCCTGGATGCCCGGACCGAATTCTGGAAGGCGGTCCAGGCCCGGCCCGACTTTCACCAGGCCCACCTGGAATTGGGCCGGGTCCTCCTGGAGCTGGGGGCGCTCGCCGAGGCCGAGCAGGCCGCTCGAACTATTCTGGAGAAGGACGGCAAGCAGGCGGGGGCCCATGCCCTCCTGGGAAGCGCCCTGACAGCCCAGCGGAAGATTGACGAGGCGCTCAAAGCCTTCGCGGCGGCTCTGGAGCTGGATCCGAAGCTGGCGGAAGCGCACGTGGGGATTGGGATGGCCCACCTGGCCCAAGGGAAGGGGGCAGCGGCTGAGCAGGCCTTCCAAACCGCGCTCGCCGCGAACCCGAACAGTCCAGAGGCCCATCTAGGCCTCGGGCAGATCCGCGCGTCGGCGGGCCGCTACCCGGAGGCCGAGGCCGAATTCCAGGCTGTCCTGAAGATCGAATCGGATCACCGGACCGGCCGTTTGGCATTGGCACTCCTGTACGCCCGCCAAAAGAAGGCGGACGAGGCCATCCAGACCCTGGAGGCCGTGTCGGGAAAGGTCCAGGATCTCCGCATCCTGCTGGCCCTGGGGGAGCTCTATCTCCTCAAGGGGCAACCCGACAAGGCCGAGGCCACACTCACCCCACTGGCCAAGCGCTACATGGACTTTGCGGCGCTCCGGTTCCTGATGGGGCAGGTGTACCTGGCCCAGCGGAAGGCGGGGCCGTCGGTGGAGGCCTTCGAGGCTGTGGCCAAGGCGCTACCGAAGAGCGCGGTGGTCCACGAGCGGCTCGCCGCAGCCTACACCCTGGCCGGGCGGCCCAAAGATGCCCTGACCGCCCTGCAAACTGCCCAGAAGCTCGATCCGAAGCTTCCCACGCTCCAGCGGCAGCTTGCGGCGGTGCATGTCCAGCTCGCTCAGCCGCGGGAGGCTCTGAAGGCCGCGGAGGCATACCTCCGCGAGCAGCCCAATGATACGTTGGGCCACGAGATCATGGGGACGGCCCTCATGGCGCTGGGAGAGCAGCAGCGAGCCGCAGTATCCTTCCGAAAGGCTCTCGAACTCGACCCCAGTTTCACTCCCGCTCACCTCTCCCTGGGTTGGGTCCAGTCGGCCCAAGGGCAGCCGGATGCGGCGCTTGAATCCTTTGAGCAGGCCCTTCGGGTAAGCCCGGGCAGTCAGCCGGCCCAATCCTCCATCCTCATGACCCACCTGTCCAAGCGGTCGTACGACGAGGCCATCCGCCGGGCCCAGGAGATGCTCACGGCGGATGCCAAGAACGTGAGGGTCCGTAATCTGCTGGGCACCGCCTACCTCGGCAAGGGACAGCGGACCGAGGCAGCCCAGGAGTTCAAGCGAATCCTGGAGATTGATCCGAACTCGGTTTCCGCCCGCCTCAATTTGGCAAACCTGGCCATGCAGGATCGCAAGCACGAGGAGGCCCTGGAGCATCTGAAAACGATCCTCAAGAAGGATCCCACCCATGTGATCGCCGGGGCCAGCGTCGCCAATCTCTATGCGGCGCAGGGTAAGTACGATCTCGCGCTGGGGCAGTTCGAGGAGATGCTGAAGGCGCGGCCAGAGCTGGTAGGGCTGAACCTGCCCGCGGCTGATCTCGCCATCAAGACAGGAAAGTACGAGGTGGCCATCGCCAAGGGGCGGGAAATCCTCAAGGCCAACCCCAAGGCCGTAGAGGCCCACCTGATCCTGGGGACCGCTTATCGAGAGAAGCTTCAAATTGATCAGGCCATCGCGGAGTTCAAACGGGCGGCCGAACTCAATCCCAAGGCGCCGGGTCCCCAGTATCAACTGGCACGGACGTACCTCCGCGCGGGGCGGGTGGATGAGGCTAAGGGGGCCTACCAGAAGGCCCTCGCCATCAACCCCAAGCTGGAGCCGGCGGCGCTGGAGCTGGCCGCCCTGTCAGGCAAGCGAGAGTCTCCGCCGCCTTCCGACGACACGATCGCCAAGCTGAAGGAGGCCCTCAAGACCAATCCCAATAGCCCAGAGCTCCACCTGAGCTTGGGCCGGCAGTACAGGCGAAAGGGGCAGATCCCCGAGGCCACCCAGGCGCTCCGGAAGGCACTCGAGCTGAACCCGGCCCTGATCCCCGCGCACCAGGAGCTGGCGACGTTCCTGGCGCAGCAGGGGAAGCGAGAGGAGGCGATTCAGCAGCTCAAGGAGATCTTAAAGATCAACCCGAACCACATCGAGACGAACGTGGCCATCGGGAGCCTCTACACCACCCTGGGTCGGTTCGATCAGGCCACGCTCTACCTGGAGGCGGCAGCGAAGGTCAATCCGGACCT
>JACPAT010000209.1 GCA_016180655.1 Candidatus Methylomirabilota bacterium | reverse complement strand
CGCCGCCACAAGCGGGTGGGCCACCTCTTCCAGAACCGGTACAAGTCCGTGGTGGTGGAGGAGGAAGCGTACCTCTTGCAGCTCGTCCGGTACCTCCACCTCAATCCGCTGCGCGCGCAAGTCGTCCCGGACCTCCGCAAACTGGATCGGTATCCCTGGACCGGGCACAGCGCCCTCCTGGGGACGGTCCCCCGTCCCTGGCAGGCGACCCAGACGGTCCTCGGCCACTTCGGCCCCAGCCGCCGGGCCCGGCATGCCTACCGGGCCTTCGTCGCCGAGGGCACCCCCCGGGGCCGCCGCCCCGACCTCCAAGGGGGCGGCCTCCTGCGCAGTCTCGGGGGCTGGGCGGTGGTCCAGCGCCTCCGGCGGGGCCGGGAGGCCTACACGGGCGATGAGCGGGTCCTGGGCTCCAGCGAGTTCGTCGAAGCGCTCCGGCGCACGGTGGAGGCGGCCGAGGCCCCCCGCCGCCCCCGGCGGGCGCTCGAGCCCTTGGTAGCAAGCGTCTGCCGCCACGTCGGCCTGCCCCGCGATGCGTTGGGCGGGGGAGGCCGCCGGATCGCCGTCCAGCACGCCCGCGCCGGCCTCGCGTACCTGTGGGTCGAGGTCCTCGGCCATCCCGGCCGGCCCCTGGCCCCCGTCCTCGGCGTGCAGCCCCCGGCCATTCCCAAGGCTGCCCGGCGGGGCGCGAAGCAAGCGCACGTGTGGCGGCGGCTGCTGGCGGAGACCAGGTAGGAGTGTCAGGACACAACGTCCCCCATACCGTCCCAACGTCCCCCATACCGTCCTACGAGGCTCAACGTCCCCCATACGAGGCTCACCACGGGGTTCTCCTCGTATCCCACCGACTGCCGGGGGATCGATTTGCCCTTCTCGCCCGTGCCCTAGCCGACTACGCTGCTCGTCATCCAAGAGGCCTCCCACGCTATACGGTGGACTTCCTCTAACCCCACGACGGGCAGGGAGCAGGGGGGCAGGGGGGAGACGGGGACGGACCAAATGCGGAATGGCGAATGCGGAATGACTGAAAGAACTGGCGGACACTGGAGAGACGGAGAACCGGAGAAGCTGTTCTGGATCTTGCCAACGCCCTGAGGCCCTCCGGCCTCAGGGCGTTCGTTTTTTCACCGACCCCGGCGGGGTCTCACGAGCGGTGCGGTCATGCGCCATCGCCGGGTTTCGAGGCTCCGACTGCGGCACGCACGCTCGCCGGAAGCTGGCTGGCGACAATAACTACTTTGGCTTGTTCCCCTTGGTGCCGTCGCGGGCGGCATCCAGCTCGGTCTGGAGGCGGGCCAGGCGGGTATCTCGATCGCGGACGAAGCGCTCGATCCCCTCCAGCACCCACTCGGGTGACAGGTGGGCTTCCTCGATCACCTCGTCCAGCGTGCCGCCGGTGCGCCAGCGATTGTCCCAGTCGGAGGACATGGCGTATTCCTCCGCCACCTTGTTGAACAGCCAATCGTGCATGAGCCAGCGCGCCTGGGTCGTGAGGACGGTCGAGTCCGCGCGGTCGCCGGCCGACAGCACCTGCTGGACGTACTCCTTGGGTTGCAGCGCGAAGAGCTGCGGGCTGGCCGCGTAGACGATCTTCACGTTCAGGTCCCGCTTGTCCAGCTCCGGCAGGATCTTCACGAGGCTGACCATGGCGCTGGTGCCCTGCACGATCAGGACGCCTCCCTTCGGCCGGCCGGGGCGGTACTCCCGCACCAGGTAGGCCCCGCGCGCCGCCTCGAAGTGGGAGGCCATGCCCAGCTTCTCCCGGTCGGGGATCTCGATCGGCGGCCGGGTCAGGTGCAGGGCCACGATGGGCACGTCCTGCCGGAGTGCCGCGCCCAGCAGCACCGGGACCTCGTTGTATTCCCACGGGTACAGGTTCATCACGTGGCCCTCGGGGAAGAGCTGCGTCACGCCGGGCTCGAAGATCCCGAAGTGGGTGCGGCTGTCGTCGGCCGTCTCGGGTCCGGAGTGGCCGGCCACCCAGATGACCTTGCCCACCTTCCACTGGCAGTCCTGCGCGAGCTGGCTGAGCAGGCGCAGCATGCCGTACTTCAGATAGGAGAAGGATCCATACGTGGAGCAGGCCCCCCAGAAGCCGTCAAAGGCATCTTCCGGGTTGGGCGCGAAGTTGACCGTGGTCATTCCCGCCAGCATGCCGGAGTTGGCGAACTCGGTGATCTCGGTGGGCAACAGGACGCCTTCGGGAGAGCCAAACCGTTCATACCGGCCGTAGCCGGGGAACTCCCCGTAGCCCTTGGCGAACCCGCTGATGTTCGTCGAGTCCGCCAGGTCGGCCGAGCAGGCGATGACCAGCGGGCGGCCGTACTCCTTCGCCCCGAACGCGTTGACCCACGCCCCCCATTTGGCCAGCGCCGCGCGATTGGCCGTCGAGGTCCCCGGCTTGACGTAGATGTCGGCCGGGTAGTTGCGGTAATCGTACAGCCGCCCATCCTGGTAGGGGTTGCCGCGTTTGGCCAGCCGGAATGCCGGGAGTTCCTGGGGCACGCTGTCCCCCAGCGCGACGAGCGTGTCCGCCAGGTAATCCACCAGGCCCTGGTCGCGATGGAGGACCTGGATGACTGCCTTCAAATTGGCCTCGAACTCGGCGCGGCGCAGGGCGGCATCGCCGGGCGCGGGGCCGCCGAAGTTGGTGAATTGCGCCCCGTACTTCTCGGCGAAGGGGCGCTTGGTCTGCCAGAACAGATCGGAATTCATCGGGTGCGGGGCACCGTGGGACGGATTATCGTACTTGAGGTAGCCGCGCCCCTTGCGTGTCTTGACCCAGGCCACGCTGGGGGCATGAGTGGGGTTCGGGCCCAGGGCCATGGTCAGGATGGCCTGTGTCACCGGCCCCCATTCGTTGCCGAATTCCGCGCTGGACACGCGCCAGCCGTGCGAGGCGAACCAGTCGGTGGGGGTGCCGTACACGACGCTGCTCACGGGATGGTCGTCAATCCCGTAGTCATTCCAGTCCACCACGAAGTAGAGGTTGTCGAGGGCCAGTCCCCAGGCCGAGTTCATCGTTTCGTGGGCGGCCCCGGGGGTGAGACCGGCATCCCCCTCGAAGGCGAAGACCTTGACCCCCTCGGCGCCGGCCCGCTTCAGGGCCAGCGCCAACCCGGCGGCCGCGGGGCTGCCGTGGCCGGAGGGACCGGTGTTGAACTTGAGGAACAGGGTCTTGCCTTCCATCTCGGCGTGTCCCGACAGCCCGCCGCGACGCCGGAACTTCACCAGGTCCTCCCAGGTCAGCATGCGCTTGTCGGGATTGGGAACGAGATACCGTGCGTCGCCGGTCTGCTTGTACTTGAGGCGGAGCGCCTCGTTCAGGACCGCCAGGGTGCAGTAGACGAGGGGAATCGTGTGGCCGCCCACCAGGACGAACCGATCGCCGAAACGCTTTTCCGGGTGGCGGATGTCCCAGCGCATCACACCGCTGAGCAGCGTGACCAGCAGCGCGTGCACCTTGGAGCGGGATCCCCCGGGGTGACCGCTCTGGCGATAATTGAGGATGACATCGATGAGCTGGTCAATCAGGTCCTTGGTCTTCTCCCAATGATCGAATTCTCGACTGAGTTCCCCATAACGCTGTGCGATGCGTTCCTCGGCTGCGGCATCCATGCGCGACTCCCTTTCCCTGGTGTGCAGTGGTTCGATGCGCCTCGACGAATTCCCCGGCGCTGCGTGCGGCCTGCCTGCGGGGGCGAGGTGCTCCTTTTCGAAACCATACGCCGCGGCTGGGGGCCGGTCAAGCGTCCCCACCGTCTTCCACGGCTTTGTTTGGCGTTGCAGTCCAAGTCGGAAATGACCAATGACCAATTTCCAATGACCAATGATGGTGGGGCACCCATCGCACCTCGCCCGCCCCGGGCGGTGCGATGGGTCCCGCAGCGCGCCGTCAGGGGGCTTCACGGACATCCCATCCGCAATTGGTCATTCCGCCCGTGGCGGATTGGGATTTGGTCATTCCCCGCGATTATTCGCGAACATGTTCGCGAATAATCCGGGTTACGGGAGTGTTGCGAGCGGGAAGCAGGGCTGGAGACGCCCGGGGTCCGCCGCCGCCCGCGGATCCCGGGCGGAGCCGCCTATGCCTTGCCGACCTTCACGCCGGCCAGCTCTTCCAGCAGGGTGATCACCCCCGAGTGATCCATCTGGCCGCGACCCTTGACCCGGAGGCCCGAAAACAGTTCCCGGACCAGGGCGGTGGCGGGAAGGGGGACCCCCAGACTCTCCCCGGCCTCCATGATGAGGTTCAGGTCCTTGTAGTGGAGGTCCACCTTGAAGCCGGGCTGGAAGGCGTGCTGGAGGTAGTTGTTCCGCTTCTGCTCCAGGCACTTGCTGCCGGCCAGGCCGCCGCTCAGGGCGTTGATCATGAGCTCCAGGTCAATGCCGGCCTTGGTCCCCAGCACCAGCGCCTCGGCGATGGCGGTGAGGTTGATGGCCACGATGATCTGGTTGGCCAGCTTGACGAAGCCGCCCGAGCCGATGGGACCGATGTACGTGATCGTCTTGCCCATGGCCTGGAAGATGGGGAGGACCCGATCGAAGACGGCCCGCTCGCCACCCACCATGATGGAGAGGGTTCCCTCGATGGCTCCCTTCTCGCCGCCGGACACCGGGGCGTCCAGCATCTTCACCCCGCGCTTGGCCACCTCGGCGGCCACCTTCTGGGAGACGATGGGCGAGATGGTGCTCATGTCCAGGAGGAGGAGGCCGCTCCGCGCCCCCTCGAGGATGCCGTGTGTGCCGAGCACCGCCTGCTCGACGTGGGGAGAGTTGGGGAGCATGGTAATGACGATGTCGGACTTTTCCGCGACCTCCTTGTTGGAGGAGGCCACGGCCGCCCCCGCCGCGGCCAGCTCTTTCAGCGGCTCGGGGACGATGTCGTAGCAGAGGACCGGATAGCCCGCCTTGAGCAGGTTCTTGACCATGGGTTTGCCCATGATGCCGGTGCCGACCACTCCGAGCTTCTCTTTCATGGGGACGCGCCTCCTTGCGGGGGGAAGATCCGGGGATCCTCCGATGGGAATGAGCACGGAACCGCTAGTTCGCCCCGGCCGGGCGGGAAGACAAAGGGCGGAACCATTGTTCCGCCCCGGGTCTCACGACGGTGGGGATGCGGGGCTACCGCCCCAGGACTTCCGGGTTCAGCAGGTTGGGCGGGCGCTGGCCGTTGAGGCCGGCGACGCAGTTCTGGGCCGCCATCATGGCCATCTTGGCGCGGGTCTCGACGGAGGCGCTGGCGGTGTGGGGGGCCAGCACCACGTTCTTCATCCCGATGAGCGCCCGCTCGCACTTGGGTTCCTTCTCGTACACGTCCAGGCCGGCCCCGGCGATCTTGCCGTCCTTCAGCGCCTTGGCCAGGGCCTTCTCGTCCACCACCGGCCCGCGGGAGGCGTTGATGAGGATGGCCGTCTTCTTCATCAACGCGAACTCGGCATGGGACATGTAATGGGTGGTTTCGGCGAAGAGCGGGACGTGCAGGCTGACGAAGTCGGACTCGCGCAGCAGCGTCCGCTTGTCCACGTACATGACCCCGTATTCCCGCTCCGTGGCCTCGTCGACGCGCTGGACGTCGGTGTAGATCACGCGCATGTCGAAGCCCCTGGCCCGCCTGGCCACGCCCTTGCCGATCCGGCCGAAGCCCACGATCCCCAGGGTCTTGCGATGCACGTCATGCCCCAGGAACTGCATGAGGCCCCAGCCCTTCCACTTCCCAGTGCGGAAGAACTTGTCCGCCTCCACCACCCGCCGTGCCGTCGCCAGCAACAAGCACCAGGTGAAATCGGCGGTGGTATCATCCAGGACGCCCGGGGTGTTGGTGACCATGATCCCGCGCCGGGTACAGGCCTTGACGTCAATGTTGTTGAAGCCCACGGCGACGTTGGAGATGATCTTCAGCTCCGGGCACTGGGCCAGGACCTTCTCGTTGAAGACGCAAGAGAGCAGGGTAACGGCGCCGACCTTGCCTTGCAGTCTCTTGAGGAGCTGGTTGGGGGTGACAGGGAGGTCGCGCTGATTCGATTCGACGTCGAAGTGCTTGCTGAGCAAGCTCAGGGCCTCGTCGAAAATTTTTCGGGTTACCAGAACCTTCGGTCTCACCCAGGCCTCCTTTGCAGAGGATTTCTTCAGGAAACAGGAGAAAACGACTGACAATTTATTGGTGCACCGTTCACGTGTCAAGTCCTTTTCGCGATTTTCGCGGGGGCCAGGGGGCAGTTCTGCGGCGTTTTCAGGGAGTTATGGCCGTTCCAGACGGGGGTCCAGTCGGCGCAGTGGCAGGCGGGAAACCAGGCACCACCCCGCATGAGAGATCCGGATTTGGCGGTGGGGGCCGACAGGCCCGGGATTCGGCCCCTGGAAAAGTCTTCAGCGTTCTCTGGGGGCCCTCGCGCGGCCGGGCCGGGGGACGGGGATCCGGGCGGCGACTGATCGTCTTGACACTCCAAGAAGTCCGGTGATACAAGGGGTTCGCGTGCATTCGTGGGGCAGGCATCATCTGCCGGGGAACGCGCAGGGCCGGCGGGGACGGGGGGATCGTCCAAGACGGAAGGGGGGCGTCATGCCGATAGAGCCAGGGGTGGTCGGCGAGGTTCAGCATCGCGTCACGCCGGAGACCTTTGCCAGCCAGTGGGCGAATCCGGGGATCGAGGTTCTGGCCACGCCGGTCGTGGTGGGCTGGCTGGAGGGTGCGGCGATCCGTGCCGTGCAACCCTTTCTGGAACCGGGCCAGGGGAGCGTCGGGACGATGGTCTCGATGAAGCACCTTGCGGCCACCCCGGCCGGGATGACGGTCCGGGCCACGGCCACCGTGACGGAGGTGGATGGCCGGCGGATCCGCTTCAGCGTGGAGGCCCACGACGAGAAGGAGAAGATCGCCGAAGGCGAGCATGAGCGATTCATCGTGAACATGGCCAAGTTCCTGGATCGGGTCGCGCAGAAGGCCAAATCCTAAGGAAAGATGGGAGAGCCGGTGCTGACAATTGATGGATCGCAAGGGGAAGGCGGCGGGCAGGTCCTGCGCACGGCGCTGGCCCTGTCGGCGATCCGGGGCGTGCCGGTCGAGATCCACTCGATCCGCGCCCGCCGGAAGAACCCCGGCCTTCAGCCCCAGCATCTCACGGCCGTGACCGCCCTGGCAGCCGTGTCGGTGGCCCGGGTGGAAGGAGCGCATCTGGGCTCCAACCGAGTGCGCTTTGTTCCCGGGCCCATCCAGCCCGGCGAATATCGCTTCGACGTGGGGACCGCCGGCTCGACGGCGCTGGTCCTCCAGGCGCTCCTGGTCCCCCTGGCCCTGGCCGGGGGTCCGTCACGGATCACGCTGACGGGAGGAACGCACGTCCCCTGGAGCCCCCCGGCGGACTACATGCAGGAGGTGTGGCTTCCCGCCCTGGCCGATCTGGGCCTCTGCGCCCGCCTGGATGTGGGCCGGTGGGGATTCTACCCCAAGGGCGGCGGCCGGATCGTCGTGGAGGTCGAGGGCGGCGCGGACCTGCGCCCGATTGCGCTGCTCCACCGGAGCGGGGGACTGCGACTTCGCGGGGTGTCCGCCGTGGCGAACCTCCCCCGCGGGATCGCGGAGCGGCAGCGGGATCGCGCGCTCCGGCGTCTGGCAGCGGAGGGGCGCGATGCCGAGGTCGCGGTGACCGAGGCGGAGTCTCCCGGGACGGGAAGCTTCCTGATGCTGGTGGCCGAGGTGGCGGGGCTCCGCGCCGGCTTCTCCGCATTGGGCGAGCGGGGGAAGCCGGCAGAGCAGGTGGCGGATGAGGCGGTGAACGCCCTCCTTGAATTTCTCAAGGGCGAGGCCGGGTGTGACCCGCATCTGGCGGACCAGCTGGTTCTCCCGATGGCCCTCGCCCCCGGGACCTCGCGGCTCACCACGTCGCGGGTCACGCGGCATCTCCCCACCACGGCCCAGGTCGTCCAGCAGATCCTGGGGTGTCCCATGCAAATCGGAGGGGAAGAGGGAAGCCCCGGCGCGGTCACGGTTGAGGGGGTGGGATCGAGAGCGGCGAGCCGAGAGCCGAGAGCCGAGAGACCGGAGGTGAGAGCCGAGAGCCGAGAGCCGAGGGCCGAGAGGCCGGAGCCGGGCGCCCTGCCTGCCGCGACGAACGGGGCGCAGGCAGGCGAGCGCCGAGCCGCCACATCCGAA
>JACPAT010000208.1 GCA_016180655.1 Candidatus Methylomirabilota bacterium | reverse complement strand
GCATTGGTGCTGGCGATGACCATGCGGCCCCGGCCGTCGAAGGCCAGGCCCACCAGGTTCTCGCCCGCCACGACCAGCGTGGCCTTCCCGTCGGTCCCGATCCGGAAGATCCCGCGCTCTCCCTGGTGGATGGCGACCACGAAGAGGGTCCCATCCCGGTCGAAGGCCAGGCCCTGGGGGCGGGCCAGATGCTCGAAGGAGCGGGACACGGTCCCCTGCGGGCTGATCCGGAAGACGGGATCGTCGTTGGACAGGGTAGGGGCCGTCACGTACAGGTTCCCATCCGGGCCGAGGGCCAGGTGGTAGGCGGCCACGCTGGCGGGCAGTTTGGCGAATCGCCGCGTGGCGCCGTGGGGATCCACGGCGAAGATCCCGCCGGAGCGATCGCCCACGAACAGCGTCCCCTCGGCGTTGAAGGCAATCCCGGTGGCCACGCCCATGCCGTCAATGAAGACCTCGGTCTGGCCGGGCCCCGCGACCTTGCGGATGGTCCCGTCGTTCCGGCACGAGATGAACAGCGCGCCGTTCGGGTCCAGGGCCAGGCCCGTGGGGTTCACCAGGTCGTTCAGGTAGGGCTCTGCCCCGCCATCCGGAGAGATCCGGAAGACGGAGGTGCCACCGGGGGCGGCCTGTCCCCGGGTGCCGCTGAAGGTGGTGATGATGTGCCCCTCGCGGTCCACCACGGGATTCGCCACGGGGTGCAGTTCGTCCGCCAGCCTTGCCGCGACCTCGAAGAACGGGCCCTCGACCACCGCATCCGGCCAGACGATCTGGATGAACCCCGAGGTGGCGCCCTCGGGGATGGGGGCGATGATCTTGGTGGGTGAGGCGATCAGCGGCCGGCTCTCGGTCGCGTCAAAGCGGGGCATGGGCTGTCCCACCGTGGGGTCGCACAGGCCCTCGCCGAGGATCGTCACCCGGCCGCCCTCGACACCGGCCAGCGGGCGGACCCGGGAGATGCGGGGGGTCGTCACACGGATCTCCTCTCGCCGCGCTCCGCGAGAACGCGCGGCGGATACCCGCGGCCAGGCGTCGGCGCCCCGGTAGGATCAGGCATGCAGCGTCTCCCGCAACTGTCGCGCCGCCTCCTCGGGCGCGACCGGGTTCACGTAGAACTCTTCCTCCCGGTGCAGGCGGGCCACGTCCGTCTGCCGCGGGAGCACCTCGATGTGCCAGTGGAAGTCGTCGCGCAGGCTCTCCCACGGCTGGCCCCAGACCGGCGGCGACTTCTCGTTGGGTGCGGTGTGGAGGACCAGGTGATAGTCGGGCACCTTCCGCTCCACCCGCTGGAGGACGGACTTCAGCACCGCGGCCAGTCCCGCCAGGGCGGGATCGTCTAGTTCTTCGAACAGGTGGCGGTGCGCCAGCGGAAACACCCAGACCTCGTAGGCGAAGCGCGGGGCGAAGGGGCAGAAGGCCACGTAGTCCGCCTGCCGCTCCACCAGCCGCGAGCCATGCTCCAGCTCCTGCCGGAGGATGTCGCAGTACAGGCACCGCTCCTTCAGGTCGAAGTGGCGCTTGCTCCAGCGCAGCTCGGCCTCCAGGCGGCGCGGGATCACGGGGGTGGCCACCAGGTGCGAGTGCGCGTGTGAGATCAGGGAGCCCGCCTGGGAACCCTGGTTCTTGAACACCTGGACGTAGCGGAAGCGGAGGTCGTTCTTCAGGTCCTGGATCCGGTGCCGGAACATCTGGAGGACGCGGGCGATGTCCTCCACGGCAAGGTCCGCCAGGGTGGTGGCGTGCTCCGGCGTCTCCACCACCACCTCGTGCGCCCCCACGTTCCGCATCCGATCGTAGAGGCCCTCGCCCTCCCGGCCCAGGTCGCCCTCCACCTGGAACACGGGCATCTTGTCGGGGAATGCGCGCACGCGCCAGGTTCCGTTCGGCCCGGGGATGACCGCGACCGCCGGGGGCGTCTCCGCCTCGTGACCCGGGCAGAAGGGGCACCCGTCGGGCGCCTCCTTGCGTCCGGGATCGCCGCCCGTGTGGCCCACCAGGATCCAGGTGCGGGTGGTGGGATCCTGGCGCATCTCGATCATGTCGCACTCCCCCGCTGGCCTCGACCATTCAGCAGGCGCCGCAGGCGGGCCAGGTTGCGGCGATCGGCCGTGATGAAGTTCTCATCCTTGGGGGTCTCCAGGATCATGGGCACCCGGCGAAGGCGAGGGTCGTTCAGGGTCCGGCGGAACGCTTCCAGTCCCAGCCGCCCCTCGCCGATGTGCTCGTGCCGGTCCACCCGGCTGCCCAGACCCGCCTTGGAATCGTTCAGGTGGATGGCCTTCAGGCGCGTGAGCCCCAGGCACGCCGTGAACGCTGCCAGGGTCTTCCGGTAGCCCTCGGCCGAGCGGATGTCGTAGCCTGCGGCGAAGACGTGGCAGGTGTCCAGGCACACGCCGACGCGGTCCGCCTGCTCGACCCGCGCCAGGATCGCCCCGAGCTGCTCGAAGCGATACCCCAAGCTGGTCCCCTGGCCGGCGGTCGTCTCCAGCAGGATCTGGACCCCGCCGTGGCGGGGCAGGGCGGCGTGGAGGACGTTCAACGCCTCCGCCACCCGGCGAAGCCCATCCGCCTCGCCCGCGCCGGCGTGTGAGCCGGGATGCGTCACCAGGTACGGGATTCCCAGGCGCTCGGCGCGTTCCAGTTCCACCCGGAAGGCCGCCAAGGATTTCTTCCACAAGGGCAGACGGGGTGCGGCCAGATTGACCAGGTAACAGTCGTGCGCCACCACCGGGCCGATGCCCGTTGCCAGGAGATTCGCCCTGAACGCTTCCACCTCCCGGTCGGTGAGCCGCCTGGCGTGCCATTGCCGGTTGCTCTTGGTGAAGACCTGGATGGTGTCGCATCCGACCTGCCTGCCCCGCAAGGGCGCCTGGTCCACGCCGCCGGCGATGGACATGTGCGCACCGAGTCGAACGTGACCCGCGGGGCGAGGTCGGCGGTCGGCGGCGCGCGGAGTGCGAAGCGAGGGCATGGCGATCGGCTCTATCCGGACAGGATGGGGCGGGAGTCGTCGAAGCGCTCGGCCAGGAGGCGGCGGAAGCGCGGGAGGTAGATCAGGTCGAAGGCCAGTTCCTTCCCTGGAAACAGGCGCAGGGCCATGCTGCGGGTGGCGGCCACCATCTCCTGGGCCTGGGGCAGGCTCATGTTCGTCTGGCCGATGACGCTCAGGGCCAAATGCACCGCGATCCGGAGCTGGCGTACGCGGCGGTCCTCTTCTTCCAGTTCCTCACGAATCGGCATCTCGTTCCCGGGCCTTCGCAACGGCAGGGCGACTATATCAGACCAAGCGCGGCTTTCCAAGGAGGAGGGGGATTGCGCTTGCCCGCCACCGACAAGCCCCATACAATGCGAGGAGAGCGGAGAGTCGAGAGCCGAGAGCCGAGAGGGGACAACGGAGCGCCGAGGAGCGAGCGCCGGGTACCCACCGAAGGTGGGTGACCGAGAACGGAGAGCCCGGAGAACGACATCCCGATGCAAGACCCCCAGGACGATGAAATCTCCCTCTTGAGCAAGGAAGAGGCTATCGCCGAGGTCCGCACGTGGCTGGAGGTGGAGAAAGTGGACCCGGAGAAGATCTTCGCCGCATCCGGGGAGACGACGATCCGCTACAAGGACCTCATCCATCACCTGGAGCAGGAAACGCCCGACGGAAAACTCCTGCTCTTCGCCGTCTCCCGCGGCCGCGCCATGAAGAAATCCCGCGACCAGGAGATGCAGGCGCTGCTCCACATCATCGCCCAGCCGCCCAGGCCAGAGAAGCCCTCCGAGTCCTGACCTCACGACGGGTCCCCAGCCTCGCGCAAGACACGCCAGCGGGAAGAGCCAAAGTCCAGATGCGGCCAGCGCTCCCTTCCCGATGATGTTGACACTGTGTACACACTCTGCTACGCTGGTCTGGAGGAGGGATCGAACATGGCGAAAGCAAGTGTGCTCGGGGTGCGGGAAGCGCGGGCTCGGTTCTCGGAGCTGCTGGAAAGCGCCCAGTTCCGTGGCAGGGAGTTCCTGATCGAGCGGGCTGGCAAGCCATTCGCGGTCATCATCGGTGCAGAGCAGTATGCCCAGATGCAAAGCGAGCTGGCCACCCTTCAGGAAGAGCGGAGCGCGGACGGACGGAAGCGGCTCCGCCGAGCTAAAACGGACATCGAGGCTGGCCGACTCACCCCCCATGACGTGATCTTCCAGCGACTGGCGACGAAAAAGAAATAGATGGCGCGGATCTACTGGACCTCGGAGGCATCCGGCCAGCTTGCGGAGCTCGATGGGCGCAGCCAGCAGGCCATCCGGCGCCGCGTGGACATTCTGGCCGACTTCCCGTATGCTGGGGTTGCCTTGAAGCGAGACTGGGAGGGATTCCGAAAGCTCTCT
>JACPAT010000207.1 GCA_016180655.1 Candidatus Methylomirabilota bacterium | reverse complement strand
GACGCGTCCTGCATGTGCATCTCCAACCCCCGGATGATGGATTCCTTGGTCACGCGGAGGGCCACCGGCCCCTGGGCCGCGATGGTTCGGGCCACCCGCTCCGTCTCGGCCATGAGTTCCGCGTGGGGCACCACCCGATTCACCAGGCCGATGCGGTCGGCCTCGCTGGCCGGGATGATGGCCGCGGTCATGATCAGCTCCAGGGCCCGATTCCGGCCGATCAGCCGGGCGAGGCGCTGGGTCCCGTTGGAGGGGAAGAGGCCGAGCTTGGCCTCCGGCAGCCCGAAAGTGGCGCGATCCGAGGCGATCATGAAGTCGCACGCCATGGCGATCTCCATCCCACCCCCCAGACAGTGCCCGTTGACGGCCGCGATGACCGGTTTCCCCAGGCCCTCGATGACGGCAATCTCCAGGTACCGGTTCTGCTCTGGCCCCTGGGGTTCCGCCAGGCCGCCCGCAATGGAGTCCAGGGTCGTGAACCGCTTGATGTCCGATCCGACGCAGAAGGCCCTGTCCCCGGTTCCGGTCAGGATGGCCACCCGCACGCTGGGATCGTTCCCGATGGCGGTGAAGATCCGGACGAATTCGGCGTGCATCCGGGGGGTGGTGGCGTTCAGGGCCTGCGGGCGATTGAAGCGGACCACGGCGATCGGCTCCCGCACCTCCACCGCGGTTTCCTGAAGATCCGTGAGTCCTCCTACCCCATCGGTCTTGCTCATGGATGTTCCCCCTCGTGGGTCATGCCTTAACCGCGACCCGTGACGCCGTCGAACAGTCTCTGAAGGGAGGCCATGCCGGCCTTGGCCAGGGCCCCCCGTTCCCGCTTCCAGTATTCGTCGTTGAAGATCTCCAGCGAGTAGAATCCGGTGTACCCCTTGGCCTGGAGGCGCCGCACCAGGTCCGGGATGGGCAACACCCCCTCCCCCGGGAATACCCGGTGGTGCCGGCTTATCTGCAGGACGTCCTGCGCCAGCGCCGGCGCATCCACCAGGTGCACCACGGATATCCGGTGGGGCGGGATCGGCTCCAGGTCCTCCAGGCGCGACCCGGCCAGGAAGATGTGAAAGGTGTCGAGGATCAGTCCCACGTTCTCCCGGTCGGCGCGCCGGACCACCTCCCAGGCGGTCGCGATGTCCTTGATCCAGGCCGCCCACGCCAAAAACTCGTAGGCGATCCGCATCCCGTGCCGGGCCGCCAGGTCCCCCAGGTCGCGGAGATCGGCCGCGGCCGCGTCCAGGTCTCGCTCGGTTCCCGGTGCCGTGGTCCCGCAGGCCAGCAGCGTGTCGGTCCCGATGCCCCGCATGAGCCCGAAGAGCACCTCCGCCTCGGCGAAGGCCTGGGCCCGCCGCTCCGGCGTCACTCCCTGAAATTCTCGAAGGACCAGGAACTCCGGCACCGCCAGTCCCCGCTCGCGGATCAGCCGGTGGGCGGCCGCCGCGCCGCCGGGACACTCCTGGACGTCCTTGGCCCAGATGCCGATCCCGGCGAACCCGGCCGCGGTCGTTGCCGCGATCTGCTCCGGCAGGGAGCCCGGGATCGTGATCGTGTTCAGGCAGAGTCTCGGTATCGCCATGTCCCCCTCACACCCGGTGCCCGACCAGGGCGCCCTCGTAGGTGGCCTCGTTCAGCCGGCGCGGGTAGACGCAGTCCCCGATGGAATAGAGCTCCCCGGGCCACTCCCGCTTCAGCGAATCCAGCAGGCGGTTCTCCGCCTCGCCGCCCGCCGCCAGGACGACGTGGGCCACGGGGCGCAGCCACTCCATCTTCCCCTCGGACTGGAGCAGGACCGCGTCGGCCGCGATCTCCTCCAGCGTGGTGTTGAGCCGCACGTCGATGCGGGGATGCTGCTCCACCCGCTCCAGCAGGAGCCATTTGGCCCGCAGGCCGGCATCGGCCGCCATGGCCTTCCCCGGGTCCACCAGGAGGACGTCCGCGTCCCGCTGCGCCAGGTACTCCGCAAGCTCGACCCCGGCCAGGTTCGCGCCGAAGAGGCAGACCCGGCCGCGGATGTCTATCCGCCCGTCATAGACGTCGAACAGCGTGGCCACGTGAGGCTGCGCGACCCCCGGGATAGGCGGGATGAAGGGGCGGGCGCCCGTCGCCACCACCACGACGTCTGGCTGCTCCGCCTGAACCAGGGCCAGGGTTGCCTCCTCTTTCAGGCGGATCTCCACGCCGGCCGTCTTGATCTGGTGGCTGAGGTAGCGCACGATCTGCCCGAATTCCCCCTTGTGCGTCGGCCGCATGGCATACCGGATCTGGCCCCCCAGCTCCGCCGCCCGCTCGACCAGCGTCACCCGGTGGCCCCGCAGGGCCGCCACCCGGGCGGCCTCCATCCCGGCCGGGCCGCCGCCGATGACCAGGATGCGCCGGGGCCGCGCCGCCGGCCGGATGGCGAAATCACGCTCCCGGCCCGTGGCGGTGTTGATCGTGCAGAAGATGGGGATCTGCTGGCTGAGCACGTCGATGCAGCCCTGGTTGCAGGCCATGCAGTAGCAGATGTCCTCCAGGCGGCCCTGTCGGGCCTTGTTGGGGAATTCCGGATCGGCGTGGAGGGCCCGGGCCAGGGAGACGAAATCCGCATGTCCGTCGGCCAGCACCTGCTCCGCGAAGGTCGGATCGTTGATCCGGCCGGCGACGCTGACCGGGATCTTGACCACGCTCCGGACCTGCGCCGCCAGCGGGACGTGGCAGCCGAGGGGAATCTCCATGGGCTGGACGATCATGAAGGCCGATTCGTAGTTGCCGCCCGAGATATCAATCAGGTGGACGCCCGCGGCCTCCATGGCCTTGGCCACCTCGAGGGTATCGGGCAGCACGATCCCCCCGTCCACGTACTCGTCGGCGCTGACCCGGACCGCCAGCGGAAAGTCGTCGCCGACCTGTCGCTTGACCTCGCGGATGACCTCCAGCAGGAACCGCATTCGGTTCGCGAGTGGGCCACCGTATGCATCCGTTCGCTGGTTGGTCACGGACGAGAGGAACTGCCCTAGGAGATACCCGTGGGCCCCGTGGATCTCGATGATGTCGCAGCCCGCCTCCCGGGATCGGCGCGCCGCCTCCCCGAACTTCCGGAGGATGTCCTGCATCTCCTCCACCGAGAGGACGTGGGGCATGGCCCCGCCGGACATCTTGCAGGGCACGGCCGAGGGGGCCCAGGGCTGCAGGCCGCTGACCTCCGGGGCGACTACCCGTCCGCCGTAGTTCAGCTCCAGGCCGATCTTGGCCCCGTGGCGGTGCACGGCCTGGACGAGGCGGGTGAGGCCGGGGAGCATGGCATCGTCGTGCACCCCCAACTGGAAGGCGCGGCCCTTGCCTCGCGGGTCCACGTAGGACGCCTCGGTGAAGAAGAGGCCCACGCCGCCCCGTGCCCGGGCCTCCAGGTAGTCGATGTACCGCTGGGTCACCGACCCGTCCCGGTTGCAGTAGTTCCGCTCCATGGGGGCGGAGATGATGCGGTTCCGCACCTCCAGGCCTCCGATCCGCCCCGGCTCGAAGAGTCGCGGAAAGCTCGCCATGGCCTGCCTCCTAATACACCGCGCGGCCGCCGCTGCAGTCCCAGCACTGGGCGGTGAGATAGCTGGCCTCGCTGGAGGCCAGGAACCGGATGAGCGCCGCCACCTCCTCTACGCGCCCGAACCGGCCCAGGGGAACCCGCGCCTTCAGCGTCTCCCGCTGGGCGTCGGGGACCGTCTTGATCATGTCCGTGTCGATCATGGATGGGGCGATGCAGTTGACCCGGATCCCGAGCGGCGCCAGCTCCTTCCCCAGGGCCTTGGTGAGGGCGATCACCCCGGCCTTGGAGGACGAGTAGGCCGCCATCATCGGGTTCCCCTCTTTCCCGGCGATGGAGGCCATGTTCACGATAGCCCCCGCGCGCTGGCGTTGCATGGGTGGGATCACCGCCTTGCAGCAGTAGAAGACCCCGGTCAGGTTTACCGCATGGATCTGATCCCATTCCTCCAGGCTGAGGTCCTGGACCGTGATATTGCTCCCCAGGATCCCCGCGCTTGTTACCAGCACGTCCATCCGACCGAACTCCTGGAGGGCCCGGTCCACCATGCCCTGGACTTCGGTCCAGCGTGTCACGTCCACCTGGTACGCGATGCCCTTTCCCCCTTGCTTCTTGATCAAGCCCAGCGTCTCGTCCAGGAGACCCGCATCCAGGTCCGCCGCCAGGATGTTGGCCCCCTCGGCGGCAAAGCGCATGGCCGCTGCCCGGCCGATGCCCTTCCCCGCCCCTGTCACGATAACCGTCTCCCCGCTGAACTCCGTCATCTTTCCTCCTGCCGGCTACCCCAGATATTGAGCGCGCTCCACCAAGAGGTCCGCCTCGTGCCCGTGAAGGGCCAGCATGCGCCGCAGCCGCTGG
>JACPAT010000124.1 GCA_016180655.1 Candidatus Methylomirabilota bacterium | reverse complement strand
CCGATCGGCCCCGGATAGGTCGAATCGTAGGTGTGGCCCCCGACCTCCTTGTACACCGGGCAGACGTTGAGGCAGGCCCCGCAGCGCAGGCAGGAAAGCGATTCCTCCAGCGGCCCACCCAGTTCCCGGGACCGGCCGTTGTCCATGATGATCAGGTGGACCTCTTCGGGCCCGTCCGTCTCGCCGGCTCGTCGCGGTCCCCGGATCAGGCTGGTGTAGACCGACATCTTCTGGCCGGTGGCGCTCCGCGCCAGGAGCTGGAGGAACACCATGAGGTCGCTGAGACTGGGGATGACCTTCTCCATCCCCATGATCGCCACGTGGATTCGAGGAAGGGTCGTGACCAGCCGCCCGTTCCCCTCGTTGGTCACGATCACGATCGTCCCCGTCTCGGCCACGGCGAAGTTGGCCCCGCTGATCCCCATGTCCGCCTGGAAGAACTTCTGGCGCAGCTCCCGCCGGGCCGCGGCCGTGAGCGCCTCCGGGTCGGGCGGCAACTGCTGCTTCATCGCGGCGGAGAACAGCTCCGCCACCTGGCGGGCGGTCTTGTGGATGGCCGGCGCGATGATGTGGGAGGGGGTCTCCTTGGCCAGCTGGATGATCCACTCGCCCAGGTCCGTCTCCACCACCGTGATGCCGGCCGCCTCCAGCGCGGCGTTCAGGTGGATCTCCTCCGAGGCCATGGACTTGGATTTCACCACCGACCGGACGCCGCGCTCTCTCGCCAGCCGGAGGAGGATGTCCACGCATGCCCGGCCGTCCGCCGCGAAATGCATGTGGCCGCCCGC
Organism: Candidatus Methylomirabilota bacterium; assembly: GCA_016180655.1. Classification (GTDB taxonomy): domain Bacteria; phylum Methylomirabilota; class Methylomirabilia; order Methylomirabilales; family 2-02-FULL-66-22; genus 2-02-FULL-66-22. The sequence goes on along the minus strand of JACPAT010000124.1, from coordinate 19,814 downwards.
CCGCTGGATCTCGATCGCCAATCGCTCCAGGTGATGGTCCAGCTCCCGGATCGTCCGCTGCTTGATCGCCTTGGCCCGCTCCCGCAGGCCCTCCGGGTCCGTGAGGCCCCGGAAGGCGTTCCCCCGCAAGGTGAGGAAGCGTCCGGTGGCCAGGTCCAGCGCCTCTTGGAGCTGCTGATCCTGGATGGCCCCCCGGGCCTTGGCGATGAATGCCAATCGGCTATCGGTCATGAGGATCCCGCTCCTTCAGATAGGCAACCACAGATGAACACAGATACACACAGATTCAACTGCCGGGCGCCGGAGAAAACCATATCTGGGTTCATCTGTGTGTATCTGTGGTTGCATCGCCGGCGAGGATCTCGGCGAGGTGCATCGTCCGGATCGGTTGCGGGGTGCGCCGGATGCCGCCGCCCATGTGCATCAGGCAGCCGCAGTCGTTGGCCACGAGGATCTCGGCCCCGCTGGACCGGATGTTCCGGATCTTCTCCTGCAGGATGGCATTCGAGACCTCGGGAAATTTCACCGCAAAGCTGCCCCCGAAGCCGCAGCAGTTCTCCGCCGCGGGCAACTCGCGGAGGGTGAGTCCCTGGACCCGCTGGAGCAACCGGGTGGGCGCATCCGCGATCCCCAGCCCCCGCAGGAGATGGCAGGACGGATGGTAGGTGGCCGTCCCGGGGAAGCGCGCCCCCACGTCCTCGCGGCCGAGCACCCGAACCAAAAAGTCCGAGAGCTCGTAGGTCTTCCGCCCCAGGCCGGCCGCACGCTCCAGCATCTCCGGGTCATCCTGGAAGAGGTGCAGGGATTCCTTCTTCAGCATGCAGGCGCACGAGCCCGAGGGGACGACGATGCACTCGGCCGGTTCCAGCAGGGCGATGGTCTGGCGGGCGACGCGTGCCGCCTCCTCGTGGAAGCCGTTGTTGAACAGCGGCTGGCCGCAGCACGTCTGGTTCGCGGGGTACGTGACCCTGACGCCCAGGCGGCGGAGAAGGCGGACCGTCGCCTCGCCCACCTGCGGATAGAACAGGTCCACCAGGCAGGTGGCAAAAAGCGCGACACTTTTCGGTCCCATCAACGCTCCTCCCTCGACACGCTGTCAAATGGTCGACTCGTCAATTGGTCTCGAAACTTGCCACCACAAATTGACCAATCGACCAGTTGACTACTTGACTTCCCGCTAGACCATCAGGTACCTGCGGCGGACCTCCGCGTCGGCGCAAAGCTCCGCCATGCCCCCCTCGTACTGGATGCGGCCCTTCTCCAGGATGTAGGCCCGGTCGCTGACCCGCGTGGCGAATTGAAGGTTCTGCTCCGACAGCAGGATCGTGATCCCCGCCCGCTTCAGTCCCAGGATGTGCTCCGCCATGACCCGGACCACCAGCGGGGCCAGGCCCTCCGACGGCTCGTCGAGGAGCAGCAGGTCCGGATTCCCCATGAGGGTCCGCGCAATGGCGAGCATCTGCTGCTCGCCGCCGCTCAGGCTGTCGCCGCGGCGCCGTGCCAGCTCCTTCAGGGCCGGAAACAGCTCGAAGGCCCGCTCCGCGGTCCAGCGGCGCTCGCCATTCCCCTCCGCGCTCCGCCCCACCTCCAGGTTCTCCCACACCGTGAGATCGGGGAAGATCCGCCGGTCCTCGGGGACAAAGCCGATTCCCTTCCGGCAAACGACGTGCGGGGCCTTGCCTGTGATGTCCTCGCCGCGGAAGATCACCCGCCCCCTCGCCGGGGGCACCAAGCCCATGATGGCCTTGAGGGTGGTGGACTTGCCCGCCCCGTTCCGGCCCAGGAGCGCCACCACCTCGCCCCGGGACGCCCGGAGACAGACGCCGAAGAGGATGTGGCTCAGGCCGTAATAGGCATCCAGGTCGGTCACGTCCAGCATGGCATCCCGCTCGAAATCCTGCCGCTCGCCTCAGCCCAGCCCACCCAGGTAGATCGCCTGCACCTGGGGATCGTCCCGCACCGCCCGGGGCGTGCCCTCGGCAATGACCCGGCCCTGGTGCAGGACCATGATCCGCTCCGCGGCCGCAAAGACGACGTCCATGTCGTGCTCGGTGAACAGCACGCTGACCGCCCGATCCCGCACGATTGTGACCGCCAGGGCCATGAGATCCATCCGTTCCTGCGGGGCCATCCCGGCCGTGGGCTCGTCCAGGACCAGAAGTTCCGGTTCGTTGGCCAGCGCGATGGCCAGCTCCAGCCGCTTGAGGTCTCCGAAGGACAGGCTGGCGCACACGTTCTCCGCCTGGTCCTCCAGGCCCACCCGCTTCAGGAAATCCAGGGCCGCCTCTCGTGCCAGGCGTCCCGTCCGGGAGAACAGATCCCGACTCCGGCCCTGATGGGACAGGATCGCCACCTGGACGTTTTCCAGGACCGTCAGGCTTGCGAAGGTGGCGGTGACCTGAAAGGTCCGGCTGATCCCCCGGCGCCAGATCCGCTCCGGCGGCAGGCCGCTGATCCGCTCCCGCTTGAACAGCACCACGCCGCCGTCGCAGGCGAGCTGGCCCGTCAGCAGATTCAACAGGGTGGTCTTGCCGGCGCCATTGGGGCCGATGAGGGCGCGCACCTCGCCCCGGGGGAGCGTCAGGCTCACCCCGGCCACCGCCTGGACACCCCCGAAGGCCTTCCATACGTCGCGAACCTCGAGCAGGGGAGTCTCAACCAAGGCTCGTTCTCATCCGCGTCCAGCGCGCCTGCACGAACCCGACGAGGCCGTGGGGAAAGGCCACCACCAGGCACGCCAGGACCCCTCCCAGGACCGCCTGCCAGTAGCCCGTGTACTTGGTGATGACGATGTCCAGGAGCTTGTAGACCGCGGCGCCCACGGACGCCCCCGCCAGCGCGTGGATCCCACCGATCAGGACCATGACCAGGGACTGGACGGACATCGGCATGGAGAGATAGTCGGGAAACACGCTCCCTTTCGAGAAGGCGAAGATCGCGCCGCCGAGCCCGGCGCAGAGTCCCGCCACGCCGAAGGCCAGGAGCCGGTGAGCCCGGAGGTTCACGCCGATGGCCTGGCAGCGCCGCGGGTGATCGCGGGCCGCCCGCAGCGTGTAGCCGAAGGGCGAGCCCGTCACCCGCCAGAGGAAGCCCAGCCCAACGGCGGCCGCCAGCAACGCCAGGGTGTAGTACCGGACCGGGGTGGCCAGGCTGGCCGAGGGCCACACCCCCAGGATCCCGTTGTCGCCGCCGGTGAAATCGTACCACTGGTGGACGATGGCGAAGGCGATCTGCGCGAAGGCCAGCGTGAGCATGGCAAAGTACACGCCCGACAGCCGCACGCAGAAGGCGCCGAACAGCAGGGCCGCCGCGGCCGCCACGAGCGGGGCCAATGCGAAGGCCGCCGGCATCGGCAGGGCCGCCCGCTTCATCAGGAGGGCCGCCCCGTACGCCCCCAGGCCGAAGTAGGCGGCATGACCGAAGGACAGCATCCCGCCCGTCCCGACCAGGAGCTGGAGGCTCGCGGCAAACAGGGCGAGAGCCAGGATCTCCACCAGCACCCACACGTAATACGCGGGCAGGAGCGGCGGCAGGGCCACCGCCATGAGCAGGACCCCGGCCCAGACCCAGCCCGGGGCCCGCAGCCTTCCGCCGGCGCCCAATCCTACGGCCCCGCCCGGGGGCAAAGTCTCTGCCTCGGGCCGACCCAAGAGGCCCCAGGGCCGGAGGATGAGGACCGCGGCCATGAGGATGAAGACGATGGCCAGGTGGAATTCCCGCGGCAGCCACAGGATGCCGAAGGCCTGGAGGACGCCGATGAGGACCGCGCCCAGGAGCGCCCCGAAGGCGCTGCCCATGCCCCCGATGACCACGACCACGAACGTCTCGACGATGACGGTGGAATCCATCACCGTGGTCAGGGCGACCCGCGGCATCTGGAGAGCACCGGCCAGGCCGGCCAGCCAGGTCCCCAGGACGAACACGCCGGTGAAGAGCCAGGTCTGGTTCACCCCCAGCGCTCCCACCATTTCCCGGTCGGAGGTGGCGGCGCGGATCAGGATGCCCCACCGCGTCCGATGAAGCATCGCCCACAGCGACAATGCGAAGAGGGGGCCCAGGAGCAGGATGGCCAGGTCATACGTCGGAAAGAGCTGACCCAGAATCGGGACAGACCCTGAGAGCCCGGGCGGGCTGGGCCCGGTCCTGTTCTCGGTGCCCCAGAAGAACTTCACGGCATCCCCGATGACCAGGACCACGGCAAACGTGAGGAGCAACTGGTACAAGGCCGGCGCTCGGTAGATCCGGCGCAGGAGGCACACCTCGATGAGTCCGCCCAGCAGTGCCACCCCCAGGGGGGCCAGGATCACGGCCGCGTAAAAGCTCGAAGGGCCCAGGGGCAGGGCCGTCACGAGGGTGGAGGCGAGATAGGCCGCCAGCATGTAGAAGGACCCGTGGGCAAAGTTGACGATGCGGGTCACCCCGAAGATCAGGGAGAGGCCCGACGCGACGAGAAACAGGAACATCGCGTTGGCCAGACCGGTCAGGAGCTGGACGATGAGTAGGGCCATGAGATGGGGGTTGGGGACCCGGGGTTGGGGGTCGGGGATAGCCGAGGCGCTCCCCGTCCCCGCCTTACTTTGCCGCCTCCCGCATCTTCCGCACCTCGGCCTCCGACGGAAGGACCTTCTCGCCGGGGACGTACTCCCAGTTCACCATGACCCCCCCTCCGCGCCGGGGGTCGAGCTTGGTGGTCCCCACCCAGGCGCCCATGGTGGACTGGTGGTCGAAGGGGCGGAAGCTGATCGGGCCAATGGGGGTCTCGATCTTCAGGCCCTCCAGGGCGGCGACCATCTTTTCCGTCTCGGTGCTCCCCGCCTTGCGGATGGCCTCGAAGATGGACAGGAAGGTGACGTACCCCACCAGGCTTCCCACCACCGGCGTCCGGTCTGCCTTCTTCTGGAACTTGGCCACGAACTCCTTGTGGGCGGGGCGCTGGATGTCGTACCAGGGATACCCGGTGACCAGCATCCCCTCGGGGGCCTCCAACTTGAGCGGCTCCATGTATTCCGGCTCGCCCAGGAGGATGCCGACGAAGAAGGCCTTCTGGAACAGTCCCCGCTTCCCCGCCTCGCGGGCGAAGGCGATCCAGTCGCTGCCGAACAGGGAGACGTAGATCGCCTGGGGCTGCTGGGAGAGGAGCGCGGTCACGTACCCGCTGGGCTCGATCTTGCCCAGGGTCGGCCAGTGCTCTCCCGCCAGTTGCACGTCCGGCTTCAGCTCTTTCAGGCGCGCCCAGAATGTCTCCCAGGCCCGGCGTCCATACTCGTAGTTCGGACCGATCACCGCCCATCGCTTGTAGGGAAGCCTGGCCGCCCGCTCGGCCAGCATGCGCCCCTGCGAGTGGGTGTTGGGCCGGACGCGGAAGATGTGCCGGTGCCCCTGGGACCATGTCACCGCCTCGCTCAAAGGCTCCGCGGCGACGAACAGCACCTTGTTCTGCCGGGCGAAATCGGAGACCGCGAGGCCCACGTTGCTGAGGAAGGTCCCGGCCAAGAGCGCGACCTTCTCGCCGAAGACGAGCTCCTGCGCGTGGGTGACCGCGTCGGCGGGATTTCCCTTGTCGTCCCGGAACAGGACTTCCACCCGCCGGCCCAGGAGGCCCCCGCCGGCGTTGACCTCCTCCACCGCCATCTCCACCGCCTGCCGGTACGGCAGCGTGAACCCGGCCGCGATGCCGGTATACGAGTTGATCTCGCCGATGCGAATGGGCGGTTGCGCCCCGGCCCGGGAGGGAATCCCCAGGAGCCAGACAACGACGAGCGCTACGAGAACCGGCCCGATCGCGAGCGCGAGTTTCCCCGACCGATTGGGCCGGGACAGCGGGTACCGCATGTGGGGCTCCTCCTTTTCAGGTGAAAGTCGCGCTCAATCTACGTCACCCAAAAACAGAGTGTCAAGGTAAATGGCGGCCGCGAGGGCTGCGTCGTGGCTCCTCGACGATGGGGAGTAATCCGCCCCGGGGGAATTAGGGCGGGCCGATTGCGCTCCCCCTGGGCCGAAACCTGGGGGGGAAGCCGGCTCATCGGCGGGCCCAGCCGTTCCAGTGAATCCTCCAACCCCTTCAAAAATCGAGGGCTGATAGTCTATCGGACCCGTTCAAAAAATTTCAAAAAAATGGGCTTGACACCTCCCGCCGGGGTGCGCTACAAGGGGCACCTCGCGAATCATTGAATACGACAAACTGTTTATTTTCGATAGGTTCCACCCTTCCAATGATCTTCACCGGGTTGCACAACCTGGGGACAATCTCCCAAGACGCCGAAAAAGACGAGAGTTCCAGGTTATCCACACCTGTGGAGAAGGCTGTGGATAACTCCAAGGCCGCTCTGGGAGCGGACTCCACGCACCGGGTCTTGGACCGATCACTATCTTTCAATAAGTTAGATCGTTGGACGGGCTGTGGATAAGTACTCGGGAGGGCAACGTATGAAAGGGGCGGTGTCAACATCGAACGCGCGCGAGCTCTGGGACGAAGCCCTCTCAGTGATCCGAAGCCGGATCAGCCGGCAAAGCTTCGAGGCGTGGTTCCGGCCGCTCAGCCTGGGACCCGTGGAAGACGGCCGGATCAACGTCCTGCTCCCCAACCGGTTCTTCAAGGAATGGTTCGAGGAGCACTACCTGGGGCTGCTTCGATCCGCGCTGGAGGATCTGATGTTCACCAAGGTGGAGGTGGTCCTGCTCCTCCCGGACAAGGAGGCCCCTCCCAGCGTCCTCACGCGGGAGGAGCCGGCCCAGCGCCGCGCCTCCCGCCGACCGCGAGACGCCGCCGCGCAGTTCAACCCGAAATACAGCTTCGAATCCTTCGTGGTGGGATCCAGCAACCAGTTCGCCCACGCGGCCTCGCTGGCCGTGGCCGAGCAACTGTCCAAGGCGTACAACCCTCTCTTCATCTACGGCGGCGTGGGCCTGGGGAAGACGCACCTGCTCCACGCCATCGGGCACCTGGCCCTGCAGCGCGATCCGCGTATCAAGGTCTCGTACGTCTCCTCGGAAAAGTTCACCAACGATCTCATCAACGCCATCCGCTTCGACTCCACCGTGGAGTTTCGCAACCGCTACCGGAGCCTGGACCTCCTCCTGATCGACGATATCCAGTTCATCGCCGGGAAGGAGCGGACCCAGGAGGAGTTCTTCCACACCTTCAACGACCTGTACGACTCCTCGAAGCAGCTCGTCATCAGCTCCGACAGCCTGCCCCGGGAGATCCCCACCCTGGAGGAGCGGCTGCGCTCGCGGTTCGAATGGGGGCTCATCGCCGACATCCAGCCGCCCGACCTGGAGACCAAGGCGGCCATCTTGCGCAAGAAGGCCCAGGCGGAGGGGGTCCGCCTGCCGGACGAGGTCTCCCTCTTCATTGCCAAGCACGCCAAGTCCAACATCCGGGAGCTGGAGGGCTCCCTGGTGCGCCTGGTGGCCCACGCCTCCTTCACCAACCGCGAGGTGAGCCTGGCGCTGGCCCAGGAGGTCCTGAAGGATCTCACCGCGGAGCAGCAGCGGCTGCCCACGATCCCCTCCATCCAGAAGGCGGTGGCCGACTTCTACGGGGTGCGGGTGGACGATCTGCGCTCCCGCGGGCGGAACAAGTCCATCGTCCTCCCGCGCCAGGTGGCCATGTACCTGTGCCGCGAGATCGTCAAGGCCTCGCTGCCCGACATCGGGGAAGGATTCGGCGGAAAAGACCACTCCACGGTCATCCATTCCTGCGAGAAGGTCAAGCGCAAGATGGCGGGCGAGGAGGCCTTCCGGAGGCAGATCCACGACCTGACCACCCAGCTCTCCCCCTGAGGTGCCGGCCGGACCAGGCCCCCGAATCCGCCTCCGAAGGGGGATCGGGCAGACGGAGACCGGGGCTGCAGCACGTCATCAGGGCGACCGGGTGCGGCCCACCCCATCGGACCCGAAAAAATAAAACGGCCCGCGCCCGGGAATCTCCAGGCGCGGGCCGTCCTCTTTGTGGGGGTGCCCGTCTAGCGGCAGCGGATATTGCGCTCCCGGGCCAGCCGGGCCTCGCGGGTTCTGGGGTGCTTGGTCATCAACTCGCAGAGGACGGTGGTGGCCCGCTTCATGTCGCTCATCTGCAGGTAGGCGTCCCCCTGCTTGAACAGCGCGCTGGGGACCTTGGGGCTGTCCGGGAAATCCCGGATCACGACATCGAACTCCTCGATGGCCTGCGCGTAGTTCTTCTGGCTGTAGTACGCCTCGCCCAGCCAGTACTGGGCGTTGGGCACCAGACTGGTCTTCGGATAATTTTGGATGTAGGTGCGGAAGCCCTCGATGGCCAGGTCGTAGCTCCCCTTGGTGTAGTCACTCAGGGCGTTCTTGTAGAGCTCCTCGGGCGGCAGCAGGACCTGTGGCGGACGTGGCGTGGTCGGGGCCACCGCGACGGGGCCCGTCGGGGTCGCAGCCGGGGCGGGCGGGGCGGCCGGAGGTGTGGCAGGTGGCTGCGCGACCGGAGGAGGCGTTCCGGGTGCCTGTCCGGACGCAGGGGCGGGAGGCTGTGCCGGGGCCGGCTGGGCCGGCGGTGGTCCCGCGGGTGCTGGCCCGGTTGGTGGTGCCCCTTCTGGAGCCTGGCCGGGGGGCTGGCCCGACGGGGGGACGACTGGCGAGGGGGGGCTGATAGCCCGGACCTGCTGGCCCAGCGCACTAACCTGCTGGTTCACCGTCTTTATCTGCTGATCCACCCCGTCCATCCGCCCGGCCGTCCGGCGCACCTGCTGGTCCATCTCGTCCAGCCGGCTGTTGAGATTTCCCAGGGCGAAGGCGCCCTCTTCCAGCTTCCCCTGGACAAGGCGGGTCTCCGTCGCCAGCTCGTCCAGGCGCGTGGCCAGGGCCGCGCGCGCTCCCTCATCCTCCTTCGCCGTGGTCTCGAAGCGGGTGCGCAGATCCGCCTCCAGCTTGCCGAGGCGCTCATCCGTGAAGGCCCGGGCCCCCTCGTTCGTCTTCGCCAGGCCCGCCACCTCCTGGCGCAGGGCGGCGACGTCGCGCCGCACCGCCTGGATATCATCACTGCTGACACACCCTCCCAGGGTCACGAGGGCACCCAGCAGCCCTGTGGCCACCCGCCAGCTCATTCGCGCTCTCCCGTCCAAGATCGAAGTCACTCTGCTCTCCTTGCGACATCCCGGGGATTTCCGCGGTCGCGGGATCCCACGGGCCGCCCGTCAGGATGGATCCGGAGCCCGGGTCACGAGTCCCCCGGGATCAGGACGCGCCCCCCGGACCTCGCGGGAACCGTGGGTTACGGCGACCAATCCGGCAAATAGTTGTCTCGTCCGTTTTTCGTCAGCCGCGTCTGCTCCGTGCCGTCGGCGTGCATGACGAAGAGGTCCCGGTGGCCCGTCCGCGTCGAGGCGAAGACGAGGTGCCGGCCGTCCGGGGACCAGGACGGATCCTCGTTGCCGCCCAGGGTGGTGAGCTGCTGCAGGCCCGTGCCGTCGGGATTGATCAGACAGATCTGGTTGCCGCCGATCCGGCACATGAAGGCGATCTTCTCCCCCCGGGGCGACCAGCGCGGCGAGGCGTTGTAGTTTCCCTGGAAGGTCAGGCGGCGGAGATTGGTCCCCTCCACGTCCATGACGTAGATCTGGGGGGAGCCGCCGCGATCGGAGTTGAAGACGATCTGGCGCCCGTTGGGCGAGAAGGACGGTGACACCGAGATGGCCGGGCCGGTGGTGAGGGGCTTCGGCGTGCCGCCGCCCTTCGGGATGAGGAACAGGTTGGTCCCGCCGCTGGCGCTCATGGCGAAGGCCAGCCACTGGCCGTCGGGCGACCAGCCGGGGGTGGCGTTCAGGCCCCGCTGCGCCGACAGGACGTCCCGCCGGCCGCTGTCGAAGTTGAGGACGAAGAGGTCCGGGTTGCCGTTCCGGTACGAGGTGTACGCGATCAGCCGCCCGTCCGGGGACCAGCGGGGCGACAGGTTGATGGATTGATTCCCGGTGATGGCCACGGGGCTCACCCCGTCGTAGTCCATGACGAAGAGCTCCTTCGCCGTCCGGCTGACGGTCGACACGAAGGCGATCCGCGTCTGGGCCACGCCCTTTTCGCCCGTGAGGTTGAACAGGATGTCGTCGGCGAAGCGGTGGATGATCAACCGGTAGAACTTGGGGTCCCCCACGTAGCGCTTGCCGAACACCATGTTCCCCGTGGACACGTCGAAGAGGCGTCCCTCGACGACCGCCTCGTGCCCCCGGCTAGAGACCTGTCCCACCGCCAGGTGCTGGACCTTCAGGGAGTTGAGGCCCGGGAAGAGCGGTCGTTCCTGATCCAGTTGCACCGTGCGGGGATCGAAGGGCAGGGTGCCCGGGTCCATCACGTCGAAGATCGTGGTGAAGCGCAGATCGGCCGCCAGCACCGATTCGCCCAGCTTGCCCAGGTCCTCGCCGTTCATCGAGAGGGGTGCGAAGCCCGCGATGGCGATGGTGATCCGGGGCACGACCCGCTCGCGCAGCTCGCGCTCGATCACCTGTCCCCGCGCACCCGAGGCGAATCCCGCCAGGACAGCCGGCAGCACCCAGCAAGCCATCCATCTCGGCGTTCGCATCATCCCCGCTCCATCACAAAGCGGTACCGGAGGTCCAGGGACGGCTCGGTGAGCAGGTTGGGGAAGGGCGGCAATGGCAGGCTCTGCCGGACCGCCCGCAGGGCCGAGGTATCCAGGCTGGCGTTGCCCGAGCTCGTCTCCAGCTCCACGTCACGCACCTGCCCTGACCGCAGGACGCGGAAGCGGACCACCACGACCGTCTCGGTGGGGCCCGAGGCGCCCAGCGGGACCCAGTTCTGCTGGATCTTCCAGTCCACGAGGGTGAGATACGAGGCCAGGGCACTCCCGCCCCCCGCACCGCTCGCGGTGCCGGCCACCTCGACGCCGCTGCCTTTCCCGGCCCCGGCGTCCGCCGAGGCCACCGGCGGCGCCGGTGTCGGCACCGCGGGCACCGCAGGCGTGAGCGGAACGGGACCCGGGGGCGTCGGACGCGCCGCCTCCCGTCCAGTCACCGAGGGCGGGCGCAAGGAGGGTTCTCGGTCCGGAGTGGCCTTCCGCACGGGACGCCGCCCGGGCAGTGTCAACTCTTCTGTCGGCGCCGATCTCGGCACCGGGGCCGGCCGTGCGGCGGGCGCCGGAGCCGGTCTGGGTGCGGCCGGGGCGGGCCCCGCTGTCGGCGCGGGGGAGGGAGAAGCGGCACCCCGCCCGCCCGGGGGCGCCTCCACCAGGTTCACCGTATAGCTCACCGGAACCGTGATGTAGGTCCCCACCTGAAACCGCGGGACCAGGACGATCACCAGCGTGAGCAGTCCGTGGAAGAGGACTGACAGGCCGAAGGTGAGGCAGACCTCGCGGGGCTGAGGTCCCGGGGCGAGGAGCCGGTCGAGGACAGCCGCCATGCGTCAACTCCCGCCCGGCCTCACCGGCTCGGTCACCATCCCCACCCGGTCGATCCCGGCCTTCTTGATGACGTCCATCACTTTCATGACGGTGCCGTAGGCCACGGCCTCATCCGCCTTGAGAAAGACCGCCGCCTTCGGGTTGCGCCGCACCATGCCGCCCAACACCTTGGACAGCCGGTCCAGGCTGATGGGCTGGCTGTCCAGGAATACCCCCCGATCCCGGGTGACCGTGAGGACGAGCCGCTCCTCGGGTTGGATGGTCCGCGTCTCCGTCTTGGGGACCCGGACGTCGATCCCGCCCAGCATCATCGGAGCCGTGATCAGGAAGATGATCAGGAGGACCAGGACGACGTCCACGAACGGCGTGACGTTGATCTCCGCCATCGCCGACCCCAGTCGGCCTTCTCCTCCGAAGTCAACCGTCTTGGACGCCATCCTTCCCCCGCCTCATGCGCGTTCGGCTCATGGCCGCCCCGCCCTGGTCCCGCGGAGGCGCCCTCAAGGCCGCCCCGCCTTCGCAATAACCCGGTCCGCCGTCCCCGTGAACTCCAGGGCGAACAGGTCCATGCGGGTGGCCGCCCTCTTGATCCGGTTGAGGAAGTAATTGTAGGCGATGACTCCCGGGATCGCTGCGGCGAGGCCAGCCGCCGTCGTGATGAGCGCCTCGGCGATGCCAGGCCCGACCGCCCCGAGGTTGGCGGACCCGGTCAGGCCGATACTGTGAAACGCATCCATGATCCCCCAGACCGTGCCGAACAGCCCGATGAAGGGGGTGACGTTGCCTGTCGTGGCGAGGAAGATGATCAGGCGCTCCAGTCCGGAGATCTCCCTCAGGCTGGCATGGCGAAGGGTGCGGGAGACCCGGGACAGGAGATCCTCGGCGGAGACCTCCAGGCCCCTGGCCGGCCCCTCCAGGGATGCCGGGCTTCCCCCGGGCGTGGGATTCCCCTTCAGCGCAACGTTCAGCTCGCGATAGCCTTCTCGGAACAGGGCGGCCAGCGGGCTCTGGGGGAAGCGCCTGCAGTCCTCGTACGCGTTGTGGAGGCCCTTGCTCTCTCGGAACAGCCGGAGGAACCGTTCGTCCTGCCTGTCCACACGCCGGAACGACCGGAGCTTCAGAAAGATAATCGTCCAGCAGGCCAGGGAGAAGAAGAGCAGGACGAGCAGGACGGCCTTGGCAACGACCCCGGCCTGGAGAATAAGATTGATTGCGCTCATCTAGGAGATCCCATGTCAGTCTTATAGCAAAGGCGCGAAAGGGACGTCAAGCGAAACACGAGCCGTCGGCGGGGATCAGGAAAGATCGGACGGAGGGCGATCTGCGGGAGGCAGCGGGTCTCACCCACCGACTGGCAGTCCGCAGGCCAGGGAGATCAGGAGGGTCCCCCCTCGGTGGACGTCCCTGCCCGCGACTCCAAGAACGCCACCAGGAGCGAATGGGCCTCCTGGGCGAGGGCGCCGAACTCCACTCCACTCTGGTAGACCAGGCCCGTGCCGCTCGGGTTTGCAGCGGCGCGCCCGACCGCCTGTGACCAGACCACGCGACCCATGACCGTCACCACTTGCTCCTTGAGCGGCAGGCGGAGGTAGCAACTGCTTCCGGGGCGGAGGATGATCGTGTGCTCCACGCGCGCGCCACCCAGGCTCAGGTCCAGGATGTGAACGTCGTGGCTCGACGTGACGTCACCGGTCACCGGCTCCTTGAAGGTGAGGCGCGCGTATCGACGCTTCGCGGAGTAATCAGTGCCCATGCCTCTCCTGTCCCGATACCCTGGGGCACCCAGCGGAAGGATCGTCGCCGGACCTCCCCTGCGGATCCCGAGGGTCTCCCTCGGGAGGACCCGGCCGCGGCCCCCGAGCCATCGTCGTTGCCCCGGCAGGGAAGGACCGGCTCCCAGCGGCGACTGGATTGGAGCGATTCCGGGCCGGTGTCTGCGTGCCCGGAAAGGGCGACACCGGGCGCACTCTACCGAATGGGCTCACCCATTGTCAACGGGAAATCGCCTGCGGCGTCGAGGCGTTGTGTGGCCCGCTGCGTCCTGCTATACTGTCCGAGTCAATCGGGCCATGGCCCCCCGCTCGCCTGGCCGCGGGTGAGGCCTGGTGGGTCGAAGGATCGGAAAGGCGGCGCGGCAATGGGAAGGACCGGCACCGCGACTCTCGCGTTGTGCCTCAGTCTGATGTGGCCGACGGTTGAATCGTCCGCAGAGTCGCCAGCGGACGCGATCCCGCAGCACGTGGAGGCCGCCTTCCGGGGGGCGATGGAGATGTGGGCCTACCGGGAATTCTGGCACCTGTGGGAGGTCTCCACCGGCGAGAGCCGCTTTCCCCTCACCCAGAATGATTTCGCCACTCTGATGGAGAAGGGGAGTACCAGGCCGGCGGCGGGCAGGCAGGTCGAGGATCTGAGGATCTCGGTGACCTCCCCCCAGACCGCCCTGGTGGTTGCGCGAATTGGTTTGGAGGATCCCCAAACGAATACCACCCGGCCCATCGTCCGCTCGTTCCTCATGTACTATCAGGAGGGGCGCTGGCGTCCGCAACTTTCGGATTTCCTCGGCCTCTCCACCTACAGCTTCCCAGGACAACCCATGATGGGTCCTGTCCTCCTCGTTGCACCCTGTTGTCCGGTGCGTGCCCTTCTTCCACGCGCCCACCGGATCCTCGTGAAGCCCTGACCCTCCTCGACCTCCGATCCGCGGCCCGGCACCAGAGCCCATCCGGCGAAAAAATCGGCAGGCACCAGCGGGAGCCGATGCCTGCCTCATGGAGCCGATTCGGTTGTCATGGTCACGCAGCCTTCTTCATCTCCTCGACTTTTGTGGTTTCCGGTTTGGCCGCCTCACAGTTCGGGCAGTAGTAGATCCATCTCGACCCGTCGTACGCCAGAATCTGCCCGCAATCCTGACATTTCGCGGGGATACCATGCATGTTCCTCACCTCCCCTCGTCCCGCCGTAGAACCCATCACCTCCTTTCCTCACGGCATCGGACGTGACGACCCCTCGACCAAGAAGATAGGCCGTCGCCGCCGCACGTCAAGGGAAACCCCACGACCCGTCCCAGAAAGCCCCTGGCTCCGTGTCCCCGTGCCGGCCGAGGGTTCCGTCGGCTCAGCGACCCTCGTGGCGCACCGGGTTGCGCAAGGCACCGATCCCCTGGATCTCCAGCACCGCCACGTCACCGTCCCGCAGGAATCGGGGTGGCTTGCGGGCAAAACCGACGCCGCCGGGGGTCCCGGTGGCGACGACATCCCCGGGCTCCAGTGTGAAGATGTGGGAGCAGTAGGCAACGATATCCGGGATGGAGAAGATCAGGTGCTTGGTATTCGAGGACTGCAAGACCTCGCCACTCACCGTGCACCTGATATCCAGGACGTGCGGGTCCGGGATATCCTCCTGCGTGACCAGCGCGGGGCCCATGGGGGCGAAGGTATCGAAGGTCTTGCCGGACATCCACTGCCCGCCCGGCTTCCGGATCTGGTAGTCCCGGGCGCTCACATCGTGGAAGACGGTATAGCCGGCCACGTGGTCCAGGGCCTGCGCTTTCGAAATGTGGCGGCCCGGGCGGGCGATGATGAAGGCCAGTTCGGCCTCGTAGTCCACCTCTTTCGACACCGCCGGGAGGAGGATCGGGTCCCCCGGTCCGATGATGGCCGTGGGATACTTGGAAAACAGGATGGGGTCGGTCGGGATCTCCGCCTTGGTTTCCTGGGCGTGATCGCGATAGTTCAGGCCCAGGCAGATGATCTTGCGGGGATTCAGGATGGGCGCCCGCAGCCGGACGGATGGCAGTGGCTGGATCATAACCTGGGCGAGGGGGCCCCCGGTGCCTCGCACAGTCCGCGCAAAGGCCAGGACCTCCTTCGCCAGGGGCAGACTGTGGTCCCACAGATCCAGGAACCCCCGCATATCCGCCGGCAGCTCCCGGTCGGCGCGCGCCTGGAAGTCCACGGCCCCCCTCGTCGCCAGCAGCAGCGCATACCCGCGGTTCAGGTCCACCACCTGCCCGTCCTGTTCCGCCCCCAGACGGGTCCTCTCCTGAAGCTCGATAGTCACCAGGCGCATTCCCAGCCTCCTTCCCCACGACCGATAATGTCGAATATCGAACAAGGAATCTCGAATGACGAACGCCGCGGGGAAGCCGCGTCCGCAATGGTGATCGTTCGAAATTCATGATTCGCTGTTCGACATTTGATATTTCTTGTACCCATGTCCTGTTTGGTTCCGGCTTGGCCGGGTTGAGAGCTGAAAACGGACAACCGAAAACCGAGCATTGTCTGGTTCTCAGTTGTCGGTCGTCAGTTTTGCATTCCCCATCACGCGACGCGATAGCTCTCCAAGCCAGGTCATGCCTCCAACGGTCTCGCAGGGCGGCGTGTTTGTCAAGGCACTTGTGCGCGTCCGGTCGATTCGAAAGACCAATCCCGTGCGCCCGGCGCCAGGTGAGCATCCCAGCGCCGAGCGTGGATGGGGTGCGCCCCGGCGACACCAACGAATCGGGGCAAATCACGACTCCCACCCCGAGGTGCCGATCCCCGCGGGAGAGCGGAGGGACGCTGCCGGCTCTCCGGTTCGCGGAGATGCCGGCAGCGCTGGGGGGAGGCACATCGGGGGTCTGGCGCCGGCTGCGGATCCGGCCCCCTACTTTACTCCGGCCGGGGCCGAAGGCGGGCTGAGGGGCTCTGGACTCCCGCCGGCGACCATCGAGGCGGACCTCGCCAGAAGCCACGCAGGGGCCTCGACCCCCGAGGCCCTGTGCGGTGCCTCCGGGAAAATGGGCAGATACCGGACGGCCAGACCGAACACCGCGAATCCCGCGGCGACGAGGGCAAGCGAGAGGGCGATCTCCATCCACGACGGGAAGTAGGCGACCCCCGCGGCCCGCTCCATGCCGGTGACGCTCACGTTCAGCCGGTGCATCACGAAGCCCAGGATGGCCAGGAAGGCGCCCGTGACCAGCCCCGGCTGCCTTGCCCGCACCCGCGGGATCGCCAGCAGAATGATCGGCAAGAGCACCCCCAGTCCCATCTCCAGCAGGAACATGGAGCCTTCATAGCCGGGCCGGCGGAGTCCGAGGAGCGCCCCACGCCGCGCCAGGTCCTGCACCCGCAGGATCCCGTAGACACTGAGGACCACCACCATGGCCCGCCCCAGGGGCTCCAGCAGGTCCATCTCCAGGTGGTGGTTGAAGGCCCGCTGGCACAGGGAGGACTCCACGATCACCATGGCCAGGCCGGCGGCCATGGCCGACACGAAGAAGAAGACCGGCAGGAGGGGCGAGTACCAGAGCGGGTGCAGCTTCATCGGAACGATCAGGTACAGCGACCCCAGGGACGACTGGTGGAGCGTGGACAGGATGACGCCCACGATCACCAGCGGCACGCTGATGGCCCGCACGATCCGCCGGGGACGCTCCAGGTTGAGACGCTCGAAGACGATGGGCGAGAACTCCAGGGCCAGGACGGTGGTGTAGAGCATCACGCACCAGGCCACCTCGAACATCACCGAGCGCGGGTTCCACATCACGATGGCGTGCCAGATCCGATGCGGCTGTCCCAGGTCGAAGAGAAGCGCCAGGATGACGAACACATACCCAAGGAACGCGGTGAGCACCGTCGGCCGGACGATCGGGGTGAAACGCTTGAGGTTGAAGAGGTGGACGACCGCGGTAATCGTGAAGCCCCCCGCTGCGAGCCCCACCCCTGTCAGCACGTCGAAGCCGATCCACAACCCCCAGGGGAACTGGTCGCTGAGGTTGGTAGTCGCCCCCAGGCCCCGGCTGTACCGCAGGATTGCTACCACGGTCCCGGTTGCCGCCAGCACCAGGAAGACCAGTCGCCAGAAGGTGATCTCAGGCCATCGCGTGTCGTTCATCGCCTCCGCATCCTTTCTCATCGTCATTCCCCGCTGCCGGTCCCCCTACGTCTCGGCTCGCGGTTCTCGGCTCGCGGCTCTTCCTGTCAGCCCTTTTTGGCCGCCTCCTGCGCCAACGCCTCCTGGACCCGGATCCGCCGATTGGTGATCCACCAGATGCCGTACAAAAGCGCCCCCCCGACCACCACGACGTCCGGCACCTTGGAGAGGGCCTTCCACGTCAAGGTGGGAAGCGGCGTGACGGGCAGGTCGGGCCGGATGCCCAGGCTGGGGAAGGGAACGCTGGAGAGCATCAGGACCGAGGTGCCCCCGACCTCCTCCAGGCCGTAGATGTGCGGAACGTAGGTCGTGGGCGCGGCCTTCAGGCGCACGCGGGCCTCCCCGATCAACTGGTCGCGGTCGCCGAAGATGGTGGCGCCGGTCGGGCAGACGGCGGCGCAGGCCGGCTCCTTGCCGACGGCGATCCGGTCGGCGCACATGTTGCACTTCTGGACGATGGGGGTCGTCCGGTCCCACTGGTACTTTGGCACGTCGAAGGGGCAGGCCATGATGCAGTACCGGCAGCCGATGCACCGGCTGGCGTCGTAGACCACGGGGCCGCTGGGCTCCTTACGAAACGCTTCCACCGGGCAGACCGAGACGCAGGTGGGCGATTCGCAGTGCATGCACAGGCGGCGGACGAAGGCCTTGTTCCGCTGCTCCACCACCGTCCACGTGTAGGCCGTCAGCTTGGGATCGATGGCCGCCGGCAGATCGTGCTTCTCCTTACAGGCCGCCACGCAGGCCTCGCAGCCGATGCACTTCGTGCTATCGAAGAGGATGGCGCCCTTCATGACGACCTCCGCTCACTAGTGTGGGGCCGGGGTTTCGTGGCTCGCGGCCACCCGCGCGTTTGCGCCTGTACCCGGCTCGCGGCTCGATCTCCCCTCCCCCACGTGGCACCGGCCGCAGCCGGCCGCATCCGTGGGACCGAAGGCCATCCGGTCGTTGTGGCACGCGCCACAGGACCTGCCCGCCTCCATCTCCACATGCGTCACGGTCCGCGTGGGTGTCAGCATGCGGAAGAGCGTGACGTGGCAGGCCGTGCACTTCTCCGACACCGGCACGTGGAACTGGTGGCTGAAGATCACATTGCCGGGGCTCCCCTCGGCCTTGGCGTAGGCCAAATCCGGCGGCAGCCGGAGCTGCTGAGCCGCCGCTTGGCCGCCGAGGGCGAGGATCGCTCCCGCCAGCCAGGCTGCGCCTGTTCTCCATCCCTGTCTCACGGTTTCCTCCTCCGATGATCCCCCTACGGGGCGGGGGCACGTTCACTCCAGACCTCGACGCGTCACCCGGCTCAGGCGCGGAGGAACCTCGCCTGGAACTCCGCCCAGGTCTCGTCGTCCAGATGCTCCAGGAGGCCGTCGGCCAAGAGACCCCCGTCCGCAGCCGTGGCCCCCACCAGCGCATCCCGCTTGATGGTCAGGGTGATGTGCAGGAACTCCTGCAGCCGGGCCAACTCCGCCTTGAGCCAGACCAGGGCATTCTCGCCCACCCTGAGCTGCGGGAGGTTGGCGGCCAGGTTGGTCGGCCGCAGGGCCACCAGCCAGCCCCGGGTGTACGGATCGCGCTTGAGCAGGCCCGGTGCCTTGGCCAACTCGCCGTTGACGGCGCACACGACCCCGTCCACCGGGGCCGGGAGCGTCGCGGTTCGCCCGCCCTGGCGGATGGCCACGAAGGGCTGCCCCTGCTTCACCTCGACGCCGATGGGCGGCAGCGTGATCGCGTCCACGTGGCCGAGCAACCTCTGGAGGAAGTCATCCACGCCCACCTTGACCTGCCCCGAGAAGAGCAGGTTCACCCAGGTGTGACCCCGGTGGAAGAAGAGGCCGCCCGGGAGGCTGAAGCGCTCCGGCTGGAGGGTGGGCAGCAAGAGGTCGGCCGCGCTGCCCCTGCTCGCCTGAGCCACCAGCACCGTCCGGGCCCGGCGTTGCCGGACCCACTGGACCACCAGGTCCGCTCCCACGAACAGGATGATGGTGAACACGACCAAGATGGCAACCATGGTTCACACCCCCTTCGCTTCGCTCTTCGTGGATGCTGTCAGGGTGCCGAGGAACCTGTGCCTCCCGCGCCCTGCCCGCCGGGCTCCTCGGTGGAGGTCCTGGCACCCTCCAGTCTGGCCATGACCTCGCGAAACAGCGGGCAATCGTCGAATCCCTCGCGGGTGCAGATGCAGTTGGCCTGGAGGCGATCGCTGGGGACCATCTTCTTCACGGGGTAGGCCCGGCAGAAGGCCACCACGACCTCTTCGAAGAAGGGGCAGCGCACCCCCCGGGCTTCCAGGAGATGCATTCGCAGGTCCCGAAAGCCTTCAGGCTGGATCTCCGTGGCCCGCCGCATACCGGCACCCTCCTGGCGATGGGTTCCACCCTTCCCTGTATCAAGGCGGGTGCCATGTCGGCCGGGTGTGCCGCGGTGGCGGGAAGCCTCGTGAATTCCGGGGGTTCAGCGGGGCGGAGAGAGGCGATCGGCGAAATGGGCCGGAGAGGCCGGCGTTGAGGGATTCAACAGGGGA
>JACPAT010000206.1 GCA_016180655.1 Candidatus Methylomirabilota bacterium | reverse complement strand
AAAGGTTATGGGGCGATTGCCCGCACGAGGGACGTCTGCCTGCTCACTGCTTTGACGATCGTGAAATGGAAGGGGAATTATCGAAACGCCACCTGTAGGGGGTGACGCCGGAATCCGGAGGGAGAAGGTCAGGAATGCGACACCGCAAACAACAGGTAAAACAGCTGATTTTCACTCTAATATCGAACGCACCACCGAATCCGTCAAGAGGGGATTTGTTCGCCACCGAGCAGACCAGACTGGTCCCCCCGCCCGCGGCCTGATCAAGTCCCGAATCTCCAGCCCCACTGGCCCCTATCCTGGAATACGCGGACTTCAGTGTAGGGAAGGGGCGGCTTTAGTGGCTTTCTCATAATCCCGACCCTCCTCGATGTTGCTCCTGTGCCACCGGCCCGCGAGCTTGACTACCACCGGGCGACGCTGGACAGAGGTCGCGGTCGCGGGAAAAAACAACGGCCCCTCGGATCACATCGTCATCCGAAGGGCCGCACACAGTTGCTCGCGCCGGCGGGACGCCGATGTCCCAGGTCGACGTGTCGTCGCTAGCCGCCATCACGGTCCCCTCCCGAACTCAGCAAGGAACACCGGCTTGGAGAGGGCCGGGGAGTCGCGCGCGCCTGGTCCAGGCCACCGGGGGGCCCCGCTGCGGACCGGGAAGGGGGTATCGTTGGGTCCACGGAGCCCGCATGGTGCCACCCGAGCCTCAAGCGGCACCCTGATTACTCCGGGTCGATCTCCAACCTTTTCTGGACCTCGGGCAACGCTTGGCCCGCGTGTTCGACGAGGTGTTCCAGGGCGATGCTCAATTCTGCCAGGGATTCCTGCGTCGCACCGACGTCACCCCGATGGGCGTGGGCACGCAACGCCGTCAGCAGGTCGAGTACTTGGCCCGCCTCTTCCTCAATCTCTGACAAGTGCATTGCCAGGAGGGCGACCTCGCCGCACGGTGGTCACTTCACCGCCCCGACCGTGAACCCGGCGATGAACCGGTCAACGAAGAAGTTGTACACGACGGCAATGGGGACGCTGGCGATGAAGCAGCCGGCCATCAGCGAGCCCCAGAAATACACATCCCCGTGCACCAGGAACGTCGGCACCCCCACGCTCACCGTGTACTGCGAGACGGGCGAGATGAAGGTCAGGGCGTAGACGAACTCCTGCATCACCAGGGTGAAGGAGAAGATCACCACCGTGAGGATCCCGGCGATGGAGATGGGCATCACGATCTTGGCGAAGGCCCCCAGGCGGCTGTAGCCGTCGATCATGGCCGCGTCCTCCAGGTCGCTGGGGATGGCCTTGAAGAACCCCATGAGGAGCCAGGTGGAGAAGGGCACGGTGAAGGAGGGGTACACCAGCACCAGGGACCAGAGGGAGTCCTGCAGGCCGAGTCCCACCACGACCCGGGAGAGGGGGATGAACAGCAAGGTGGGCGGAACCAGGTACGTGAGGAAGATCCCGATGCCGAGTTGTTCGCCCCACCGGCCCGTCAGCCGGGCCAGGGCGTATCCCGCCGGCACGGCCAGGACCAGGGTGATCACGACCACCAGCACCCCCACCAACGCGGTGTTCGCCAGCCACCGCCCGTACAGGGTGTCGTAGAACAGCACGCGCAGGTGCTCCAGGGTCGGCGGCTCGTGGAAGAGGAA
Organism: Candidatus Methylomirabilota bacterium; assembly: GCA_016180655.1. GTDB lineage: Bacteria > Methylomirabilota > Methylomirabilia > Methylomirabilales > 2-02-FULL-66-22 > 2-02-FULL-66-22. The sequence continues at coordinate 3,694 of JACPAT010000206.1, read as the reverse complement.
GGGGTTGTGCGTGCGATTCATGAGGTCCGTCGTTCGCTTGAAGGTCGTGATCAGCATCCAGTAGAAGGGGAAGGCAGCGAAGATGGTAAAGGCGGCCACGATCCCGAAATGGGCCCCGTCCGCCAGCCACCGCTTCACCCGATACAGGGTCGCCATGTCACACCACCTCCGACCGCCGGGCGATGCGGAGGAACCCGATGGCCGCGGCCAGGAGCAGCGGGAACAGGAAGAGGGAGATGGCGGCCCCTTCCGCCAGGTCCCCTCCCGCGACGCCCGTGAAGAAGGCCAGGCTGGCCAGCACCTGGGTCGTGTCATACGGCCCGCCGCGCGTGAGGACGTAGATCACGGTCATGTCCGTGAAGGCGAACACCAGGCCGAAGAGGAGCGCCACGACCGCAACCGGCAGCAGGAGGGGGAGGGTCACCTGGAAATAGTGCCGCCAGAAGCTGGCCCCGTCTACCTGGGCGGCGTCATGGATGTCCTTGGGGATGGAGCTGAGCCCCGCCAGGAGGATCACGGTGGCCAGCGGGAGCAGCCGCCAGACGTGGACCGCGATGACCGTGCCCATGGCCAGGTGCGGCACCCCCAACCAGATGGGCCAGAACGTGGGACCGAAGATGCCCACGGCCCGCAGCATCCAGTTGATCACGCTGTAGATCGAGTCCACGATCCACAGCCAGCCGATCGTCCCCAGCGAGATGGGCGCCACCCAGGGGAGCAGGATCAGGAGGCGGACCAGCCACTTGCCCCGGAAGTCCTTCTGGAGGGCCAGGGCCAACACGTTCCCCAACACCAGCACCAAGAGCTGAGAGAGGATGGCGAAGACGAAGGTGTTCTTGAGCGCCGTCTGGAACTTCGTGGTCCCGATGACGCCGGTGAAATTCTTCAGGCCGACGAAGCCCAGGCTCCGGCTGCCCAGCGTGATGTCGCTGACGCTGTAATAGAGAGCCAGGAAGAAGGGGAAGCCCACCACCAGCACGATGTAGAGGATGGCCGGGCCGAGCATGAGCGGTCCCAGCCACTCTTCCCGGTCCCGGATGTAGGAGAACCGGGTTGCGGGTGCTCCCAGGAGCACTCTGGCTTCTCCCTTGACGGCCTCCATGCAGCTCCCCCTCCCGACGGGGCCAGCGGCGCCCCGCCATCATACGTCAGTCACGGATTTTGTAAAACGTGCCTTGCTCTCCCGGCGCAGGTGAGCGCAGGGACTCCTCGGTCAGGCGAACTGGGTTGACAGCGGTCGAGGGGCACTTCGCGATCCGGTGTCCCGGTCGAAGAACTTCAGGTCCTTCTCCTTCACGACAAACTCGTGGGTCTCCCCCTGGCGGATGGACGTCGTCACCGTGGACGGGAGCTTGGCGATGACCTTCTGCTCCGGGAACGGGCGCTCCAGAACCCCGTACAGCAGGCGGTCCGCCCCGAGGTATTCCAGCCGGGTCACCCGGAACGGCACGCTGGCCGCCTCCGTCATGGGGAAGGCCTCCTTGGGCAGGAAGTGCTCGGGGCGAAACCCCACCAGGCAGTCTTTCCCCTCGATCAGGTTCATGGGGGGTGACCCCAGGAAGGCGGCCACGAAGGTATCGGCCGGCTCGTCGTAGACCTCCATGGGGGTCCCGATCTGCCGCACCCTGCCGTGCTGCATGACGGCGATGCGGTCCCCCAGGCCCATGGCCTCCACCTGGTCGTGGGTCACGTAGATGGTCGTGGTCCCGATCCGCCGCTGGAACTGCTGCAGCTCATCCCGGGCGGAGGCCCGCAGCTTCGCATCCAGGTTGGACAGCGGCTCGTCCAACAGGAAGACGGCCGGCTCCCTCACCACGGCCCGGGCCAGGGCCACCCGCTGCCGCTCGCCCCCGGACAGTTGCCGGGGCTTGCGGTGCAGCAAAAGCTCGATCCCGAACAGCGCCGCGGCCCATTCGACCCTCTGGCGTACCGCATCCGCTCTCATCCCCTGGGCCTTCAAGGGGAAGGCGATATTCTTGAAGACCGTCATGTGGGGGTACAGAGCGTAGCTCTGGAAGACCATGGCGATCTTCCGGGCCCGGGGAGGCAGATCGTTCACCACCTGCCCGCCGATGAGCACGTCCCCCGACGTGGGCTTCTCCAGTCCCGCGATCATGCGGAGGAGGGTCGTCTTGCCGCACCCGGACGACCCCAAGAGGACGAGGAATTCCCCCTCCTTGGTGGAAAGGTCCACCCCGTCCACGGCCCGGACGGTCCCGAAGCTCTTCCGAATGTCTCTGGCCTCTACTGTCGCCATACGCCATCCGTTCCGGTGGAGACGGCCCGCCCCCCCCACCATGCTGGGTCCACTCAACAGCGAAGGAGGCCCCGCCAGTCGGGGCCTCCTTCGTTCAGCAGTTCCACGGCGATGGACGGCCGTGCCGCACCCCAGCGCAGCCAACCCCCCCTCGGCCTACACGAGTCCCTTCGCCTTCCACTTGGCGAAGACGCGCTTGCAGGCGACATCCGCTTCCTTGATGGCCTCCTCCGGGGTGGCCGCGCCGGAGGCCGCCTTGGCGAACATCACGTTCAGCACCCAGGTGTTGAAGATCTCGTCAATGGCGGCATTGGAGTAGCCGGGGTAGCCCACGTTGGTCGCCCACTCCAGGACGTCCTCCAGGACCTTGTACTTGTCGGCCGGATGGGCCTTGGAGTCCTTGGCGATCAGGGTCTTCAGATCGGGAACCGTCCGGGGGAAGCAGGGGAAGTCGTAGAACTCGCCGGCCAAGAACGCCTGCCGGAAATTCGTGGTGTAGTCAATCAGGAACTTCTTGGCCCCCTCGATGTTCTCGGCGAATTTCCAGATGACGTACACGTCCATCACGTGCTCCAGCCCGATGGCCCGCACCGGACCCCTCAGGGCCTTGGTGAGCTGGATCTTCTTCGACATCTCCGGGTTTTCTTTTTCGGCCGTGCGCGTGATGGAGATGGCGTTGAGGGCCACGGAGATCTGCCCGGCGATCATGGCCCGGTTGTTGGACGAGGCATCCCAGCTGAAGACCTCGGGGGTCATGGTCTCCTGGTACAGGGCCTTGACGAACTTCACCGCCTCCAGCGTCTCCTTGGAGTTGAGGATCAGGTTGCCGTTCGCATCCTGCTCGTGGGCCCCGAAGGAGTACATGATGGTGCGCATGGCCATGGCCGTGTCGATCTCCTGGGCCAGGCCGACGCCCACCGGGTTGTTGAATTGCTGCTTGATCTTCTTCCCGCCGGCCCGGACATCGTCCCACGACGCGGGGCCATTGGGCATCCCCACGGCCGAGAAGAGGTCCTGCCGGTAGTTGACGGGATCCGGCGTGAAGGACGGCGAGAACCCGAAATACTTCTTGGTCTTGGGGTTGTAGGTGCTCTTGACGCCCAGGTCAATCGGCTTCCCGTGCTTGCGCTGGACCTCCTCGTACACGTCCTTCATGTCCACCACCTGCTCCTCGTAGGTCGGTGGCGGCCAGTTGAACAGGAACAGGTCGTGGCCCTTCTGGGCAGAGACCTCGGACGCCGCGCGGGCGCTGATGCCGGCGATGCCGATGTTGTCCACGGTGACTTCCGTGTCGTTCTTGTCGCCCCATTCCTTGGTGTACTTCTTGTTGAACCACTCGTCATACGGCGGCACGAAGTGCACCCACTGAAGAATCCTGAGCGTCTTCTTGGCCGCGCGGGCCCGTCCGGGGATGATGATCGCCGGACCCACCCCCGC
>JACPAT010000205.1 GCA_016180655.1 Candidatus Methylomirabilota bacterium | reverse complement strand
GAGCGCATCGCCATCCACCCGGCACGGCGCGCGTCACCCGTCACGCTGATCATCATCACCATCGGCGCGGACATCGTCCTGCGGGGGATTGGGCTCTTGATCTGGGGGACCGATCCCTATCCACTGCCGGCCTTCACCTCGGGACCCCCGCTCATCCTGGCCGGTGCGGTGCTGACGCGCCAGGCGGTGTGGATCATGGGAACGACGGCCGTCATCCTGGCCCTGCTCTCGTTCTTCTTTGCGCGTACCTACCTTGGGAAGGCCGTGCGGGCCTGCGCCATCAACCGGGTGTCCGCGCGCCTGAGCGGCATTCGTCCGGATCGGATGTCGCTCTTATCCTTTGCGCTGTCGGCGGGGCTGGGTGCGGTGGGCGGCATCGTCATCGCCCCCATGACCTTGGTCAGCTACGACATGGGGCTCTACCTCGGGCTCCGGGGGTTCGTGGCGGCCATCATGGGCGGGATGGTCAGCGCGCCCGGCGCCGTGGTGGGGGCACTGCTTCTCGGCGTCCTGGAGGCGCTGGGCGCCGGGATCTTCCGAGCGGCCTTCAAAGAGGTTATCGCGTTCGTGGTCCTGTTCTTGATCCTCTTCATCCGGCCCCAGGGCATCTTCGGCCGGGGGGGCGCCACGGGGGTGGGGCTGTGATGGGCGGACGCATCCTCGGGGGCCGCAGCATGGGGGTTGGCGGGCTATTTCTGGTCCTGGCCCTGTTCCCTCTCCTGGATCGAATTCCCTCGCATCTGGACATCCTGATCTTCATCGGCATCCATGCCATCGTGACCGTCGGGCTGTGCCTGCTGACGGGCTATGCCGGCCAGATCTCCCTCGGGCAGGCGGCCTTCTATGGCCTGGGTGCCTACGCCTCGGGCTTGCTCACGACGAAGTTCGGGGTGTCCCCGCTGCCCGCCCTGCTGGCCGGGCTCGTCATCACTGGCGCCATCGCCTACGTCATGGGAATCCCCATCCTCAAGTTGCGTGGCCACTACCTGGCCATGGCCACCCTGGCGTTCGGGATCATCGTGTACCTGGCCTTCGTCGAGTTCAAGGACTTCACCGGCGGCCCGTCCGGATTGCCGGGCGTCCCGCCCATGCGGATCGCCGGCCTGGTCTTCGATAACGACGTCAAGCGGTACTACCTCGTCCTGATCGCCGTGGTTGCCGTCCTGGCCATCGCCCGGAACGTGATTCGCTCCCGCGTGGGGCGGGCCCTCCGGTCCATCCACGGGAGCGAGATCGCCGCCGAGACCCTGGGCGTGGATACGACGAAGTACAAGCTCCAGGTCTTTGTCCTGAGCGCGATCTTTGCCAGCCTCGCCGGGAGCCTGTACGCCCATCACCTGACCCTGGTGAGCCCGTCTCCCTTCGGGTTCATCGCCTCGGTGGAGTTCGTGGTGATGGCCGCGGTGGGCGGCCTGGCCAGCATATGGGGTGCGCCCTTTGGCGCGGCTGCCATCACCCTCTTGACCGAGGCGATCCGACGGATCATGCCGCACCTGCTGAGCTACGCTTCGGGCGAGCACGAGGTGATCGCCTACGGCATCCTGCTGATGGCGATCATGATCTTCATGCCCGAAGGGTTGGTGGCGGGGACGGCCGATCTCCTGCGGAGGGTGCGGCGGGCGCGGGTCGGGGCGGCGAAAGGCTGAGGCATGCCCGGCAGCATACCGGTACTGGAGACCCGGAACATCCGGAAGGCCTTCGGGGGCGTGGTGGCCGTCAGCAATGTGGATCTGGCGGTTCGGCCGGGGGAGATTTACGCGGTCATCGGACCCAACGGCGCCGGCAAGACCACGATGCTCAACCTGATCAGCGGCCTGCTGTCGCTGGACCGGGGCGAGATTCGCTTTCGCGGGGAGCGGCTCAACGGGAAGCGACCCTGCGACCGGGCCGCCCTGGGGATGGCCCGAACCTTCCAGAACCTGCAGATCTTCGGGAACATGACAGTGCTGGAGAATGTCATGGTGGGCCGTCACCTGAAGAGCCGCTGCGGGATGCTGACGGCGGCCCTGCGCCTGCGCCGGGCATGGCAGGAGGAGCAGGCGATCGAGGAGGCGGCGCTCCGCCACCTGGAACTCCTGGGCCTCGCCGAGCGCCGGGACGACCCGGCCGGCAGCCTCCCCTTCGGCCAGCAGCGCCTGCTGGAGATCGCCCGGGCCCTGGCCACGGAGCCCAACATCCTTCTTCTGGATGAGCCGGCGGCGGGGCTGAACCAGACCGAGACGGCGCGACTGGGGGACCTCATCTTCACCATCCGGGATCGCGGGATCACCGTGGTCCTGGTGGAGCACCACATGGACCTGGTCATGCGGGTGTCGGATACGGTGCTGGTCCTGAATTACGGCGAGGTCCTGGCGCAGGGATCTCCTGCCGCCATCCAGAGCGATTCCAGCGTCGTTGATGCCTACCTGGGGGCGGACCTGGACGATGCTTGAGATCACCGACCTGCACGTGGCGTACGGGGCCATCGAGGCGCTCAAGGGCGTGAGCCTCAGCGTCAAGGAGGGGAGCATCGCCTGCCTGATCGGGGGAAACGGCGCCGGCAAGACCACGTTGCTGCGGGCCGTCTCGGGGCTGCTCCCCGTCCGTGAGGGGCGCATCCAGTTCGAGGGACGTGACATCGCCGGGCAACCCGCCGAGGCGGTCGTACGCCTCGGCATCTGCCACGTGCCGGAGGGACGGCAGAACTTCGCCGGCCTGAGCGTGCGGGACAATCTCTTGCTCGGAGCTTATCGCCTCTATCGCCGGTCGCGGCGCGGCGAGGTCGAGGCGGACATTCAACGCATCTTCCAGTTGTTTCCCATCCTGGAGCGGCGGCAGCGGCAGTTGGCCGGGACGCTGTCCGGCGGCGAGCAACAGATGCTGGCCATCGGCCGTGTCCTCATGGCCCGCCCGCGTCTGATGCTCCTGGACGAGCCGTCCGTGGGCCTGGCCCCGCTCCTAGTCCGCGAGATCCTCCGCACGATCCAGCAGCTCCCGGGCCGGGGAACGACGCCCCTCTTGGTGGAGCAGAACGCCCGGGCGGCGCTCCGGATCGCGGATCATGGCTACGTCATGGAGGGTGGACGGATCGTCCTGCAGGGTCCGGCGCGGGACCTCTTGGCGGACGAGCGGGTGCGGCGGGCCTACCTGGGGCGGAGGGGCGAGGGGGAATCCAAGACGCGGACGTAAGTCGTGCTGCTGCCGTCGAGGCGCTCCCCCCTCAAGAGAGGAGCAGGGCAGGGCCCAGAGGAGCGGCCCGGGTGTCGGTTACGGGTTGCTAGACAGGGTCACCGACATCGACCCCATGGGCGCCACTCAGTCTAACTCCGTTGGACCTACGGGTTGGGTATGTCGAGATCTTTGCAGATCTTGCGTAGCAGCCAATCATCTATCTCTGTATGCCTTGGCACAGTGGAAGTCTTCCTGGTGGTTGGATTCCAGTAGACCGAGTGCTTCTTTCCCTCCCGCACCAATTGACATTCGTGCTCTACGAGGTGTTTCAGCAGGGCGCGGCGTTTCATTAGGACGCCAGCGTCAACTCTTCCCGGATAATGCGTTTTCCCTTGGTTCCCTTCCGGACCAATTCTCTGTTCGTGTCAAGGATCAAGCGAACGGCCTCTTTCAGGTTCTCTCGCGCCTGACCCAGGGTTCGTCCCTGAGTATTGGCACCGGGGAGCTCCTCGACGTATCCGACCCACCACTTACCCCGCTGCTGGTAAACCGCCGTGAAGCTCTGCATTAGATCATCTCCCTATGGCTCCTCGTTGGGACTCGGCTTCCATGAAGCCATCTATGGATGCGAAAGCCGGAGGGCATCAGAGCAATGTCCCCCACCGAGTGGCATTCTTTCCGAAGCCTGATTGGAAGTCAAGGGGCGGTCATGATGAAGCTCTCAGGCGTCAGTGATCAGTCATCAAAGGATTGGGGACAGGTGACGGGGGACAGAGGCCACGGGACAGGGGGCAGGTGTTTGGGATTCGAGCCTAGGGCGAATCCACCCGATTGCGTTTCTCGTGACTTAGGGCGCCTTTGGGGCAGGGGAAGCCGGTTCTTAAGCATTCGCAGGATCAGATAGGTCGCCGGTGATGAGGGACGTAATGAGGGACCCGGTTATCACGGATATTGCGAAGGGCGCTGGGCAGCGAGGGCAAACCCGTAGAATGCGAGTTGGGCTGGCCTCGACAGGCGGGGGCCGGACCACCCGCCCCCTGATGCGTGCAGCCGACGCTCGGGATTGACCCTTGACACCGGCGTCTGGCCCGCGAACGGATCGAGGGCAAATGGATCGACTGCTTCGCCGACGTGTTCGCCAAGTGCGGGGTCGGGGATGGTGAGGTGGTCGCGATCCTCTCGGAAACGCAGTCCCGGCGCGTCCATGTCGAGCTTTCAGAGCTCGCCCTCCTCAGGCTTGGCTGCCGTCCTTTTCACGTTGTCCTGCCAAGCCCCCGGCTGTTGGCGCCAGCGCCGGTGCGCTCCAGCGGCGCCAGTGCTGCCGTGGGGCAGCTCGAGCCCGTAATCAGCGCCCTGGCGGCCTCGGTGCTGGTGGTGGATGTCACGGTGGAGGGGCTCCTACACTCGCCGGAGCTGCCGAGCATCTTGGCGGGAGGGGCGCGGTTGCTGATGATCTCCAACGAGCACCCCGAGATCCTGGAGCGCCTTGTGCCCGACGAAAAGCTCGAACCCAGGGTGCGTGCCGGGGTCCGCATGCTGAAGGCGGCGCGCGAGATGCGGGTGACCTCTTCGGTGGGCACTGCCCTCACCGTCCACCTGAGCGGCGCCCGCCTCGTCGGTAACTGGGGGTATACCTCGCGGCCCGGCACGGTCACGCACTGGCCCGGTGGCCTCTGCGCGGCCTTCCCCGCCGCCAACAGCGTCAATGGGAGGCTCGTTCTGGCGTCGGGCGATGCGAACCTCACCTTCAAGCGCTACGTCCGCGAGCCGGTGACGCTCATCATCGAGAACGATTACGTCGTCCGCATCGAGGGCCAGGGCCTCGACGCGGAGATGCTGCGGAGCTACTTCGCCGCCTGGGGGGATCGGGAGGCCTACGCCGTGTCGCACGTGGGCTGGGGCTTGAACGCGGCCGGGCGCTGGGAGGCGATGACCTTCTACGACCGTCGCGATTTCAACGGGACGGAGCTGCGTGTCTTGGCCGGCAACTTCCTGTATTCCACCGGAGCCAACGAAGTCGCCGGCCGGTATACCTTGGGTCATTTCGATTTTCCGTGCCGCGGGTGCACCATCGACCTGGACGGCAGCGTGATCGTGGAGGCAGGCCGCCTGGTCGGTGAGCTGGCCTGATCGCGGGCCGCCCGGGTCGCAGGTGAGTCAGGCGGAGCGCCACCGGGCCGGACCTCGAGGGATGAAGCTACCCACGTACGTCCGTCGCGGCGACGGCCAAACGGCGGTGTTCCTGCTGCATGGTCTGGGCGGGGGCAAGGCCGCGTGGCCGTGGCAACTCGAGGCGCTGGAGCGCGGAGGGTACCGCGCCGTCGCCTGGGACATGCCGGGCTACGGCGAGAGCGAAGCGGTGGCGCCCTACACGCTGGAGCGGCTGGCGCGGGCGTTGAAAGGGTTGATCGAGCACGTCGGTGCCGGGACCAACGTCCTCCTCGGCCACAGCCTGGGCGGCATGGTGGCCCAAGAGGCGTATGCCCTCTACCCGGAGAAAATCCAGGGGCTGATCCTTTCGGCCACCAGCCCGGCGTTTGGCAAACGAGATGGTGCCTGGCAGCGAGAGTTCCTGGAGCGGCGTCTCCGGCCGCTCGACGAGGGGCGGGCTATGCGGGAGCTAGCGCCGGAGCTGGTGCGGGGGATCGTGGGCGAGGGCGCTGACCCGGCCGGGGTCGAACTGGCTATCGAGGTCATGGCCGCGGTGCCCGCCGACACGTATCGCGCCGCCCTCGCGGCCGTTACGCACTTCGACCGGCGCGACCTCCTGCCCAGGATCAGGGTCCCCACCCTCCTGGTGGCGGGGGCGCTGGATCGTGAGGCGCCACCCTCGGTGATGCAGAAGATGGCCGAGCGCATTCCGTCTGCGCGCTACGAGTGTCTGCCCGAGGTGGGCCACCTGGCCTGCATGGAACGGCCGGGGCAATTTAACGAGGCGGTCCTGCGGTTCCTGGCAGCGTATTTCGGGCTGACCGCCCCTTCCTCCGTAGCATCCTGAAGGCTCCCCCATGTCGCCACGGGCCTCGTCCTCCCCCGGAGAGAGCGAATCCTCGCGGTACGTGCCACCGTCGATCGTGGGGGAAGGCTATCCCCTTAGCGACCGGCAGCGCGGATTGCTCGCTCTCGTGGCCAGGCTCGGCCGCGAGCGATTCGCGCCGCGTGCCACGCGCTACGATCGCGAGGCAAGCTTCCCCTTTGAAAATTACGACGACCTGCGCGAATCGGGCCTGCTCGGGATCTGTGTCCCCGAGCGATACGGGGGACTGGGCGCCGACTACATCACCTATGCCCTGGTGGCGGCGGAGATGGGCCGCCACTGCGCCGCCACGGCGCTCACCTTCAACATGCACGTCTGCACGACCCTGTGGACGGGCACGCTGGCGGACGACTTGGACATGACCGCGGAGCAGCGGGACGAGCACGAGCGCCACCGCCGCCTGCACTTCGAGCGCATCGTGAAGCACAGCAAGATATATGCCCAGCCCTTCTCCGAGGCCAACCCCGCTGCGGCCTCAGGGAAGGCGCCCTTCGGGGCGCTGGCGCGCAAGGCAGAGGGAGGCTGGATCCTGAATGGGGAGAAGATCTTCGCTTCCCTGGCGGGCGCGGCCGACTACTACGGCGTCCTCTGTACGGAGGACAAGCCCGACCGCAGCCTCCGGGATACGCTCTACCTGGCGGTGCCTGCCGAGGTACCGGGCCTGACCATTACGGGCGAGTGGGATCCCCTGGGGATGCGGGGCACCGTGTCCCGGACCCTCCTCTTACAGGACGTCTTCGTCCCCCATGAGGCCCAGCTCATGCCGCGCGGCATTTACTACCAGGCGGCCACCCGCTGGCCGCACATGTTCTTCACGCTGGCGCCGACCTACATGGGGATCGCGCAGGCTGCCTACGACTTTACTGTTCAGTACCTGCTGGGCGAGGTACCGGGCATGCCCTTAAAGCGGCGCGATTCCCCCACCAAGCAGATCGCCGTGGCGGAGATGTGCATCAAGCTCGAGCAGACTCGGGCGCTGTTCCTGCGGGCGCTCGCCGACGCCCGCGTGGACCCGCCCAAGGCCGCGCGGCTGCGGGCCTACGCGGCCCAGTATACCGTCATGGAGAACGCCAACGAGATCTGCCGGCTGGCGATCCGAACCTGCGGCGGGCGCTCGATCCTGAAGCCGCTGCCGTTGGAGCGCCTGTACCGCGACAGCCGCTGCGGCTCGCTGATGCTGCCCTGGACCGCGGAAGTGTGCCTCGAACGCCTGGGCCGAGAGACGCTGTACGAGCCCGGCGAGTCCGAGGCCTGATGAATCTCTCGCGCCCCATCGAACGCTGGGCGGCGTCCCAGCCCTCCAAGATAGCCCTGAACTTCCTGGGTCACGGTATCTCATAGGCCGAGTTGTGGGCGCGCATCGACGCGGCGGGCCAGGGCCTGGCCGCCACTCTGGGGACCGCGCGCGGAGACCGTCAGGGTAGGGGATGGGCCAGGGGGTTAGGGTCGAACCAGTCCGTTTGAGCTTCTCGCCGTTGAGAGAGCCTTCGAGGGCAACGGGCGCCGTTTTCGGAGCATCCGCAGGATCAGGTAGGTGGCCAAGGCGGCCGTGATGTGCTTCAGGGTGTGACCGCTCACAATGCGGCCCACGGCGAAGACCTGTGCGTCGGCTGCCTCGAAGGCCTTTGCCACACC
>JACPAT010000123.1 GCA_016180655.1 Candidatus Methylomirabilota bacterium | reverse complement strand
GTAGCGCTTCGTGCGCCTGGAGGGTAGTGGTACCGGGAAATCGCGAGTTCACGCTTTTCACGATGGATCCGCAGGAACGCCTCAAGCCTCGGCCAGAGGATGGTAAATACCCACTCCTGTCCATCATCCGATCTTTCCGCCTCGAGGAGGAAGCAACTCCGGGGTCTCCATGATGTCGAGAGACTGCCGTGGAAAGGTACCGGACACCCTTTGGGACGTAACTGCGTGATTTCTCAGGCGAGCGCTCTGGATTCTTCGGGACTGGGGGGTGAGCAGGAACAAGCTGAAGCCCTATTCGCTGGCCGATGAACTCCTGGAGGCCAAAAGCCCTCCGGTACTTTTCACCGCTCCTCGCTGGGCTCACAGCGGCAGATGAAGGCGTTAGCCATATGGGCGTCTGGAGGAATCGGCAATCATGATGAGCCTTCGCGCCGCCGTCGAGGTCGTTGGCAAGGCCGTTTTGGTGGCGGAGCACGAGCACTTCGTCGAGTTTAGGATCGACAACCATGAGCACATCCCGCGCGTGGCGAGGATCGCGAGAGTGGTCGCACAGGTGTTGCGCGACGCTCACGAGCCTCCAGCCGAGGCAGATGCGGTCCAGGAAGCGCTACTTGCGTACGGGAAACAACTCTTCATGGACGAGTGGATGAACCAGCTTGGCCCAAATGAGGACGAGGCGCGAGCGCTCGACGAGGGGACGGCAGAGTTTGATCGGATATTGTCAGACGGCTAACTTGCCGGTGCCGCCGACCGCCTTGCGCGGCGGTTGAGCTGCGGTATGTCGGCGGACAACGCGCAACATGACGCACGATCAATTTCGTATCGGCGTTGAGTTCTGGTGCGGGGGCAGGCGCTGGCGCTGCACCGACGTCGGATCGCGCGTGATCATCGCGATCTGCCTGGAACCGCAAGAAGTCGTCGAGGTTCAATCCTCCCATGACCAGGATGTCACGTTTCAAGAGAAGCAGTACGTCACTGACGACCCCAGTTGGCTGGTCGGTCCGCCTTATGCGGTGGTTGAACACGTCTTTGATGAGTATTCGATCGAAGATTGCTCACTGCTCCCCGAAGGCGAGGATTCGGGCGAGCCGGCTGTTGTCGGCTAGCTCTTCGCTCCAGAGCGGAAGCGCCGCAGACGGCGCGCCACTGAGCTTTGGTCGTTAGGCCGAGCTGAATTCGTCTTCCGGAATCTGAGATGGCCGACACCTGGGTCACCGACATGCGGCACTACCTGGACGAGAGCGGTAATGTCCCGGCTATGTCCGGTCCGGCGGCCAATCTGGCGCTCTTTCTGGGCTCGATCGTTGGCTGGGTGACCAGCCGCGGAGCGATGCGATCAGACCGCACCAACGTCCCTTGCCGGCGGAAGCCGGGCAGGGTACGGTGCGTCGGAGAGATCGTCGCCAACCTCACAGGTGAGCCAGGCACCATCTCATGGCGTTGTCCCGTGTGTGGAGACAATGGCGTTGTCCGCGGTTGGGAGGGCACAGGCTGGGATCGCCGTGCCGGATGAGCCTTCGACAGGACTTCGGCTCTCGGGGGACTATACAGGCCGCCTAGGACGCGGCTGGAGCGGACGGCCCCCAGCATAGGCTCTTAGCCAAGCGGGTGTTCGTCGCCTGCGGGCCACCGCTCACTGGTAGCGAAAGGACAATATGCCATTTGTGCTTTTTCATGACCACTTTCCGGAGATAGCAGAGCGAGAGACGCGCACGATTACTGTACTGGAGCAGTCGCCAGCAGGCCTGCCGCCCGGACACTATGCGCTCCTCGAGATGTATTGTGATGAAGCCGGATGTGATTGTCGCCGGGCGTTCTTCTACGTCGTCTCCTCCATGCGGAAAGATGTGGAAGCCGTCATTGTGTTTGGGTGGGAGCGACCGGAATTCTATGCCGAATGGATGAAGGACGATGATCCGAAGGTGATCGGAGACCTGAGAGGCCCTGTGCTCAATTTCGGTAGTCCTCAGTCTCGATTGGCTCCGGCGATTCTCCAACTGGTCAAAGATGTTGTGCTCAAGGACGAGCAATATGTTCAGCGACTTCAGACCCACTACTGGATGTTCCGTCACCGGATGGATTCAGGCAGCGGCTCAAAGGCTCCCAAGAAGAAGGGAAGAGCATGACAAGCGGCTCAGCCGCCACCCTGTCTGGCGGTGATCTTCTTCGTTCTTGACGCCATACGGCATTGCCGTATAATTGGCCAATGCTCAGCTTCATCGAGACCCGGCTATTCTCTTGCTTGGTCGGTGAGCATCTGCCTGACGATGAGTACACGTTCGTTCAAAAGCAACTTTTGGACGTGCACGCCACAGAAGGTGAGCTGCTGACGGATGTGCCGTGGCAGGCGAGGCTCGATCCGCCGGGGACCCTCAACGGTCAAGTCCCAAGTTCGGTGTAAACCCCTCAACCACCTTTTCGGCCAGGGGATTGTGGGATCCGTGACATTCCTCCATCCTCTTCCCCGCTGGGGGCCACGACCTCCCTCGTGAACCCCCTGGCAGGCGAAGGTGAGAGCGGCGGGGTTGCGCCGATTCCTCGGATGAGGGAAAGTTGCATTTGCACCAACGTCCCCTTCTTTGCGCGGCATTGTGCGAAAGGGACTGAAGTCCTTTTCTCCCAAGCAAGCGATTTCGCTCCGCGTAGACCCCGATGTGCTCGACTGGTTTCGGGCCCAGGGCGCAGGTTGGCAGACGCGGATGAACGCAGTCCTCAAAGCATACAAAGAGGCGGCGTCCAGGGGCTAATCAGGCAACCGAGCGGATCCCGCTTACAGCGGGACCGCTCACCGCAAACCCGTTAGCCCGGCCTGATCTCGCCCGTGGCCCTGGGGCCCTACCTGGCCGTTTCCGCGTTTCCCGCTCCCCAGCTCCCCTGCACCCCTGCTCCTCAGCCCCTCGGCTTGCAGCCTTGACCGTCCGTCGGCAAGCCCAGTAACATGGCGGACGATCATGGGCGAGATCCTCGAACGCAAGATCGGCGACCTGACGATCCGCATTGACCGCGGGACGTGCATCGGGACCGGCAACTGCATGAAGCTCGGGGCCGAGGTGTTCGAGTTCGACGCCGAGACGATCTGTACCTTCAAGGACCCGCTCGGGGAGATCGAGCGGGACCAACTGATCGAGGCGTGTCACGTCTGCCCGGTGGACGCCCTGATCGTGATTGACGCCGCCGGCACCCAGCTCGTCCCCTGACTTTCTCTTCTGCCCAGCTCCCCTGCTCTCGGTCTCGGGGGTCTTGGCTGTTGGGTCGCGTCTCGGGCCTTGTGGTTTCCGTTCCTCCCCGATCCCCAACCCCCAGCCCCCGTCCCCCGCCGTACGGCTCTCGGCTCTAGGCTCGCCTACCCCCCTTCTCCTCGGCCCTCGGCGCTCGGCGCTCATTCCTGCTTCTCGGCTCCCGGCTCTCGGCTCTCCAGACTTCCTGACGATTTTCCTTGCCCGTTTCCCCACGGTCCGCTAGACAATTCCTACCGACCCATCCGGGATAGACCGAAACCAGACGCACCCGCGGCCGCCACCTCGTTGTCTCCGGGAGAGGCCGTCATGGTCGAACCCCCCGGCATCTGGCACCCGAAGCGGTTGATCGTGGCAGCGGCGTGCCTCCTGGCGCTTTCCCCCCTCCCCGTCCCGGCCCAGGTGGCCGCCCCCCAACCTTCGGACCCCCAGGTCGTCCACTTCACTCCCCAGGGCACCGTCAAGCGCGTCCGGCAGGTGACCGCCCGGTTCTCCGAGCCGATGGTCCCCCTGGGCGATCCCCGCGGCGCCGGCGACCCCTTCGAGATCACCTGCCCCGAGCCTGGGACGGCCCGCTGGGTGGACAGCCGCAACTGGGCCTATGACTTCGCCCGCGATCTCCCGGCCGGGGTCCAGTGCACGTTCCGGATCAGCCCGGGTCTCACGAGCCTGGCCGGGAAGGCGGTCGCGGGGCAGCAGGTCTTTGCCTTCTCCACGGGGGGACCGGCCATCCGCTCCTCCGTCCCCGGCGAGGGCAACGAGGGGATTGACGAGGAGCAGGCGTTCCTCCTGCGCCTGGACGCGGAGCCGACCGAGGCGTCCGTCCTCCAGCACGTCTCGTTCTCTGTGGAAGGCATCCCGGAGCGGGTTGGCACCCGCCTGATCATCGGGAAGGAGCGGGAGGAGATCCTCAAGACGCGCTACCAGGGACCCGCCGCCGAGCCCGTTGTGATCCTCCAGGCCACGCGGCGCTTCCCCAACGGGGCCAGGGTGAATCTCGTCTGGGGGAAGGGGGTGACGTCCCAGAGCGGCGTGTCCACCGACCAGGACCAGGTCCTCCCCTTCAAGGTCCGCGGGCCGTTCATGGCGACCTTCTCCTGCGAGCGGGAGAATCGCCAGGCCGGCTGCATTCCCGTGACCCCCATGACGGTCCAGTTCTCCGCGCCGGTGTCCTGGGACCAGGCGCAGCGGGTCGCCCTGGTCGGCCCCGGCGGGCGACGGTGGAAGCCGGAGGTGGAGAAGACGCCCCCGTCCTTCGTCAACAGCCTCGTCTTCATGGGTCCCTTCCCCGAGAGTTCGACCTTCCAGGTCGAGGTCCCCGCCGGGATGACGGACGACGCCGGCCGTCCCTTGAGCAATGCCGCCCGGTTCCCTCTCCTCGTGAGAACCGACCCGTTCCCGCCGCTGGCCAAGTTCTCCGCCCGCTTCGGCATCGTCGAGTGGAAAGCCGACCCCGCGCTGCCGGTCACGCTGCGGAACCTCGAACCGCAGATCCGGACAAGGCTCCTCCGGGTGGACAAAGAATCCCGCTCCGGGGTCACCGGGAAGCTCCAGGATCTCCTGGAGCGGGTCAAGGGCCGGCTCTGGCGGGTGACTCCCGAGCAGAGCCGGGAGATCCTGCCCTGGCTCCGCAGGGTCGCAGCGGCCAAGAGGGGAACCTCCGTCTTCGGACCAGGCACCGCGAGCGCTCCCCCCAAGGAGTTCATGCTCCCCAAGCCGCTGGGCGCCAAGGCGTTCGAGGTGATCGGGATTCCCCTGGAGGCGCCGGGCCTCTACATCCTGGAGCTGGAGAGCGCCCGCCTGGGCGCCTCGCTTCTGGGGAAGCCCCAGCCCATGTACGTGCCCACGGCGGCCCTGGTGACGAACCTCTCGGTCCACTTCAAGTGGGGACGCGAGGCGTCCCTGGCCTGGGTGACGACGCTGGATGCGGGTCGCCCGGTGCCGCAGGCGCAGGTCACGGTGCAGGACTGCCAGGGGACCATCCTGTGGAAGGGCGAGACCGACCCGCAGGGCATCGCCCGCATGGGGAGGCTGCCGACCTGGAGGTCGCTCCCCCGCTGCCCCGATCCTCAGGACATCATCGAAGACTATCCGCAGAGCCACGCCCTCCTCGGCCTGAGCCGGGGCCTCCTCGTCATGGCCCAGACCCAGGACGATATGAGCTTCGTCCACTCGAGCTGGAGCCGGGGGATCGAGCCCTGGCGGTTCCGCCTGCCTCCCGAAAGCTATGCCGGACCGGTGACGGCCCACACGATCCTCGACCGGCCGCTCTTCCGCGCCGGGGACACGGCCCACATGAAGCACCTGCTCCGGCTGCAGACGATGCGGGGCTTCGCATCGGTTCCCGAGAAACAGCGCCCGACGGTCGCCTCCATCCGGCATCTGGGGAGCGATCAGAAGTACGAGATGCCGATCCAGTGGGATGCGGCCGGCATCGCCGAGACGACGTGGCGGATCCCCAGGGAGGCCAAGCTCGGCAGCTACCAGGTCGCGTTGGTGCGACCGGCTGTCCCGAGGGCGCTGACTGGGCCGTCCCGGCCGGGACTGCCACCGGCCGGCCCATCGCAGCCACAGCCAGATCCAGACGACGACGTCGGAGGCGGCCGGAGCCGCGAGTGGATCTCCGGCGGATTCCGGGTCGAGGAGTTCCGGATCCCCCTGATGAAGGGGATTCTCCAACTGCCGGCCGACCCCCAGGTCGCCGTTTCCGAGCTTCCCGTGCATCTCAGCGTCCAGTACCTGGCCGGCGGGGGCGCAGGCAGCCTTCCCGTGACCCTGCGCGCCCAGATCCGGCCCCGATACCTTCCCCCGTTCGAGGAGTTCCCGGACTTCACCTTCGGCAACGGCCCCGTCAAGGAAGGCATCTCGCGATGGCGGACACCGGAGGAGGGATGGGAGACAGAGGGCGAAGGCGAGGACGAAGCGGTCCGCCCCCTGCCGAGGGGGAAGCCGACGATCCACCAGCGGGAGAGCCTGGTCCTGGATGCCGCCGGCGCGGCGCGCAGCACCTTCACCCGGTTGCCCCGGCCCGTGACACCCTTGGAGGTCCTGGCGGAACTGGAGTTCCGCGATCCCAACGGCGAGGTCCAGACCGTCTCCTCCACGGTCCCGCTGTGGGCGGCACAGTGGCTGGTGGGCATCCAGCCCGACTCGTGGGTGGCGTCGAAGGAGCGCCTGAAGGCCTGGGTCGCCGTCGTGGATGTTGCGGGACGACCGGTCCGGGGCGCCGCGGTCACGGTTGACCTTCTGGAGCGCAAGGCCTACTCCCACAGGAAGCGCCTCGTCGGGGGCTTCTACGCCTACGAGCACATGCAGGAGACGCGGCGGATCGGCGAGCTGTGCCGGGGCGCGACCGACGCCAAGGGGCGCCTCCTCTGCGAGGGGAAGCCCCCGGTGGACGGCAATCTCATCCTCCAGGCATCCATCACGGACCAGGGCGGCAACGTCGCCGCGGCCCACCGTGACGTGTGGGTCGCCGGCTCGGAGCAGTGGTGGTTCGACGTCCAGGACCACGACCGGATGGATCTGCTGCCGGAGCGCCGACGCTACGAGCCGGGGGAGACGGCGCGGCTCCAGGTCCGGATGCCCTTCCGCGAGGCCACGGCCCTCTTGACCGTGGAACGGGAAGGAGTCCTGGAGGCCTCGGTCGTCCCCCTGTCGGGCAAGGAGCCGGTCATCCAGGTTCCGGTCAGGCCAGAGCACGCGCCCAATGTCTTCATCTCCGTCCTGGCCGTCCGCGGCCGGGTGGGCGGGGTGCAGCCGACGGCGCTGGTGGACCTCGGCCGGCCCTCCTTCAAGCTGGGGGTGGCGGAGATCCGGGTCGGCTGGCGGGCGCATGAGCTCACGATCAAGGTCTCCCCCGAGCGGCCGACCTACCGGGTGCGCGAGAAGGCCGTCGTGAAGGTCGCCGTGCGGAGGGCCGACGGGCAGCCTCCCCCACCGGGGAGCGAGGTCGCACTGGTCGCGGTGGACGAAGGGCTGCTGGAGCTGCTGCCCAACCGGAGCTGGAATCTCCTGGAGGCGATGATGCGGCAGCGGGGCTACGGGGTCGCCACGGCCACGGCCCAGATGCAGGTCGTCGGCAAGCGGCACTTCGGCCTCAAGGCCCTTCCCCAGGGAGGCGGGGGCGGGCGCCAGAGCACGCGGGAGCTGTTCGACACGCTCCTCCTCTGGACGGGGCGCGTCCCTCTGGATGCCAGAGGCGACGCCACGGTCGAGGTGCCCCTCAACGATTCGCTCACCAGCTTCCGGATCGTGGCCGTGGCCACCGGCGGGATCAGCCTGTTCGGAACGGGCTCGGCGACGATCCGGTCCACGCAGGACCTGATGGTCCTGGCGGGCCTCCCCCCGCTGGTCCGCGAGGGCGACCGCTTTCAGGCCGAGTTCACGGTCCGGAACACGACGGAGCGCCGGATGGAGGTGGCGGTCCGGGCACGGGTCGAAGGGCTCCCGGAAACCCTGGCGCCGCGCGCCACCCGCCTCGCCGCCGGCGAGGCCAAGACGGTGGGGTGGGAGATCCCCGTGCCCGCCGGCGTGTCTGCCTTGCGGTACGAGGTTGAGGCCCAAGAGCAGGGCGGCCTCGCGGACCGGGTCCGGGTGACGCAACAGGTGATCCCGGCCGTGCCGGTCCGGACCTTCCAGGCCACGCTCTTCCGATGGGAACAGGTCACGCGCCAGCCGGTCGAGCGCCCGGCCGATGCGCTCCCCGGCCGCGGGAGCGTGCGGGTTGCCGCCGTTCCCGCACTCACCGCGGGGCTCGAGGGTGTGCGGGAGTGGATGAGCCGCTACCCGTACACCTGCCTGGAGCAGGAGGTCTCCCGCGTCGTGGCGCTGCGCGACGAGGCGCGCTGGCGGAGCCTGGCCGCGACCCTGCCCTCGTATCTGGACCCGGACGGTCTCCTCAAGTATTTCCCGCGAATGCGGCAGGGCAGCGAGGTCCTGACCGCCTATGTCATGGCCCTCGTCCACGAGTCGGGCTGGACGATCCCGGGTGAAGTCCAGCAGCGAATGGAACGGGGACTCCAGCGGTTCGTTGAGGGGGCCATCCTCCGGCGCTCCGCCCTGCCCACGGCCGACCTCTCGATCCGGAAGCTGGCCGCCCTGGAGGCGCTCTCGCGCCACGGCAAGGCGGAGCCGAGGCTCCTCGGCAGCCTCACCATCGAGCCGAACCTCTGGCCCACCTCCGCCCTCCTCGACTGGTGGAACCTGCTGCAGCGGATGCGCGGGATCCCGGACCGGGAGGCGCGCCTGCGCGAGATCGAGCAGCTCGTCCGCGCCCGGCTGAACTTCCAGGGGACGACGATGGGCTTCTCCACGGAGCGGTCCGACCACCTCTGGTGGCTGATGATCTCTTCCGACGTCAACGCCCTGCGGCTGATCCTGCATCTCCTCGAGGCGGCGGAGTGGCAGCAGGATCTGCCGCGGCTCGTCCGGGGCGCACTCAACCGGCAGCGGCGCGGCGCCTGGGACCTGACCACAGCCAACGCCTGGGGTGCCCTGGCCGTGGAGAAGTTCTCGCGCGCCTTCGAGGCCACCCCCGTCACCGGCACGACCACCGCGTCGCTGGCCGGGGCCACCGACCGCCTGGAGTGGTCCACGACACCGAAGGGCAAGACGCTCGCCTTCCCCTGGCCGCCCAGGGGCGAAGATCTCCTCGTGAACCACGAGGGGAGCGGCCACCCCTGGATCACCGTCCAGGCGCAGGCCGCCATCCCGCTCAAGACGCCGCTGACGAGCGGCTACCGGATCACCAAGACCCTGACGCCCATCGAGTCGCGCCAGCCGGCGCGATGGAGCCGTGGCGACCTGGTCCGGGTCCGCCTGGCCATCGAGGCGCAGAGCGACATGACCTGGGTGGTGGTGAGCGATCCGGTCCCCGCCGGGGCGTCCCACCTCGGCACCGGCCTCATGCGGGATTCCCAGATCGCCACGCAGGGCGAGGCACTGGAAGGCTGGGTCTGGCCGGCCTTCGAGGAACGGGCCTTCGAGGCCTTCCGGGCCTACTACGCCTATGTGCCCAAGGGGAGCTTCGTCGTGGAGTACACGATCCGCCTCAACCAGGGCGGCCGGTTTGAGCTCCCGACGACGCGCGTCGAGGCCCTCTACGCGCCCGAGATGTTCGGGGAGCTGCCGAACGCGCCCCTGGAGGTCCTGCCGTGATCCGGCGCGCGTTGCTGATCCCACTGCTCGGCGGGGCTGCCCTGCTCTGGCTGGCCGTCGGCATGGACCGCCCGGCCGTCCCCTCCTTCGGGGCGGTGCGTGCCGCCACCCGCCCCTCGGACGCGCGGCTCCTGGATCGCAACGGCGAGGTCCTGCAGGAACTCCGCACCGATATGACCCGGCGACGGCTGGGCTGGATCCGCCTGGCGGAGATTTCCCCGGCGCTCCAGGCCGCCGTCATCACCTCCGAGGACCGACGCTTCTACCGGCACGGCGGCGTGGACGGGACGGCCCTGGCGACCGCCGCGCTCCGGCGGATCACGGGGGGGCCGCGCCGGGGCGCCAGCACGATCTCGATGCAGGTGGCCGCGCTGCTCCGCGCCGACCTGCGCCACAACGGCGCGCCGAGGAGTCTCGGCCAGAAGTGGCGGCAGATGCGCCTGGCCTGGGCCATCGAAGCCCGCTGGTCCAAGGCAGAGATCCTGGAGGCCTACCTGAACCTGACGACCTTCCGGGGCGAGGTCCAGGGAGTCGCGGCAGCGGCGAGCGTCCTGTTCGGCAAGGCGCCCCACGGGATCACCGAGGCCGAGGCGACCGTCCTGGCCGTGCTGCTCCGCGCACCCAATGCCGGGCCGGCGGCGGTGACCCGGCGAGCCTGGGCCCTGCGTGAAGCGCAAGGTGGACCCGCCAGCCGCGGAGAGATTGCGGCGGCCGTGGCACGGGCCATCGAGGTCCCTCCGGCCAGCGGGCCCAGGCTGGCGTTCGCCCCCCACGCGGCCCGGCGCCTGCTGCGGCCCACGGTCGCGTCGTCCGCACGCGTGCCATCGGTCCGCTCCACCCTGGACAGCGCGACGCAACGCCTGGCCGCAGAAACCCTGAGACGCCACCTCCTCGCCGCCCAGGAGCGGCACGTCCAGGACGGGGCCGTCCTGGTGGTGGAGAATGCGACGGGCGATGTCCTGGCCTACGTGGGCGGGAGCGGCGACCTCTCGGGCGCCCCCCACGTGGACGGCATCCGGGCGAGACGCCAGGCAGGTTCGGCGCTCAAGCCGTTTCTCTACGGCCTGGCGCTGGAACAGCGCCTCCTCACCCCCGCGTCGCTTCTGGAAGATACGCCGCTGGATCTGCCGGTCAGCGGCGGCCTCTATCGGCCCCACAACTACGATGAACAGTTCACGGGCCTGGTGACGGTCCGGACGGCGCTGGCCGGGTCCCTGAACATCCCGGCCGTGCGGACGCTCGACCTCGTGGGCGTGGAGATCTTCGTGCAGCAGCTCCGGCGTCTGGGGTTCGAGGGCCTCACCGAGTCGGGGGACTACTACGGGCCCGCGCTGGCCCTGGGGTCCGCCGACGTGAGTCTCTGGGAACTCGTGAACGCCTACCGGACCCTGGTGAACGGCGGGGCCTGGAGCCCGCTCCACATGACGCCGGGCGAGCGGCTGGCCCACCCGCGCCGCCGGCTGTACTCTCAGGAGACGGCCTTCCTCCTCGGCACCATCCTGGCGGACCGGGAGAGCCGCAGCGCCACCTTCGGCCTGGAGAATCCCCTCGCCACGCGGTTCTGGACCGCCGTGAAGACCGGGACCAGCAAGGAGATGCGGGACAACTGGTGCGTGGGCTACTCGCGGCGCTACACGGTGGGGGTCTGGGTGGGCAATTTCTCCGGCGCTCCGATGCAGGACGTGAGCGGCGTCACCGGCGCCGCGCCGGTCTGGCTCGAGGTCATGGCCTGGCTGCACCGGGCGACGTCGAGCCCTCCGCCAACACCCCCCGCCGGCGTCATCGCCAGGACGATCGCCTTCCCGCGCGAGGTCGAACCGACGCGGGTCGAATGGTTCTTCGAGGGGACGGAGCCCCGGACGGCCACCCAGGTGCTCGCCACGGGCCATCCCCGCATCGTCGCACCCGCGCGGGGAACGGTGATCGCCCTCGACCCGGACATCCCGGCATCGCGGCAGCGGATCGTCTTCGAGGCGCGGGTGGCTGGTGCGCCCCTCCGCTGGATCCTGGACGGAGCTGATATCGGCCCGGCGGCCGAACCCCTGATCTGGGATCCTCATCCAGGACGGCATATCCTGTCCCTCGCCGACGGCGCAGAGCGCCCCCTGGACAGCCTCACCTTCGAGGTCCGCGGCGTCGCCGCCACCGCGGAGAATTGATCCGGGGGTCGCCCTGCCCCCGGTGACTGGGGAAGAACAACCACGAGGCACATGGAGCAGGCACACCGCTCCCGGGAGGTCCCGTGACGACAGACCAGAGACTCCCCTTCAAAGATTGCCCGAGCTGCGGAGAGGGAGTCTACACCTATACCGTCCAGAAGGAGGGCAGCACCGAGATCCGCTGCAGCGCGTGCGGTTTCCCCTTGAGCGTGGACTCGGGCCCTCCCCCCCAGGCCCTGGACTGCATCATGATCGCCGACGACGACCGCTTCTTCCTGGCGCTGCTGTCCGACCTCTTGACGGAATGGGGCCTGGCGACGAACGTCATCGCCTGCGAGAGCGGCACCAAGTTCCTGAGCCTGGCGGCCGACCGTTTCCACCAGGGGTTCCCCATCAAGCTGGCCATCCTCGACATCATCATGCAGCCTTTGGACGGGATCGCCACCGCCGTGGCCCTCCGGGCCCTGGAGAAGGGATTGCAGGTGGCCCACCCGACCCCCGTCCTCTTCCTCTCGGCTGCACGGTCCGACGATACCCTGCGCCTGCTCATCGGCCGCTGCCAGCCGGCGCTCTACCTCAACAAGGGATCGCACGCGACCCCTGACCAGCTTGGGCCGAGGTTGCAGAAGGTGATCGGATACCTGCTGGAACAGGGGAGGAGCTGAGCCCATGGGGAAGACGTCCGTTCTCCTCGTTGACGACGACCGGTTCTTCCGGGAAGCCCTCGGGGAGTTCCTGGAGGAGCAGGGGTACGAGGTGCGGCGGGCCACCGATGGCCTGGAGGCCCTGACCGCCGTCCGGGACGAACCGCCGGATCTCGTCCTCCTCGACCTCATCATGCCCAAGGTGGATGGCGGCCGGGTCTGCCGGTACCTGCGCGAAGACCCCCGCTTTCGACACATCCCCATCATCGTCTTCTCGGGCCTGTCGGCCAGGGACATCGCGGGCTTGCCCGGCGTGTCGGCCGACGCCTACGTGGCCAAGGGGCCGCTGCAGATCGTGACCAAGAGCGTCCTGTCCGCCCTCCGGCACCTGGAGGCCCACGGCCGCTCCATCCCCCTGGACGAGAGCGTCTACGGCTACGAGGGGTTCCGGCCGCGACGCATGATTGGTGAGCTGCTGAGCTTGAAGCGCCACTACGACCTTTTGCTCCGGACCATGAGCGAGGGAGTCCTGGAGGCCGACGAGGAAGACCGGATTTTCTACGTCAATCCGGCCGCCCTGGCGATGCTGGGCAAGGAAGAGCACGAACTGGTCGGGGCGAGCCTGTGGGAGGCGTTCGGACCGGCCTATCAGGATGAGGTCGAGCGGGCGGCGGAACGGCTTCGCTCCGACTCCGCCTCCAGGAGACAGGAGGTGGTCATCAGCCTGAAAGGGAAACTGCTCAAGGGGATCTTCGGGCCCCTCTGGGATAACGAGGTCTACAAGGGGCTCCTGGTCCTCCTGGATGATGTCAGCTACTGAGGAACGGTGGACGCACTCCGAGCCTGATCTCCGCACCCCTCGGCTCGCGGCTCCTGGCTCGGGACTGCCGGTTTCCGTTCTTTCCCGATCCCCAACCCCTAGCCCCTGCCCCCCGCCTCACAGTACTGGGCTCTCGGCACTCGGCTCGTCTCCTCCCTTGCTCCTCAGCCCCTCTGCTTCTCGGCTCTCGGCTCTCCGCTCTCGGCTCTCGGCTCTCCTGATCCGGTTTGCCTTGGGGTTTCAGGCTTGTCCTGTTATATTGTCGAGGCTAACAAGAACCACCCAGCGGGAGGATCCCACGTTGCCACTCTACGAGTATGAATGCCTGGGGTGTGGGCATCTGTTTGAGGTGCTCGTTCAGCGCGTGAATTCGACGGCCCTGCCGGTCTGCCCACGATGCCGGAGGGACACGGTCGAGCGGCTCTGGTCCACGTTCGCCGCGCAGACCAGCGGGCGCGGGAGCTGCGCGACCACTGCTGACGGGATCGGCTGAAGCTGACAGCCGCGGGGCCGGCGGCCCCGTTCCTGTCGCAGCACGTTTCTTCCATGGGGCGTCCGGGACCCTTCCCCCCGCGCCCTGACCTCGCTGCCCGTGTCGCGCCCCCTCCTTCGCCCCTCCCCGCTCTGGCAGCATTTACACTCCGTTCTCCGTCCGGATGCGGTTCGGCCGCCGGAGCTCCCCGGCATCCGGGCCTCCCTGGAGGCCCTCCAGACTCGGAGCCTCGGCCGCTGGCTTGTTCGAATTCGCATCGCCAGTCCGCTCCAAATTCGGGCCCTGGCGAAAAATGCTTGCCGCCTTCCTCTCTTTTCGGCCATAGTGTTTGACGCGCGGGCGAGACCGCACCCGCAGAACGGGGCCCTCATGCACGGGTGTGCGCGCGCGGCCTCCCCAGAAGACGTGCCGGTTCAGGAGGAAGAGGAAGGCTGGAGGGACGCAAATGGATCGCCACACGCGACAGGCATTGATCGAGAAGTACAGGGACGGGTACCGGGTGGTCAGCCAGGCGCTGCAGGGCGTCTCGGAGCAGGAGCTGGATGCGCGCCCGGCGCCGGGCAAGTGGTCCGCCCGCGAGATCGTCCATCACCTCGCGGACAGCGAGATGACCTCGGCCATCCGCCTGCGCCGGTTGATCGCCGAGGACCGCCCCATGTGGAGCGCTGGCTGGAAATCTATGCGGTCCATGCCCACAACCACGCGGACCAGATCCGCCGCGCGAGGGCCGCAGCGGGACCGGCATAACGGTAGCGGCCCGCAACGCGGGTGATCCCTTGTCGTGGCCGCTCGTGGGTCGGATCCCCTCCGCCTCCTCGCTTTCCCCACGCGGAAACCTGACGCGTCCTCGGCCTTCCCCTCAAGAGGGGAAGTGTGTGACCACGGTTCTCTCACCGCACCCCGGGAGACAGGCGAGAGGGGCGCCAAGTGACGTGGGAGCGCGCATGTGGACGTACGTTGCGATCCTCGTCGGCCTGCTGCTTCTGTCGGTCATCGGCTATCGCGTGATGATTGACGTGAAGCCCAGGATACCCCGGCCCACGATTGGTGACGCGGCCCACGCGGAGATCGGGGCACTCGAGCGGCGACTGATGGAGCATGTGCGGATGCTCGGGAGCACTATCGGCGAGCGGAATCTCCACCGGCCAGAGGCCTTGCGGGCGGCCGCGAACTACATTCGTCGGGTTTGGGCCGATCAGGGTTTCACGGTGAGCGAGGAGCGGTATGAGGTCGCCGGGCAATCCTCCGCCAACCTGGTCGTGGAGCAGAAGGGATCAGGCCGGCCGGGGGAGATCGTGCTGGTGGGGGCCCATTACGACTCCCTGATCGGGACCCCCGGGGCCAACGACAACGCCACGGGCGTCGCGCTGCTTCTGGAGATGTCGCGGGCCATCACGCAGGACCCCCCCATCAGGACTGTCCGGTTCGTGGCGTTCGTCAACGAGGAGCCGCCCTATTTCCTCACGGGGCAGATGGGGAGCCGGGTGCACGCCCGCCAGGCCCGCCGGCGAGGAGAGAACATCCTGGCGATGTTCTCCCTTGAGACCATGGGGTACTACTCCAACGCCCGCGGGACCCAGCGGTACCCCTTCCCCTTCGGCCTGGCGTACCCCAGTACCGGGAATTTCCTGGCAGTCGTGGGCAATCTGCCCTCGCGACAGTTGGTGGTGGATTTCCTCCGCCACTTCATGTCCGCCAGCGATTTCCCCGTGGAGGGCGTCGCAACGTTCCAGTGGATCCCCGGCATCAACTGGTCCGATCATTGGTCGTTCTGGAAGGAGGGGTATCCTGCCCTTATGCTCACCGACACCGCCCCCTTCCGCTACCCCCAGTACCACAGCAGCTTCGACCGGCCGGAAAAAATCACCTCTGGAGAATATGCCCGAGTCGCCCACGGGACCATCCAGGCCATCCGCCGGCTCGCCGCCACCCCTTGACACCCCGCCCCGGCCAAGATAACGTGGGCCTCACCTGCCGTATGATCACTCCGGGTCGCGCCAGATCCGTCCCACACCCCTCCGTCCTGCACTATGCTGCGCGCCCTCGGAGTCGAGGAAACGGCGGCCCTGCCACCTGGGAGCAGCCTCGATCGACGACAACCCGACAGCGGAGAAACGCGTCAAAGTACGCTGCCCTATTCGGGTTTGAGGCGCCTCCGGCTGGAAAAATCCAGAGGCCGGCTAGGCATGGTGGAGAGCCCGCTGGACCCGTGTGATTGGCATCCCGCCAACATCAAGGTTCAGCCAGGGGGTGAGGGACGGGGGGACCCGGAAAGGAGAAGAGCCATGGCATCCTTCGTGACGCTGGCCAAGTTCACCGAGCAGGGTATCAAGAATGTCTCCCACACGACGAAACGGGCGGAGGCGTTCCGGGACATGGCCAAGAAGATGGGGGCAACAGTCAAGGATGTCTACTGGACCCTTGGCCGATTTGACGTGGTTGCCATCTTCGAAGCCCCGGACGATGAGACGGCGAATCGGCTGGTGCTCCGCCTGGGATCCCTGGGCAACGTCCGGACCGAAACCCTACGTGCCTTCAGCGCACAGGAGATGGGTCAGATCCTGAAATCGGGGAAGTAAGGTAGCGGGGGCGCCTGCCTGCGATGTGCGGTGGGCGCCCCACATTGAGGGGTGTGGGCCAGGGAACGCAACGGCGAAGCAGGGGGCCGTCGCGACCGGTAGCTCGCGGAGGCGCAGGGGACCAATTCTGAGCCCAAGGATTTCACCGCAAAGACCGCAGAGGTCGCAAAGAATCGCCAAGTCTCACCAAGTCAGAGAAGCCTCCGGACCGATTTCTTCCAGGGCGTACCTCCGAGGATTTCCGGGCGAGTGCTGCGACTGCAGGGAGTTCCTTTGCGTGCTTCGCGTGCTTTGCGGTTGAACCGCACTGTTCGGGCTGAGCCAGTCTACGAGGACGGGCGGCTCGGTCACGCCCTGAGCCGGCGCAGGGCTTCTACGTCCGTTCCATTGTCAGCGCCGCGATTCCGGCCCGTGCCACCTCGACGTCCTGCTCTGCGGGCCCGCCGCTCACCCCGACGCCGCCCACGCAGTGGCCGTCCACCATGATCGGCAGGCCACCGGCGAAGGTCACGTAGGTGTCCGTCCCCGCCGCCAGGGGGATGGCGATCGCCAGGTGATCGTCCAAGGGTTGCCCTGTCGAGCTGATCTTGCCCGTGGGCTTCCTGTTCGACGCCGCCGCCCGCGCCTTGGCGAGCGCGATGCGGACGTTGTGCGGCTTCCCCCCGTCCGTCCGGGCGAAGCCCAGCAGGTGACACCCCTCATCCACGATGGCAATGCTCATGGGGGTGCTACCTTCTTCGACCTTTCGGACCGCAGCCTGGAGGATGCGGTTGGTCCCCTCCCAGTTCAGCTTGAGTGCCTGGCGCGTGATCATATTTCCTCCTTGAGGCAGCGCGGTGATTGCCCGATCACCATCTCGACTCGGATCGGGTGGCCCGCGCCTTTCCTTGAAATGCGAGAGAAGATTTCAGCGTTCCCTCGGAGAGCTTCAGAAGACCGAGCGCTTCCGGACCCTGTCCTTGGCGGCCAGGCTGAAGCGGGGCTCGACAGATCCACCATCGGCCAACCGGGCCGCCACGTATTCCCCCAGGGCCGGACCGTGTTTGAAGCCGTGCCCGGATCCGCCCCCCACCAGCCAGACGTTGTCGAAGTCGGGGTGGCGGTCGATCAGGAAGTCGCCGGTCGAGGTGTTCTCGTACTGGCAGACCCGGGCTTCGACCAGAGGGGCGTCCTTCAAGGCTGGAAATCGCCGGCCGACGAACTCACGCACCTCGACGGGTGCCTCGCGGGTGACGGTGCGATCGCCCAGGTCGGGGTCGAAGGCCGGGCCGTGGCGGTCGCACGCAAGCTTGAACCCCCGGTTCTCGAGATCGGGGATCCCGTAGAACTGCTCGCCGAAATCAATCCACGTGGGCATTGCCGGGGATGCAAAGCGACGGTCTCCCGGGGGCGTGCCAAAGAAGAACACCTCCTGGCGTGTCGGGAAGATGCGGCCCCCCAGAAGATCGGAGAAGATCGTGGGCAGCCAGGGCCCGCAGGCGAAGACGAAGTGGCCTGCGCGGATCGTCGCGCCGCTCCCGGTGGTGACGGAGGCCAACCGTCCTTTGCCCGAGGGGGGTCCCACGGCCTCCCGCAAGTATCCTGCCCCGCTCCGGACAGTCTCTTCGGCCACGGCCTGCGTCGCGCGCCGGGCCATCAAGACCCCGCTGTCGGGCTCGAAGACGGCCCAGGTGATGGATCCGAAGGCGATCTGGGGATAGCGCGCCTCCAGCACTGATCGCGAGAGGGTTTCATGGCGGACGTCCAGCATCTGCAGGGTGGCGAGCGTCATCAGGGTGTACGGGTCTTTCTCCCGGGCCATCCAGAGCACACCGGTCGGATGGAAGAGCCGCTGGCCGATCTGCTGGAAGAAAGCCTGCCAGAGGCTGAGCGAGCGCGTGGACCAGCGGGTGTACAGCTCGTCGGGACCGTACCCCATCCGGATGATCCGCGATTCCCCCCCGGAGCTGGCTCGGCTGTTGGCCGCACCGTGGGCATCCAGGAGGACGACCTTCTTGCCGGACTTCTGGAGATGGTAGGCTGTCCAGGACCCGAAGACCCCGGCACCGATCACCGCCACATCATACGCCATCCACGCTTCCTCACACCCCAGCCGCTCGCTTCGATGCGGTGATCAGGCCTTTTCCCCTTTCCTCCGCATCGCGGCGTTGGACTCCTCGGACTTCCCGCGCGGGATGCTCAACGACTGCCATGTGTTCGCTCCATAATGCTTCGCCAGAAACACGATCTGGCCAACGTGGTAGGCGTAGTGGGTCAGCTGGCGGTTGATCGCCTCTATCACTGAGTGCGGCTCCCCGCGGATGATAACCGTTCTTTCCAAGTCCCCCGCTGAAAGCGGCGCAAGCGCCTCGAAGAGGCAGCGCCATCCAGCGTTCCAGCGCTCAACAATCCTGTCCCGCGTGTCCCCCTCCTCAATCACGAATTCCCGGTCGCGATTCCGGTCGGGCTTCTCCCCATCCGAAGTGAGAAAATCCGTCCAGCGGGAGCGCATGTTGCCGGCCATGTGCTTCATGATGACGGCGATGCTGTTGGATTCCTCGTCGAGCCTGGTGAACAGATCCTCGTCGGTGACCTGGGCTCTGGCCCGTTCGGCCAGGTCCTTGAGCTTCCGAAACTGGCGAACCGCATCTGTCACGTAGTGATCCGGCTGCATGTTTCCACGCTCCAGCGGAATATTCGGCGACTGGGCGCCAAGGCCCCCGATCGTGTCGGACGGAAACCCGAGCGTTTCCAGTCATGAGAATTGGCGAGTCTTTGCGGTCTTGGCGGTCTTGGCGGTGAAATTGTTTGGCTTACCCGATCTCCCCATACCGGAAGCACGTGACGGTGTGATCGTTGACCATGCCAACCGCCTGCATGAACGCATAGCAGATGGTGGGGCCGACGAACGTGAAGCCGCGCCTGGACAGGTCCTTGCTGATGGCGTCGGACTCGGCGGATCGGGCAGGGATCTGTTTCAACGTGCGCCACGCATTCCGCTTCGGCCGCCCGCCGACGAACCGCCAGATATAGGCGTCGAAGCTGCCGAACTCCTTCTGAACGGCCAGAAACGCCCGGGCGTTCTGAACGGCGGCGGAAACCTTGAGCCGGTTGCGAATGATGCCGGGGTTGGCAAGCAGCGTATCCACCCTGCGCCGATCGTACTTCGCGACCATGCGCGGGTCGAAGTTGTCGAAGGCCACGCGGAAATTGTCCCGCTTCTTCAGGATCGTCTCCCAGCTCAGCCCGGCCTGCGCGCCTTCCAGCACCAGGAACTCAAACAGGGCGCGGTCGTCATGCAGCGGGACGCCCCACTCCTTGTCGTGATATGCGATGGACAGCTCGGTCCTGGCCCACGCACAGCGTTGCATCGTGCGCATATGCTCTCGCGTGATGGTCCGGTCACCCGGCGGCCAGCCTCAGGAGCGTCAGCAGGAGAACGTTCGCCCCCTGCTCCACGTCCTCGTCGGCCGTGAACTCCAGGGGCGAGTGGCTGCGGCCATCCCGGCTGGGGACAAAGATCATCCCCGCCTTGGCCGCCCGCCCCACCACCTGGGCATCGTGGCCTGCCATGGCGGGCAGCCGAAGGTACGTGAGCCCCAGCTCCTCGGCCGCGGCCAGGATGGCGGCCTTGACCTCCTCCGCCGCGGGCACCGGATCGATTTCGAGGATCGTCTGGATGGAGACCTCCAGCCCCCGGGCCGAGGCGATCTCCGTGGCGAGCGCGCGGGACTTCTCGGCCAGGCTCCGCAGCAGCTCCCCCGACTGCTCCCGCAGCTCGTACGTCAGGGTGGCCTCGGCCGGCACGATGTTGCCGACCGCCGGCTTCACCTGGATGATGCCCACCGTCACCCGGCTGGCTTCGGTGCCAAGGGCGAGCACCAGTTCGCGCCCCCTCAGGATCAGATCGGCCGCCCCCAGGAGGGCATCCTTCCGATCCTTCATCGGGGTCGTCCCCGCATGATCGGCCCGGCCGCGGAACGTGACGCCGTACCGTCGAATTCCCACGATGGCTTCCACGATCCCGATGGGGATCCGCTGAGCCTCCAGGACCGGCCCCTGCTCGATGTGCAATTCGACGTACGCCCGGATCTCGGCGGGGTTCCGGCAGGCCTCCGGGGCCCGCATCGCATCCATCCCGTGCCGGGCCATGGCGTCAACGATCCGGAGTCCCTTCGAATCCCTGATGCTCGGGATATCCCCGGCCTTCAGAACACCCGTGAAGGCGTAGCTCCCGAAGAACCCGCCGAACGCCCCCTCCTCATCCGTGAAGGCGACCAGCTCCAGCGGATGGCGGAGGCGGATCCCCTCCTCCCTGATCCGTCGCAGGCATTCCAGACCCGCCAGGACGCCCAGGGGCCCGTCGAAGATGCCGCCATTGGGGACCGAATCTATATGGGAGCCAACCATGACGACGGGACGTCCCGGCTGCCAGCGGCCGAAGATATTGCCCGCCGCGTCCACGCGTGCCTCCAACCCGGCGGCGGCGATCCGCTCCAGCAGCCACCGGCGCGCCTCCATGTCGGCATCACTCCAGGACGGGCGCGACACGCCGCCCTCGGGCGTCCGGCCGATCGCGCCCAACTCCAGGAGGTCCCGCTTCAGCCGCCCAAGATTGACCCGCAACATCTCGCCTACCCCGTATGGCGGACGCGAGAACAGAACGCCGTCGCAAACGACGGTTCCAGACGCGAGCGCCTTCCCCGGGTCACATGGCTCCAGGATGGCTCAAGAGAATTTCCCCCCTGGCCGGGCCGGGAAGAGTTACCAGTTCTGCATGGCGGCCCGGAAGAGCTGCTCCAGATCCTCCAGCGCCACGGGACGGGGCGAGCAGGCCAGGAGGCGTTGTTGCTTCATGGCCCCCGCCGCCATGGTGGGGATATCCTGCTCCAAATACCCGACCTCTCGCAGACCGTTCGGCAGACCCACGTCCCGCATCAGGGCCACGATGGCTCCCGGGAGCGCCATGGCGGCCTCCATCTCGCTCATGTCGGACGTCCGTACCCCGAGCAGATCGGCCGCTCGGGCATGCCGGTGGGGG
The DNA here is from genome assembly GCA_016180655.1 of Candidatus Methylomirabilota bacterium. Classification (GTDB taxonomy): domain Bacteria; phylum Methylomirabilota; class Methylomirabilia; order Methylomirabilales; family 2-02-FULL-66-22; genus 2-02-FULL-66-22. Next base: position 1,910 of record JACPAT010000123.1, on the reverse strand, counting down.
CACGCCGGCGCCGTGAAACGGAAGGCGGCGGGGGCATTCAGGATGCAGGAGACCCCATGGGGAATCAGCGGCTCCTTCACGGCATATCCCGGCGGGACGTAGTCCCGGACCATCCCGGCCACCGGGTATCCCATGGCGTGGGGGATGTGGACCCCCGCGTTGCCGAACCCGATGCCGGCGAAGGTCGAGGCCATGAGCATCGCCGTGCGGGCTTCCAGGTCATATCCGTTGAGGACCGCCTGGCGCAGGTATCGCCCGCAGAGCTCGATGGCCTTCTCGCTCCACAGGTCGCTGATGGGGTTGGAGCCGATGTAGCCGGGCCGCTCCGCGGGGGAGGCCGGCCGGGGCCGCGTATGGTACGGGCGAGCCGTGAAGGACTCGATGGCATGGCTCAGGACATCGCATCCCGAGGCCGCCGTGACCGCGGCCGGCATGCTGACCGTGTTCAGCGGGTCAATGAGGGCCAGGCTGGGGCGCAGGTATCGGTGGGAGATCCCGGTCTTCAGCTTCATGGCCAGCAGGTCGAGCACGAGGACCGGGGTGCTCTCGCTGCCCGTCCCGGCCGTGGTGGGGATCGCCACCAGGGGCTTCAGGGGCCCGGGCACGGGCTTGCCCTGGCCGACCGGCCTGTTGAGATAGTCGGTCAGCGGGGCCGGGTGCGTGGTGAAGAGGTTCATCGCCTTGGCGGTGTCAATCGTGCTTCCGCCGCCCAGGGCCACGAAGGCCTCCGGCCCCGCCTGTCGCGCGGCCTCCACGGCCTCCTGGATGGAGTGATCCGTGGGCTCCACGTGCACCTTCTCGTAGAGGGCGACCTGGAGTCCTTCGCCCTCCATGATCTCCTGCACCCGACCGGTCAGCCCCGCCTCGCGGAGCCCCGGGTCCGCCACCAGCAAGATCCGCCGGGCTCCCAGGCGCTTGAGTTCGTAGCCGAGTTCCTCCGTGGCGCCGACCCCGAACTTGATCGGCACGGTCTCCATCGGGATGATCGTCTCGGTCAGCAGGCCCGCCGTTCGCATGGTTCTCCTCCGGATCAGTGTCCCCGGACGCCGGGGGCATCCCGCCCCGCGCCGTTGGGATCGCCGACAATCTCGCCCCGCTCGATGGTGTAGACGTGCTCGGTCACCAGGCGCATCCGGTTGCTGTCCGACTCCGTCACCAGCACGGTGACACCGGGCAACCTTCGGATGACCTCGGCCAGATGGCGGGAGAGCAACGGCGCCAGCCCCTCGAACGGCTCATCGAGCAACAGCAGCCTCGTGCCCGCCACGACGGCCCGGGCCAGCGCCACCATCTTCTGCTGGCCGCCGCTGAGGGCGGTCGCCCGGCGGGCCGCCAACTGCTTCACCTCGGGCATCAGATCGTAGACGACGCCCAGGCGCCCCTTCCCGTTGGTCTGGCCCGCCGCCCAGACGGGCAGCAACAGGTTCTCCTCGACCGTCAGCGACCCGATGAGGCGCCGATCCTCCGGAAGGTAGCCGATGCCCAGGAGCGGGCGGCGATGGGGCGCCAGCCGCATCAGGTCCTGGCCATCCAGCCTGACCTCTCCCCCGCTGACGGGAACCAGCCCGACGATGCTCTTCAGGGTGGTGGTCTTGCCGGCGCCGTTCCTCCCGACCAGGCCCACGATGCACCCGCTGGGCACGCTGAGGATCACGCCCCGCAGGATCACGAACCCCGCGAACTTCACGTGAACGTCGCGGACTTCCAGCCCCGTCAGTCCCATCCCAACACGGCCTTTCGCACGCCCGGGTCGGCCAAAACCTTCTCCGGCGGGCCGTCCGCGAGGATCTCCCCGTACACGAACGCCAGGACCCGCTGGGCATAGCGCGTCACCACGTCCATGTCGTGCTCGACGATGATCACGGTCACCTCGCGCTCCCGCATGATGGAGAGCAACCGCTCCATCACGT
>JACPAT010000122.1 GCA_016180655.1 Candidatus Methylomirabilota bacterium | reverse complement strand
CCCCGTGAAGATGTTGACCAGCCAGTTGAGGGGCGTGACCTCGCTCTTCATGGCCAGGTTCTGCACGGCTCCGCCAGCAGTGCGTGGCTCCACCAAGCTCTTTTCGATGTCATTGTCCGAGATGGGAACCAATCCCCAGATTGCGTACCAGATCCACTTCTCCTCGCTGAAGTGCGTGCGCTGGCCCTTGACCTCGCCGGTGAAAGACACCGGCTTGGAGGAGGCCGAGCTGCTGTAGTTCAGGGTGTAGCAGCCTGTGGTCAGAATGGCGATACCCAGGACAAGCACCAGCATCTTTCGCATCCCATCCTCCTTTCTGTGGTCTCCTTCTCGCCGTCCATGCGGGCCAGGATCGGGCCGCCGCACCCCTGCGTCCCGAACCCTCGGAGGTGTCCCCCGGTCCCTGGCCTCCTTGCCGGATAACGAACGGCACCGTAGCACAGGGGCCCGCGGGGCGCAACATGAAGTCCTCACAGCCCCGCACGACCGACAGCGACAGGGACAGCGACAGGGATTCCAACGATGGCACGCAAAACCGTCAAAGCCGGCCGTGAAGCTCCGCGAAGTGGTGGATTGTGAGATCCGGCTGCACCTCGCCCGCTACGGCGCCCGGCGGCGCAAGCCAGATGGTCTTGAGGCCCAGCGCCTGGGCCCCCCGCACATCGGAAGCGAGGCTGTCGCCGACCATGGCCGCCTCGTCCGCCGGCACCCCCCCCAGCCGGTGGAGGGCCACCCGGAAGATGTGGGGCATCGGCTTCCCCACCACCTCGGGTTTCACCCCGGCCGCGGCCGCCACCGCCTCGGCGAGGGTGCCGCACCCGGGGTAGAACTCGCCGTCCTCCACCGGCAGCCGCGGGTCCACGTTCACCGCCAGGAACGCGGCCCCGCTCGCCACGGCCCGCGCGGCCGCGGTCAGCTTCGGGTAGTCGAAGTCGAAATCGTGGCCCAGCACCACGACCCGGGCCTCGCGATACGCCTCCAACGGCACCAGGGAATGCCCGGCCTCGGCCAGCAGGCGGCGGAGCGTCTCACCCCCGATCACCAGGATGGGCGATGGGCCGAACCGGTCCCGGATGAGCGGTCCGACGATCTCCACCGCCGACAGGACCTCCTCCCGCGTCGCACGGATCCCCAGCCGGGCCAGCTTGGCCTGGAGTTCCTCACCGGCCTCGCGCGAGTTGTTGGTGAGGAAGAGGATCCGGCGGCCCTTGTCCCGCAGCTCCTGCAGGAAGGCCCGGACGCCCGGCACCAGGGTGTTGCCCGTGTACACGCAGCCATCCAGGTCGAAGATGAACGCGCGAAGGGATCTGAGGTCCATGGCAATGCGTCGCTCCGGTGGAGAATCGTCGGGTCAGAACGCGGGGTCCGCAACCTCCGCGGCATCGGTGAGGACGTCCCGGGCGGCCACACCGCCCCCGCCGGCGTTCAGGTGGCAGGTGTCGTTGAGCAGGAGGACGCGGCGGAGGCGCCCATCCAGCTCGACCTGGCTGACGGCCGTGTTGTCCTGCTTGAGCCGGAACAGGAAGCGGACGTCCAGGCCCAGGGCGAAGCAGAGCAGCGTCTTGATCACCCCGCCGTGGGAGACCACGATCAGGTCCGCGCCGGGATGGGCCGCCTGCATCCGCTGGAGCGCCCCCACCACGCGACGCTCGAACGCCCGGAGGTCCTCGCCGCCGGGGGCCGGAAAGGTCAGGGGGTCCTCCAGCCACTGCTCATAGCGGCCGGGGCTCGCCGCCTGGATCTCCGCCACCGTCATTCCCTCCCATTGCCCCAGGGACATCTCGCGAAGGTCAGGCTCCCGGATCACCGGCAGGGTGTACGTGGCGGCGATCTGCTCCGCCGTCTGGGCCGCCCGCCGGAGCGGGCTGGCGTAGATGGCCGCCACCGCATCCGACAGGTGGGCCTTGAGGTGCAGGACGAGCAGATCGGTCTGCCGCCGGCCGCGCGGGCTCAGTTCCGGGTCCAGATTGCCCTGGATCCGCCGCTCCATGTTCCAGACGGACTCACCGTGTCGCACGAGAATGAATCTGGGCATTCCTCAGTCCTGACCCGAACGTACGACACTCGGCTCTCGGCTCTCGGCTCTCGGCTCTTCCGGAACGATCCCGACGTCCTCCGGCCCGAACACCACCGCCACCAGATCGCCCCGCTGGAAGAGACGCTTCCCCTTCGGATTCGTCACGCTGGCCCGCAGCAACGTGTCGCCGACCTCGACCTCGTACTGGATGGCGGCTCCCTGGAAGGCGGATGCGACGACCTTCCCCTCCAGGCGGTTCCGGTGATCGGCCGGTTCCCCTGGTGGGAGGAGGTCCATCGCCTCCGGGCGGATGGTGAGAAGGATGCGCCCGGGTGATGGGGCATGCACGGAGGGGCAGGCTGCCCGCACCTCCACTCCCAGGTCGGTCGCCACCGTCAGGGTGTCCCGGGTTGCCTGCCGCACCTCTCCCCTCAGCAGGTTGGATGCGCCGACGAATTCGGCCACGAACCGCTCGCGAGGTGCCTCGTAGATCTCCCGAGGGGTCCCCTCCTGGATGACCGCGCCCGCAGACATGACTGCGATCCGGGTGGAGAGGGCCAGGGCCTCTTCCTGGTCATGGGTGACGTAGATCGTGGTGATCCCCAGGTCCCGCTGCAGCTTGAGCAGCTCGATCCGCATCTGGGCGCGCAGTCGCGCGTCCAGGTTGGACAGGGGCTCATCCAGGAGCAGGACCCGCGGCTGGACCACCAGGGTGCGGGCCAGGGCCACCCGCTGTTGCTGCCCGCCGGAGAGCTGGGACGGCCGGCGCCCCTGCATCCCCTCCAGGTTCACCATGCGGAGCGCCTCCCCAACCTGCCTCTCGATGTCGGCTCGCGAGACCCTGCGCTCCCGGAGGCCGAAAGCCACATTCTCGAAGACGGTCATGTGAGGCCAGATGGCATAGCTCTGGAAGACCATCCCGACGTCCCGCTTCCACGGCGGCAGGGCGTTCACCATGGTATCGTCCAGCCAGACGCCGCCCTCATCGGGCGCGGCGAACCCGGCGATCATCCGGAGCAGCGTGGTCTTCCCGCACCCGCTGGGCCCCAGGAAGGTGTAGAACTCCCCCGCCCGGACGTGCAGGCTCACGCCCCGCACCGCCCAGGTCTCCCCGAACCGCTTGCCCACCCCTTCCAGCCGAACCTCGGAGGCCTTGCTGCTCACACCCTGCCCTCACGGATGAATCAATGGAAAACTGACAACGGACAACCGACGACGCAAAATTGGCCAGTTGTCAGTTGTCGGTTGTCCGTTTTGCATTTTGGCCGTCCAGGCTAGGACCATCTGCGTTCATCTGTGTTCATCTGTGGTTGCATCGGTTTGAAGCTCACTTCCCTAAACGCGAAACGCGCTTCCCGACCGCCCGGCAAAGATCCGGTTGGTGAGGTAGGTACACAGCCCGACCAGCAGGATCGCCACAACCCCCAGGGCGGCCCCGGGCCCCCGGCCGATGGCGCTCTGCATGTAGACGTAGATCCCGTAGGCGATCGGGCCCAGCTCGATCTTGGGGACCAGCATGATGGTGGAGCTGAGCTCCACGGCCGAGGTCATGAAGCTGATGAGGCCACCCGCCACCAGCCCGCCCAGCATCAAGGGGAAGGTCACCTTCCAGAACGTCCGTACCTGGTTCGCCCCCAGGTTCTGCGCCGCCTCCTCCAGCGACACGTGGATCTGCTGCAGGGCCGCGTAGCAGGCGCGCACGGTGTACGGCAGGCGCCGCATCGAATACGCGATGACCAGGATCACCCAGGATCCCGTCAGGGGTCCGCCCAGCCCCGGGACATCCCACCCGTGGAAGACGCGGAGGTAGCCCACCGCCAGCACCACGCCGGGAATCGCCAGCGGCATCGTGGCGATGGCGTCCAGCAGGTTCCGGCCGAAGACCCGGCCCCGCAGGAGCAGCCAGGCGATGACGGCTCCCAGCACGATGTCCACCCCCGCCGCCAGCAGGGCGTAGAGCAGCGTGTTCTTCACGAAGTGCGGGGTGCGGAACAGGATCTCCTCGTAATTCCCCAGGGTGTACACCGTGGGGAGCAGCGAGAAGCTCCAGATGCGCGACAGGGACAACACCAGGATTCCCAGGTGCGGCAGCAGGCTCACCCCCAGCATGCCGGCGCTGATGAGGAGGACCACGGCCAGCTTCATCCCCCGGATGGGCCGGCCGATCTCCGCCCCCGTCGTGCCCCGCTGGACCGTCGCGTACTCCGACAGCCCCAGGTACTTCCTGGCGGCCCACAGCGAGACCAGGGACAGGACCACCAGGATCACGCACACCACGTAGCCGTCCACGTCGTCGATGCCGATGGTCGTGATGCGGAGATAGGCCTGGGGCGCCAGCAGCTTGGTGTAGTTGAGCATCAGCGGCGTGCCCAGGTCGTCGATCACCCGGATGAAGGTGAGGAGGCACCCGGCCACATAGCCCGGCAGCATGAGGGGCAGCGTGACGCGCCGGAACAGCCGCCACCCGTGGCTCCCCAGGTTCTGCGCCATCTCCTCCAGGGACGGGTCCACGTTGGCCAGCGACACGGCCGTGTTGAGCATGATGAAGGGGAAGTAGTGGAGGGTCTGGACCAGGATCACGCCGGTCAGCCCCTCCATGAATGGCACGCTGGCGCCGAACCAGCGGAGCAGGAGGAGATTGACCATGCCGCTGCGCCCCAGGATGAGCTGGAGGGCCACGGCGCCCACGAAGGGGGGGATGACGAGGGGCAGGACCCCCAGGGTCTGGAGGAGGAGCTTCCCGCGGAACTGGTAGCGCACGCTGAAGTAGGCCAGGGGGACCCCCAGGAGGCTCCCGAAGGCGACCGCCAATCCGCCTGCCCCCAGGCTGTTGACCAGAGCCTCGCGGAAGAGCGGCCGGTCGAAGAAGTTGAGCAGGTGGCGGAGCGTGAGTCCCTGCCCGTCGCTCACCGCCACGAAGAGGACGCGCAGGAGGGGATACAGGATGAAGAGGGTGAGCAGGAGGAGCAGGCCGACCATCAGCATGGCCTGCCCCCATTCGAGTCGGCGCGTCCCGCCAGCGGGGACGGTCATCACGAAGCTTTGCCGGTCCATTTCCTCGGGCTGCCCTGGTGAGGTCAAATGCGGATGGAGACCTCAACGCTTGCAACCACAGATGAACGCAGATGCACACAGATCACAACCTCTTCCCTGCCGATCCCCCGACGAGGGGAGAATCTGTGTTTATCTGTGTGCATCTGTGGTTACATTGGCTGGGGGAACTTCCCTACAGGCTGTAGCCGCCGTCCACCACCAGGTTGCACCCGGTCGTGAAATTGGAAGCGTCGGAGGCGAGATAGACCACGGTGCCGCCCAGGTCCTCGTAGGCCTGCCCGTACCGCTTGATCACCCCCTGGTCCACCCGGATGGCCCGGATGGCCGGGTTATCGGAGCGGGCCGCGTTGCCGGGGGTGCGGAAGTACCCCGGGCTGATGCTGTTGACGTAGATCCGGTGTCGAGCCCATTCCACGGCCAGCGACTTGGTGAGCATCACCACCCCCGCCTTGGCCGCGTTGTAGTGGGAGTAATCGGCGTCGCGGTTCACGTGGAACGCCGACATGGACGAGATGTTGATGATCTTCCCGCCCCCCTGCGTGATCATCTGGGGTGCCGCGGCCTTACTGCAGAGGAACACCCCCTTGAGGTCCACCGCCAGCAGGCGATCCCAGTCCTGCACGGGCATGTCCAGCGCCGACAGGGGCTGGGCGTACCCGGCATTGTTGACCAGGATGTCCAGGCGCCTCCACTCCTGGACCACGTTCGCAACGATGGTGGCGACCTCGTCCGGGATCGTCACGTCCGCCTTGATGGTCAGGGCCTTGCGCCCCCGCTTCCGGATCTCTGCGGCCGTCTCCTCGGCGGCGGGCATGTCCAGCTCCACGATGGCGACATCCGCCCCCGCTTCCGCCAGGGCCAGCGACATGCCCTGTCCCAGCCCCTTTCCGGCGCCGGTGACAACCGCCGTCTTCCCCACCAGGGAAAACCGGTCCAGGATGCCCATGCCTCAACCTCCGGTGCAGAAGAATTGGTCCTGATGACAACGCTGGCGGGCCTCCGAAAATCTCCTTGCAATTCGCTGGAGGCCCCGGCTAGGATGCGGGTCCCTCCCTCACACCAGCACGCCCCTTCCACTCGAACCCAGGAAGAGAGGACCCCGCCATGGCCAAGGCCACTATCCTCATCGTCGAAGACAGCCTGGACATCGCCGAGCCGCTGGCAGACGCCTTCCGCTTCGAGGGGTTCGACGTGCTCCTGGCCTCGGACGCCGTCCAGGCCCTCCAGCTCGCCAGCGAGCACCGACCCGACCTCATCCTCATGGATATCCAGCTCCCGGACATGGACGGACTCTCCGTGGCGCGCACCCTGAAGAGCGATCCGGCCGTGCAAGGCATCCCCATCGTGGCCATGACCGCGTACGAGGTCGGCGCCGACCAGGTGCGGTCCCTGACGAGAACCTGTGTCGGCTACGCCCAGAAACCGGTGCGCCCCCGGGAAATCATCAACCTGGCCACGGCCGTGTTGAAGCTCCCGCCGGACCCGGAGCCCGCCGGCCGCCGACGCCCCCCGGCCAGGCCCGCCGGCCGGTAAGACCCTCCGGGCCGGGCGATTCGGCAATTAGGCGCCTCGGCACTTCGGCAGCTGGGAACTGCCAAATCGCCCAATTGCCCAACTGCCCTCGTTAGCGGATTGCGGCGACCGCTTTCTCTGCCACCTCCTTGGCCTTGGCGTAGCTGGCCTTGGCGAAGGTGTCCCACTCCGTCTCCAACTTCGACTTGGCGTCGGCCTTGGTCTTGTCCGTGAAGGCCGCATTGACCTCCTTGTCGCCGGCCTTCCTGGCGTCAACGGGCACGCTGCTGACCAGCTTTCGCGCCTCGGCGACCAGCGCCCTGGCCTGCGTCACGTCCTTCCCCGCTGCCTTGGCGATGGCCTCCTCGGCCCTGTAGAAGGCGCCCCAGGCCGCCCTCAGCTCGGCGTGGCGGAAGGTGATGAGGTGGTCAAACATCGAGTTGACCACGTTCCGCCGGCCGGACGACAGCTTGTTGTTGAAATCCACGCCGCCCATCTTCATCTTGAACGGGTTCGGGTAGCCCGCGGGGGCCTTGGTGTACAGGTCCGGGATCACGGGAAGCCGGGCGATCTCCTTGGAGAAGAGCAGCATCTGCCCTTCCTCGCCCAGGAGGAAATTCACGAAGGCCCGCGCGTTCTCCGGGTTCGGCCCGCCCTTGACGATGCCCACGCTGGCCGGCACCACCGAGGTCAGCGAGGGGTAGACGAAATCCACCGGGAAGCCGCTGGCGATTGCGGACAGGCCGAAGAAGTCGATCACCACCCCGATCCCGTACTGGCCGGTGTTCACCGCCTCCGGCACCCCGAAGGATCGCTCCGTGATGCTCCCCATGTTGCCGCCGGAATTGAGGAGCAGGGCCCACCCCTTCTCCCACCCGTAGGCCTGCAGGATGACCTCGATGGTCAGGTGCGTGGTCCCGCTCCGGGACGGCGCGCTGATCACCAGGTGGCCGTAATAGCGCGGGTCGGTGAGGTCGGTCCACTCCTTCGGCTCGGGCAGCTTGTGGGCTTGCACGTACGGCTTGTTCCACATGAGCCCGTAGCCGCTCACTGCGAAGCCGAAGTACGTCCCGTCCGGGTCGGAGATGGGGAAGGCCCCGATCTTGGCCGGGATCCTGGCCAGGGTCTCCTTGGGCGGGCTGTACTTCTCCAGGAGGCCGTCGGTCTTCAGGGCCTGGAACGCATCCGGCGCGCTCACCCAGAAGATGTCCGCGGCCGGCCTGGCCTTCGTCTCCTGGAGGTAGGTCACCCCGGCATTGGTCTGCTTGGCATTGATCACCATGCTGACGCCCGGGTGCCTGGCCTCGAAGGCCTTCTTGTAGTTCTCGAACAGCTCCTTGGGAAAGGAGGTCACGACAATCACTTCCTTCGTGCCCGCCGTCGCCACCCCCAGGGCCAGCCCCAGGGCCAGCCCCACCATCACCAGGATCCTCATCACGCGTCCCATCCGACCCCTCCTTGCCTCGTGATCCCTGCTCGCCCCACTCACTCGCCGAACCTGAACGCTATCATAGCTCCTGCCGCCTTGCAGCACAAACCAGCTCCTCCAGAGGTAGAGCCCCATCACCTTTCTTTCCAGACGGCTTGCCCACCAAGAAACACGTCCATGCCTAACACCGCGGCCTCACGGTAGATGCCTTCCAGGACGTCCGCAAAAGCCTCTTCGCCCCGCCAGAAGGGAAAGTTCCCAAGGCGTCGGAGGAGCGCCGCCGTGACCGGCGGGATCCGCACCTCGCCGAACGAGTCCCCTCCGGTGCCATCCTGTCCCCAGAAAGCACCTGGCTCTTGGGGCAACGGCACCGCAGGCGACTCACCCACCGATTCCGTCTCCGCGAGGGTTCCCTTCCTGGGTGTGCCCTTTCCCTTTGCCGCAGCGGTACCGCCGATCAGGCGTATCAGCTCTTCCCGCTCCATCCCCCGCAGCTTGAAGATCAGGAAGGGATCCCGATCGAACTCCTCGCCCAGGAGGTAGTACACCGCCGCAATGTGCTTGCAGGGATTCGACCAGTCCGGACAGGAGCAGTCGGTCTGTAAGTCTTTGCCCTTGTCAGGGAAAAGCGACAGGTCGGCTGATTGGAAGGCTTTCTCGATGTCTTCGGGCATTTCTCCTGCGAGGAGTTTCGCCGCGAAGAGCGCCTGTCTGTCGAGGGCATCGGCCAACCGTCTCCAATGCGCCTTCGAAAGGGTGACGACCTTGATCTGAATCTGGTACGGTTTGGGACGGGAGCCTTGCACTCGCGCCGAAACCGTGCCCTTGCTGATTTCGATGGAAAGCACCTGGCCTCGGCGGGCATACGACCGGCCGCGTTGGAGCCGCGCGCCGATGTTGAAACTCTCCAGGGTCTCGATCCAGCGTCTGGCCCACCAACTCTTGCCGAACGTGCCTCCCCTCGATTGCGCCTTGATGCCGCCCTTGGCCGCGCGAGGTCGCGAGGGCGGGAAGTAACCGAACTCACGCCACCACGCCATCCTATTCCTCCACCGCCTCACGACGCAGGGCGAAGATCTGTCTGAGTTCCTGGTTGGACAGCTCCGTCAGCCAGCCCTCGCCCGCCCCGACCACTGTCTCGGCGATCTCTTTCTTGCGCTCGATCATCTCGTCGATCTTCTCCTCCAACGTCCCCGCGCAGACATACTTGTGGACCTGCACGTTCCGGGTCTGGCCGATTCGGAATGCGCGGTCGGTCGCCTGGTTCTCCACGGCCGGGTTCCACCAGCGGTCGAAGTGAAAGACGTGGCTGGCGCGGGTAAGGTTCAGTCCGGTCCCGCCAGCCTTGAGTGAAAGCAGGAAGATCGCGGGACCCGGATCCTCGCTTTGGAAACGCTCGACCATCCGGTCCCGCTGCCCTTTCGGCACGCCGCCGTGCAGGAACAGGACCTCTCGACCGAATGTGTCCTGCAAGTGCCGCCGGAGTATCTCGCCCATTTCCGCAAATTGACTGAAGACCAGCGCCCGCTCGCCGACCTCCAGGATCTCCTCCAGCATCTCCGTCAACCGGGTCAGCTTGCCGGATCGCCCGGGGAGACTGGAGTTGTCCCCCAGGAACTGCGCCGGGTGGTTGCAGACCTGCTTGAGCTTCGAGAGGGTGGCGAGGATGACGCCTTTGCGCTGGATCCCCTCGGCAGCATCCAGCGTCTTCTCCGCTTCCCGCACGACCGCCGCGTAGAGCGACGCTTGCTCTTTGGTGAGGGTGCAGAAGACCTTCATCTCCATCTTCTCGGGCAGGTCGGCGATGATGGACCTATCCGTCTTGAGCCGCCGCAGGATGAAGGGACCGGTCATCCGTTTGAGGCGCTCCCCCGCCTCGCGATCCTGCTCGGCCTGGATGGGGATGAAGAACTTCCGCTTGAACTCGGGCCGGGTGCCCAACAGGCCGGGGTTCAGGAACTCCATGATGGACCACAGATCGCCGACGTTGTTCTCCACCGGGGTGCCGGTGAGTGCGGCGCGATAGCCGCAATTCAGCGACCGGGCCGCCTTCGCCTGCTTGGTCTCCGGGTTCTTGATGTTTTGCGCCTCATCCAGGATGACGCCGGCCCAGTCGACGTCCTGCAGATGCTCCAGGTCGCGGTGCAGGAGGGCATAGGTCGAAACGACGATCGCCTGCGTCTCCACATCCCGCCGGAATGCGGCGCCCTTCTTTCGACCCACGCCATGGTGGACCATCACGGGGAGGTCCGGCGTGAACCGCGCGGCTTCTTTCTGCCAGTTGTTCACCACCGAGGTCGGGCACACCAAGAGCACCGGACGCTTCCCGTTCGCCACCCAGTCGCGCTGGATCAGGGCTAGGGTCTGAATGGTCTTGCCGAGGCCCATGTCATCGGCCAGACAGGCCCCGAGACCCCAGGCCCGGAGGAACGCCAGCCACGAGTAGCCCCGAACCTGATAGGGCCGAAGGGTCCCCGCAAACTGCCCGGGCGTCTGAATCTCCGTGAAGGCCACCCGGCCCTCCAACTGATCGAGGAGCGCTCCTACCCAGCCCGTGGCCGTCACCCCCTTGAAGTCGAAGCCGCGCATGCGCTCGGTGGCGCCCAGCGCCATCTGGATGACTTGCCCGACTGTGGCTTTCTCTGAAGATTTCTTCCTCCAGAACTCAACCGCCTCCCGAATTTCCCCGGCGCTCACCTCCACCCACTGGCCGCGCACCTTGACGAGAGGCGCCTTCAGCTTGGCCAGCGCCTCCAGCTCCTCCAGGGTGAGGGTCGCATCGCCCAAGGCGACTTCCCAATCAAACCGGATGATGTCACCGAGCGAGGGCCCGCCGCCGCCCTGCATCTTCGGGCTCTTGACCCGGGCCTGGACCGCCAGGCGGACCTTGGTGCCCTTGCGCGTCCACCAGGCCGGGAGCATCACGCCGAACCCGGCCTGCTCCAGCGCGGCGCCCCTTTCTGTCAGGAACTCGTGGGCGCCGGTCGCATCCAGCGGATAGCCGCCGGGCTGCGATGTCTTGAGGCTCCTCTCGATGTGGGGACACAGCCCGGCAGCCTGGCCGAGTGCGGAGAGCAGGTACTCCTGGATGTTGCCATTCCATCGGCGGAGCACCGACGCTTTTCGCCCAGTGGGGGTCCAGGCATCCCTGGCCGGGAGGAGGAGGCTGGGGTCATCCTGTGGTTGGAGCAGATAGCGGACATACCAGGCATCCCGGGTGGCCGCGCGGCGTGCCTGTCGCTCCTCCCCGCCTTCGGCGGGTTCCTCCAGGCGAAAGCAGAGGCGAAGGGGCGACGACGCGGACACGGCGATGGGCCGATGCCAGTCACGGATCTGGCCTGCCAGTTCGGCCAACGCCGCAACTTCGCCCTCCATGGCTCCATCCGGCAATCGCAGCGCGTGCAGCCACTGATCGTGAAGGCTGGCAAACTCGGCGGCCTTCTTCCCGCCCCTGCGATGGACCATAGGGCCGGTGAATGGCCTTGCGCCCGCGAAACGGACGAGGTGGTCCACCATCCCGGCGAGGAACGCGGTGAGGATCGACAGGGGTGCCGCTGCCGGGGGCGTGGGTGTCGCCTCAGATGACAGCGCGCGGGCAACTCCAGGCACGTCGTTGGCCAGCGCGGTGATGCGCCCCCGGTCCTCGCCGGCCAGCACAGGCTCCCAGAGCGCCCGGTTCTGTCCATTCCGGGATTCGAGGCCGGGAAGAAACTGCTGGCGGGCCACCAGTGCCCCCGCGAAACGCATGGCCCGAACCCAGAACGCGAGGTCGCGACCGACGACCACACCCGGCGCGAGCGTCTGCTTCCCGGCGCCCATGCAGAGTAATGCGGTTGCCTCTTCAAAAGAGAGCGGCAATACCGTGACGGTCCAAGGGGAGAGGGCGGACGGGGCGGATGGGTCCGGAGCCTCCGCGACGAGAGGGCTCGACGGCACCGGCACTTCGCCCGAGGTGGGCAGCCAGACGACGGCGGTCTCGGTGCGCGCCCTCTTGCCGCGGACGGGCACGCCAGCGCTCTCCAGCGCTGAGATCAGCTCCGTTGGGCCGGCATCCAACGGGGATGCCCGCGGACAGACGGCCTTCGCCTTGCGGCGAAGCCTCAGTGCGGGCCTGGCGATTGCCTCTGCGGGTGATTCACCCCAGAGCAGCAGCCTGTGGTCCAGGAAGCCTGCATGGAGAATGATCATCGGCAACTATCCCGCATCCCCAAGGAAGCCAGATCAATGCCGATCGCCGTGCAGCCAGGGCGGACGGTCTCCACCACCGTGTTCGGCATCAAGTCGAGACCGAGGCTCACCAGACCACCTCGATCCCCGGCACTCGAATCCGCCGGTCGCGACTGATCAGGGGCAGACCCAGGTGGAGGGCCGTCGCTGCGATGATCCGCTCTACTCCAGTTCGCGCTGCGCCCGCGTTTCTCGGAGGAGCGTGAGGAATCGATCTCGAAGCGTCGGTGGCAGCCGGTGGGCGAACGCCTCGCCGAGGCCATGCATGCGGATAAGGTTCTGCACGTCGCCCAAGTCCTGGTGACGGTGGCCCCAGATCCCACTGGCGATCTTGAATTCAATCAGGGCCGCCATCGTGGGGAAGCGCACCCCATCAATTTCCACGAATGCATCGGAATCCGGCGGGGGATAGACAATGGGGCTCTCGTCGGACCCGGCATGCTCACCCGAGGTCATGACGTCGATGTTGACCTCGTGCTCGGTTTCGCGCAGCAGCTTCGGCAGCCCCGCGCCTCGAGGAACCAGGCCCCTGCCGACGAGCGTGGCATGGATCTTCTCGAGCCCTTCAGGCGTCGTCAAGATGTCGATATCCTCTGTCGCCCGCACGAAGCCGTACTGCCGGAGGGCTAGGGCACCGATTACGGCAAAGGGGATGCCCTCCTCCGCCAATCGCCGACGCAGGAACTCCAGCACGACGGCGATGTCTTGGGCGTGCACGAAATCCCTCCGCAGGAGTTGGATCAGTGGTCCGGCCACCTGCTTCGCCATGACGGAATTGTACCGGATGTTTCTCCTGAGCGCAAAAACATGTAATGAGGGTTAGTCTGCTTCGACTGGCTGACAAGGCGCGCAACCTGCGGCGACCCCCTTTCGGCGACGAACCGCTTGATGAGCGCGCTGGTGTCCAGATAGTTCATCGGCGGTCTTCCAGGATGGTGCGTGAGATCGGCGACCCCGACACCTTTACCGTGCGCACGTTCTTGAGGGGCTTTCGGGTCGGGAGGGTCACGAAACCCTGGGCGGCAAGCTTGGCAAGCCGTGCGTCCAGGCTCTTCGCCGGTGCTGTGGTCTGGATCGGCCGGATCACGGCAAACGGCTTTCCCCGTTCGGTGATCAGGAGGTCTTCGCCCTGCTTGACCCAACGGAGGTGCTGGGTGAGCCGATTCTTCAGTTCCTTGACACTGACTATGATCATGGGCGAATCCCCTAAAATCTCGACTTCTGATGGACTGTTGTTCTCTTTTGGCCCGCCATATCACTCTCCTCTTATGACTCCTCCGACTGAGGGTCATGCTGTATCGAATCTTCTACCCCAATACTGACAGGGTCGACGTCTGAACGCAATGTGAGTTCACGCGACGTTCAGGCCATAGCCGAGGTGGCAACCCATTACGTCCGCTCCTCCATCTGCTGCAACATCTCCGGGCTGGCGGGCCAGAGGCGGATTCGGGAGGGATCGAAGGACACGACGACCTGTCCGTGGAGGAGCGGCTTGCCCGCGGGGTCGTGGTCGTCCACGGTGAGGCTCTGGCCGACCAACTCGATCCGATAGCGGACGGTCGTCCCCAGGTAGGTCCGGGAAACCACCTGGCCGGTCAACCCATCCCCTCCGGCCGGGCCTGCCCCGATCCGAATGGCCTCGGGGCGCAATGCCAGGATGGCGTCCCGGCCTGGCTCGACCGGCGTCGCCTCGGGGGGAACGGGCAGCCGGAGCGGACCGATGCGAAGACCATCCTCCTCCACCCGCGCCCGCAACAGGTTCACCTGCCCCACGAAGGCCGCGACGAAGGGGTCGGCCGGCCGCTCGTAGATGTCGCGGGGGGTGCCGACCTGCATCACCCGGCCCTCCCGCATCACCGCGATCGTGTCCGAGATGGCCAGCGCCTCTTCCTGGTCATGGGTCACGTAGAGCGTCGTGATCCCCACCCGCTGCTGGATCTCCCGGATCTCCGTCCGGACGCTCACCCGGAGCTTCGCGTCCAGATTGCTGAGTGGCTCGTCCATCAACAGGACCTCAGGCTCTACGATCAGCGAGCGGGCCAGGGCGACCCGCTGCTGCTGGCCCCCGGACAGCTCCCGGGGGAATCGCCCCTCGAGCCCGTCGAGCTTGAGGAGCGAGAGCGTGTGCCGAACCTTCTCGGCCACGGTGGCTCGGGGCAATCGGCGCAGACGCAGGCCGTAGGCCACGTTGTCGAAGACGCTCATATGGGGAAACAGGGCGTACTCCTGAAAGACCGTGGAGGTCTTCCGGAGGTATGGGGGCAGGCCCCGCTGAGACGCGCCGTCGATCAGGATGTCCCCCTCGTCCGCCTCGAGGAAGCCCGCGATCAACCGCAGGATGGTCGTCTTGCCGCACCCGCTGGGTCCGAGGATGGTGGTCAGGCTCCTCCGGGCGATGTCCAGCGACACCCCGGCGACGGCCCTCACCTCGCCGAAGCGCTTCACCACATTCTCCAGGCGGACGTGCGCGGATCCTGGCATGGTCACAGCTCGAACAGTCGCATGCGGCCTCCGGTCAGCAGGCGGAAGAGGAGCAGGACGAGGAAGACGGCCGACATCAGGCTCGCCGCCATGGCGCTGGCCTGGCCCCAGTCGCCGTGCTCCGCCAGGGCCAGGATGGAGGCCGAGGCGACCACGTTGCCCGGCGAGACGAGGAAGATGACGGCGCTCAGTGTGTTCATTGACCGGATGAAGGTGAAGACCAGGGCGCTGGTGAAGGCCGAGCGAATCAGGGGTAACGTCACATCCCAGAGGGTCCGCAGGGGGCGCGCCCCCAGGTCGGCCGCGCCCTCTTCGATGCTGGGCGCGATCTGGCTGAGCCCGGCAACCGCCGCCCGGTAGCCCACGGGAATCGTCCGGAACAGCATGGCGGCCACGATGATCGTCCCGGTCCCGGTGAGGGTGAGGGGCGGCGTGTTGAAGGCCAGGATGTACCCGACCCCGATCAGGGTCCCCGGCAGCGCCGCCGGCAGCACCGCGGCAAAGTCCGCCACCACCCGGCCGGGGAAGCGCTTACGATGGATCAGGAAGGCCGCCACCACGGCGAAGACCGACCCGGCCAGGGCGGCGATGCCCGCGAACCGGATGCTGTTCCAGAGCTGCCTGCCACGGAAGACGGTGTACTCGAAGTTCTCGAGGGTCGGGCGCCAGTTCACGCCCCAGGTCTTGGCGAAGGCCCCGACAAACACCACCGCGTAGGTCGCCAGGAGCACCACGGCCACCAGGCCGCAGCCGGCGAAGAGTGCCCAGCGCACGGGACCCGGCGTCGGCAAGGGATCCGCGAAGCTCCCCTTGCCGGTGACCGTCGTGTAGGAGCGCCCCTCGAGCCAGTACCGCTGGAGCGCGAAGAGGACCAGGCTCGGCAGGAGGAGCGCGGCGCTGAGCGCGCTGGCCATGCCCAGGTCCCCCCACCCGGTGACCTGGGTGTAGGTCTCGGTCGCCAGCACCTTGAACGCGCCGCCCACCAGCATGGGATTGCCGAAGTCGCTCAGGGTGTAGATCCCCACCAGGAGGGCCGCGCTCACCAGGCCCGGCGTGGCCAGGGGCAGCGTGACCGTGCGGAACAGGCGAAAGCCGTGGGCGCCCAGGTCCTGCGCCGCGTACTCCAGCGTCGGATTGATTCGCCGCAAGACCCCCGCCAGGGTGAGATAGGCGATGGGGAAGAACGCCAGCGTCTGAACCATCCACAGCCCGTGCCAGCCGTAGATGTCGCTGCGCAGTCCCAGCAACGAGTAGGTGACGAGCCCCCGCCGGCCGAAGAGGAGGATGAACGCTAGGCCGCCCATGAAGGGGGGCGAGACCAGGGGCAGGATGGCCACTAGCTTGAAGAACCGGCGCAGTGGGACGTCCGGGCGCGAGGTGGCATAGGCGAAGAGGAATCCCAGGGCCACGGCCGAGACGGTGGACAGGGTCGCGATGAGCAGGGTGTTGCCGCTCAGCCGGAGCCAGCGGGGGTTGGTGAGCAGGCGCATCCACTCCGCCGGCCCCGGCTGGGCCAGGACCCGGACCACGGGAAACAGCACGAAGACCGCCAGGAGGCCCACCACGAGGATGATCGCCCCCAGGCCCAGCGGGTCAACGGTCAGCCGGCGCACCAGCAGTGCGTCGGTCCATGCTCGTGCGGTCGTAGCCTTCGCCATTCGGAGGCCCGCACCCTACTTCTTGAACAGCTCCCCCCACCGCTTGAGGACGCGGTCCCGGTTCTGGGCCGCCCAGTCCAGCTTGTAGTCCACCAGCTCGATCTTGTTGAGAGGCGACGCACCCAGCGGCAGGCTCACGTCGGCGCGGAGGGATCCCTCGAAGTTCAGATCCACGATGAGCTGGATCGGGTCCCGACCGAGCACCCAGTCAATGAACTTCTTCCCGCCCTCGGGATTGGGTCCGTTCTTGATAAGCGAGACCGATCCGATATCCCAGCTCACGCCCGGCGGGTGGATCATCTTGATTGGAAGCCCGACGGAGATCCACTTCAGGACGTCGTGGGCAAAGGTGATCGCGATCAGGAACTCACCTTGGGCCACCATGCGGCTGGGAGCGATTCCGCTGGGCGTGTAGAACCGGATGTTCTTATCCAGCGCCTTCTGGTACTCCCAGCCCTTCTCCTCGCCCAGGCGGAAGAACTGACCCACCACGAAGGTGAAGGCACTGCCGGAACTCAGCGGACTCGAGGTCACGATGAGGTCCTTGTACTTGGGATCCAGTAGATCCTCCCAGGTCTTCGGCATCGGTGCGTTGCCGAACTCCTTCTTCCAACGCTCGGTGTTGACGGCGAAGCCCTGGACGGTGATGGAGCTGCCGGTCCAGTACCCCTCGGGGTCCACGTACCGGTTGGGGACCTCGGCCCGGCGCGGCGACTTGTACGCCTCCAGAAGGCCCTTGGCCTTCAGGGACTCCTGGATGGCCCGGGACATCCCGAAGATCACGTCCCCTTTGGGGGCTTGGCGCTCGGCCAGCACCCGGGTGGCCACCTCGCCGGCGGACTGGCGGATGAAGTCCGCCTTCATCCCGGTGTCCCGTTCGAACATCTGCATCAGGCGGGCGAGCGTGTACTCGTGAATCACCCCGTAGACCATCACGGGTTTCGACTGGGCCCAGACTGGGGTGGCCAGGAAGATTGTCAGGAGCGCGAGGCGGCCGGCCGATCCCAGCCACCCCCAGGCCGCGTTGCGGTACCGCATGATCTCCTCCTCTTCTGGGCGTGCGTTCCGCCCGCTATGCCGTGTTGGAGAGAGACGGAGGCGATTTCGCCAGGTATTCATCCACGACCCGCCGCGTCTGCTCGAGCGTGTCCTGCCGGTGGAGCTCCAGCACCCACCAGTCGCACCCGGCCGCGCGCAGGCCATCCAGGGCGGCGGCCACGTCGGCGACCGCGGCGGGCGGGACATGGGAGTCGCCCGTCTCGGTGAGGTATAGGTGCCCGGCCACGATCCGGGTGGGAATGCTCTTCAGGACATCCACCACCGATCCCTGCCCCGCCTGCACCCACGCGCTGCCGTGCGCGTGCCCCAGGTCGAAGGTCACCGGTGCCCCCGTCGCCCGCAGGAGCGCGGCGAAGGTCTCCGGATCGCTGGTGAGGCCGACGCGCAGGTTCTCCACCGTCACCAGCGTCCCGCGCCGGGCGGCATGCTCCATCAGGGTCGTGAGGTTCGCCACCAGCGTGTCCCAGGATCGCTCCTCGGGCTCCAGGGCATGGGACCCCACGTGCAGGTTGAGGTGGTGGGCCCCCACTTCCGCGGTCACGTCCACGTACTCCTTGAGGATCCGGAGGGCGGCGGCAGCGTACTCCGCATCCCGGTGGCCGATCTCCAGGTCGGTGTAGGGCGCGTGCAGGGAGCACGGTCCCACGCTGCGGAATCCCTCCAGGATCCGCTGGCGGCGGCCGCGCGCGACGGGCACGCGCAGACCATCCAGCCCCCACTCGACTCCATCGTATCGATGGGCGGTGACGTACTCGCGGAGACTCGCGGGGTCCTTGCCCACCGCGAGGTGGCACAACAAGAGCTTGGGACGCATGCAGGGTCCTTTCCATTCTGGTGCCCGCATCCCGACTTCTGAACCGGGCACGCGGTTATTTGAACGCCCCCAGGGTGAGCCCCCGCACGATATACCGCTGGAGCAGGAGGGCGGCAGCCGCCACCGGCAGGACGATGACCACCCCGGAGGCGAAGACGGGCCCCCAGTTGATGGCGTACCCGGTGATGAAATCGTTCGCCGCCGCGGGCAGCGTCTTGGAGGCGGTGGCGGACGCGAAGACGATGGCAAAGAGATACTCGTTCCACGCGAAGATGAGGGACAGGATCACCGTGGCGGTCACCCCGGGGGCGGCTACCGGCAGGACGATGTAGCAGAGACTCTGCATCCGGCTGGCCCCGTCGCACGAGGCGGCCTCCTCCAACCCGACGGGCACCTCGTCGAAGAACCCCCGCAGGAGCCAGATGGAGAAGGACAGCAGGAAGGAGGCGTCCGCGATGATCAGGCCGGTCAGGGTGTTGATCAGCCCGAGGGCCCGGAAGATCAGGAAGAGGGGGATCAACAGGGTCGCCGGCGGGAGCATGCGCGTGAACATCAGCCAGAATTCGAACAACCGCCCGCCGGCCCGGTAGCGCGAGAGGGCGTAGGCCGCCAGGATCGAGGCCGCCACCGTGATGACGGTGGTGGCGATGGCCACCAGGAAACTGTTGGCGGTGTAGGTCCAGAAGGCATGCCGGGAGAAGATGGCGTCGTAGTTCTCCCAGGTCGGGGTGAACCGGAGGACGAATTCGTTGGCGATGATGCTCTCGCGCGGCTTGAAGGACCCCAGGACCATCCAGAAGAACGGCCCGACCCAGACCAGGACCACAACACCCATGGCGATCGCGAAGCCGCTTCGACGCAGGAGGTTGCGCATGGTCAGTCCCGGGCCAGGGCCCGCCGGCCGAAGCCCTGCTGGAACGCCCAGTACACGAGGACGCTCACCGCCGCCAGGATGAGAGACAGTACCGCTCCCTGGCTGTAGTCCTGGGTCTGGATGCCCACGGTGTAGATGTGAATCGGCATGACCCGCGTGATGGTGGCGTTGCCGAACAGGGCCCAGATCATCCCGAAGGTCTTCAGGATGTCGATGGCCCGGACCAGGAGGACCACGCCGATCACCCCCTTGAGCAGCGGCAGGGTCAGAAACCAGAAGGTCTGCCACGGGCCGGCCCCGTCGATCCGGGCGGCTTCGTACGGCTCCACCGGGAGCGAGCGCAGGGCCGCCCGGAGGAGCAGGAACATGAAGGGCATCCACTGCCAGGTATTGGTGATGAGGATGCTGAGAAAGGCGTAATTCGCGTTGAGATGCTCCACCAGCCACGGGCCGAGCGCGGGGAGCGACTGCACCCACTCGATGGGCGCCGGGGTGAGCCAGGGAATCCCCTCGAGCCCCAGGAGGTTCAGGAGGAGGTTGAAGAGCCCGTTGTAGAAGTTGAGCAGGTGCTTCCAGAGCATCCCCACCACGATGCTGTTGGTCATCATCGGCAGCAGGATCAGCGTCGCCAGGAGGGATTCGAAGCGCACGCGGCGATTCAACCACAGGGCCATGCCCAGACCCAGGGCGAACTGCAGGAGAAGCCCCAGCACCAAGAGCTCCAGGGTCCGGACCAGGGTCGGGAGAAACTGCGGGTCGTCCCGGAACACGCTGAGGAAGTTCTCCAGCCCCACGAACGGCCAGCGGCCCCGGAAGTTGAGGATGGTCACCCGGAAGAAGGCGAGATACGCCAGGAACGCGATGGGGATCACGGTCACTCCCAGCAGCAGGACCATGGCCGGCAGGAGCAGGGTGTAGGAGAGGTAGGCATCCCCCAGGCGGACCATCAGGGCGACGTAGAGCCCCACGAAGGTCACCCCGCAGAGGAGGACGGCCCCCGGCCCGGTGGGCAGCAGGCGCCAGATGATCCCCCAGGCCCCGGCCAGCACCGCGGCCCAGAGGCAGAGCGTGGGAATCAGTCGGGCCGGGCGCTGGGTACCCATCGGACACCGTCTTGCCGGAGGGTGGCGAGGAGGCACGGCAGATCGTGCACCAGGAGGTCGGGCCGCGCCCCCACCAGGAGGTCGGGCGGGGTGAGCCCCGTACCGACCGCGATGGCCAGAGCGCCGGTGCGCCGGGCGCTCCTGATGTCGTGTACGGAATCGCCCACCACCACCGTGTCGGCGAAGTCGCCCCGGAAGCCGCGGGCACGGGCGGCGGCCAGCGCCCGGCGCAGCAGGGCGTCCCGCGCGTGGGTCGCCAGGTCCGCATACACCACCACATCCAGGAGATCCCGGAGGCCCACGCCGGCGAGTTTCGGCTCCCCCTCCTCGGCGAAGTTTCCCGTGACGATGCCCACCACGTCTCCCCGTGCCCTGAGAAAGTGCAGCAGCTCCCGCGCCCCCGGGAGGAGCCGCGCAGGACGTGCAGCCCCGGACGTGGCGCGTGTAGGCCGCCAGGGCCTCGGGGATGCGGGGTGACGGGGCGGGCTCCCCCTCCGCGCCGATCACCGCGCCCACGATCTCCGCGAACGTCTGGCCGAGATGGGCGGTGATCGCGGCGGGGGCAAGCTCCAGGCCGAAGACCTCGCGAAAGGCGGCGACCCAGGCGTCGAGCTGATCCTCGGACGGGGCCACCAGGGTGCCGTCCATATCGAAGAGCCAGAGTCGGGCAGTCCCGGAAACTGCGTCGGGCATGGACGAACGCAAACCTATTTGCCCTGCTGCAGTCGGCGGATGATCTCCGCGGCGTGCGCCAGGGAAGCCTTCACCTCCCCTTTTCCGGTCACGATCTTGGAGAGGGCTTCGTTCATGGCCTCGTGCTGCTTGAGATAAAACGGCGGGGCGGGATCCCCCTTGGCGATCTTGAGGGACGCCTCCATCAGCTCGAAGTACTCCCGGGGCTGGAGGGACGGATCCCGCAGGAGCGAGTACCGCGATGGCGTCCCCCCCGCCTGGGTCATCAGCCGCATGCCCTCCTTGGAGGTGAGGTATCGGTAGAAGGCCCAGGCATCCTCCTTCCGCCTCGAGCTGTTGTTCATGAGCAGGATCTTGCCTTGCTGGAACGGGGTGCGATAGATGGTTCCGTCCGGCTTCCGGACGCCCGGGACCAGCGTGATGGCGATCTGGTCCCTGAGCGGGCTCTTCCCGGATTTGATCATCGGGTAGGCGGCATTCCAGTAGGGGGCCGCCAGGGCCACGATCCCCGTCTCCAGGGCGTCTTTGACGTTCGAAAATCCCCAAGAGAAGATGTCCGGGGGAAGCACCCTGGCATCCCGGAGCTTCGCGTAAAACTCCCCGGCCGCCACGGCGCCCGGGCTGTCCACCCCGACCCGGCCCTGGTCGTCAATGATCCATCCCCCCAGGCTCCACATGACCGAGTAGAAGACCTTCGGCTGCTCCGATCCCGCCAGGGCCGTGAAGGAGGCCCCGATCATCGTGGGCGACTTCTCGTTGTGGCGGCGCGTCCAGCGCTTGGCCTCCTCGAAGTAGTCGTCCCAGGTGGCGGGCGGGGTCTTCACCAGGTCCTTGCGATAGTAGAGGAAGTGGGTGCTGACGTCGAAGGGCACGGCGTACACCTGCCCCTTGTAGCTGTAGGTGAAGGCGATGTCCTTGGGATCGAAGGTCTTCGGGTCGGTCAGGCGCGGGTCCTCCAGGTAGCGGCCGATGGGCGCGATGGCCTTGGCCTCGGCCAGGACCCCCACGTCCACGTCGTTGGCCTGGGCCAGGTCGAAGGTGTCGGTGCCGGCGACGAGTTGCGTGTGCAGCGTCGCATAGTAACCCGAGCGGCCGATCTCCATCAGCTCCACCGGCCGGCCCGTGGCCTTGGTATAGGCCTGCGCCACCGCCCGGATGGCGTCGGCCTCCACCCCGGTCCGCACCATGACGACGACCTTCTCGGCGGCGTGGCCTGCCGCGCCCCCGACCAAGAGCAACCCCAGCATGAAGGCAATAATGATCCTCATGGTCGCGACCTCCTTCGCCTCGGTGTCCCTCTGGATCCGGGCGCCAGCCCCTCTCGCGCTGCGTCCAACCCCTCCTCTTCTCCCGCCGGTTGCCGTCGTTTCATCGGCCCTCGATCAGGCGGTGGAGGATCTTCCCGAAATCGGTGTTGTCCATGTACCCCTTGAACCGCTCGGCACCCGGGCCCAGAGCGCCTACGACCACCGGCTGGGCGGTGTGCCCGGACGTCCCCCAATAGAACCCCGTCTGCCGCGAGACCATCCGGGCCAGCGCGCCTTGCGTGGGATAGCTGAAGTTCCGCTCCAGAACCTGCTGCTTGAGGATCGCGTCGCGCAGATCCGGGTCCAGGCGGAACCCGGGGAAGTGCTGCGCCACCAGCCTGTCCAGGGCCTCGGCCGACGGCTTCTTGCCCAGCGTCTCGGCCGCCTTCTCGATGGAGATCGTGATCCGGTTGATCATCTCCAGGTGGGCCGGGCCGGCGTAGAAGCGGTTCCGGCTGGAGGTGCTGCTCAGGTCCTTGAAGGCGTATGTCGGGCTGAGCCCGCCGGTTTCGTGATCCCCGGTGACGATGATCAGGGTCTCCGGGGGTGCCTGGCGCTGGAACTCTAAGGCCAGCTTGACGGCCTCATCGAACACCCAGAGATCCCTGATCAGGGCGGCGATGTCGTTGCGGTGGCCTGCCGTGTCCGTGTTCTCGGTCTCGAGCAAGAGGACGAAACCGTTGGGACTCTCCTTGGAGAGCACCCGGATGGCCGCCTCGGCCATCTCCGCCATGGAAGGCTCGCTCCCGGCCTCCCGGTCAATCTCGTGGTTCATGTCCTCCTCGGCGAAGAGGCCCAGAAGCCTAGGGCCCGTCGCCGCCCGGAGCTCCCGAACGTTCCGGGCCACCTGATACCCCTTGGCCCGAAAGGCGGCGATCACGTCCTTGCCATCCTTCCGCTTTCCCCCCGGTGCCCCAGCAGGTAGGAAGTAGTCGCTGCCACCGCCCAAGACCACGTCCGGCTCCAGCGCGAGGTATTGGTCCACCAACGCCTGGGAGTCCCGGCGCGTCTTGGCGTGCACGCTAAAGGCGGCCGGCGTCGCGTCATAGACCGTGGCCGTCGTCACCAGCCCGATGCGCTTGCCCTTGGCCTTGGCGGCCTCCATGACCGTCCGCATGGGTCTCCCGTCAGGGGTCATGGCGATCGTCCCGATTGTGGTCTTGACGCCGGTGGACATGGCGGATCCCGCCGCGGCCGAGTCGGTGGCGATCGCCTCATGGGCATGGCTGGTCAGGAGGCCCAGCGTGCCTTCCTTGAAAACAGTGTCGGTGATGGTGAACGGCTGGTTCCGGAGGTGTCGGGCGGAATACCGCGCCATCTCGAAGTGAGTGCTAGCCACACCATCCGCGAACAGGATGATGATGTTCTTGGGCTGCCCCGAACTGGCCGGGCCGGTCGCGACTCCCGGCACGCCGGCACAGCCGGTCAACACAAGCAGGGTGGCTACCAAGAAGTGTCGTCGGGTTAGTCCACGCAAAGATTCCCCACCTCCCATGGCTGACCTCCTTTCAGGACGCTGGCTCACCCGGTGCCTGACTGCCTTGCTGGGTTGGTCACCTACCATGGCCGACGCCAGGTTCACTGAGTTACTCCATAGGATGAGATTGATCGAAAACAGAAGTCCGCCCTGTTAAACGAACTTGTCGGATGCTGCCGGGACAGGCCAAGGTGTTGGCCACCAGGCGGGAGGGAACCACAGGATCATCTCCCGCGGGAGACACGGGACACATGCTCGAGCGAGGCGGTGGGTAGCAATTCAAAGAGACGATAGACCCGGGCGGCGTCACGTGTCAAGCGAAAATGTGCGAATCTGGTTGATCTATTGGAATTCGAACATTTTCACTTGCACTGGGGGGCGAGATCGGCTATAGGACGGGCCATGGCGCGCATGATCGCCGCCCAGCGCCGGGCCCGGATCGTGGACCTGGTGAATCGCCGGGGGATCCTGTCGGTTGCCGAGCTGGCCCGCGTGGCGGGCGCGTCCCTGATGTCCATCCGGCGGGACCTCACCCTCCTGGACGCCCAGGGTCTCCTGCGGCGAGCCCACGGCGGTGCCGTCGCCCTGGCCGCACCACCCGACGTCCCGCTCCAACGACGGGAGCGGTTGGAGCTCCAGGCCAAGATGGCCATCGGTCGCGCGGCCGCCGCGCTGGTCCACCCCGGAGAGACCATCCTCTTGGATGCCGGGACCACTGTCCGCGCCATGACCCATTCCCTCCGTGGCGTCCAGAACCTCACCGTAGTCACGAACTCCGTTCAGGTCCTTGCCGTGCTATGGGATCGCCCGGGTCTCCGGGTGGTGGCGTTGGGGGGCGTCGCCCGGTCGGGAAGCGGGGCCATCACCGGCCCGCTCGCCGAAAAAACCCTGGAGGAGCTCCGGGTGGACCGGGCCTTCCTGGGGGCCACGGGGATCACCCCGCGCTGGGAAGTCTCCAACAGCGATTTGGACCTTGCCGCCCTAGAGCGGCGCATCCTGGCGGCCGCCCGTGAGAGCCATCTCCTGGCGGACCACACGAAGTTCGGACGGACGGGTCTGGCCATTGTCAGTTCCCTCAGAGCCTTCACGTCTGTGATCACCGATGCGCATGTCCCCCCGAATATCCTCACCCAGCTCCGGAAGCACGTGCGGAAGGTGCTCGTCGCCCGCTGACAGACCTGAAGCGGACCCTTCCCACCGCTCCTCAAGGGCGGTGCGGAACTCGCTTGGGTACGCTGCATGAGGGATGGTGCGTCCCGTCGGGGGATGTGGGGGAGGGTGGCTTGCCTTGCGCGCTCACGCAGGGGAGAAACGGGAGCGGGAGGAGGATGTGTGGCCTATCAGGGACTGGAGAACAGCGGACGGGCCGGAAGAGAGAGGACGAGCCCTACTTCACCGCCACCGGATTCTGCGGGACATGGACCGCGGGCCGGGACTTCTCGCTGCCGGCCATCCCCTCGACGTCGCCCGTCGAGAGGGTGGCCATGAATCCCAGGAGGCCGACGAGGGAGACAGCCACGAAGAGCCACACTTCGAGGCGATTCTTTTTGCGTGGGTTGGACCCGGGGCTTTCAGCTTCCGCGACCAGACTCATGATGGATACTCCACACCCGCGAACATTCCCTCTGGGATGTCGCAAGGGGCATCATTCCAGGGAGAAGGGCTGCCGGCCCCGCCGCCGGTCCGGTCCGCGCCAGTCCGTGCCCGCCCCCTCTCCTTCTGTCGGCTCTCTCCGATCCAGAACCACCTCGATCTCTGGCCGGTCCTTCAACATCTCGACCAGCTCTTCGTACAACCGGGCCCATTCCCGGCTCACGACCAGAACCGGCTTCCGGTATGCCAGGAGACGACCCGCGCAGTCCCCGCAGATCGTGGAGGTCACCCTCGGATCATCCGAAGGTTCCTTCCCGCCCAGGTCTTTTCCACACCAAGCACACATTCGCCGCACGATCTTCTCCTTGAATGAACCACAGCCACCTTCAGGACCTGCGTTTCTATGCGAGCCGGAGGACAGGTTTCCCGGCAAGTTAGCATGCGACTCCTGTGCCTGCGCGACAGGCCCATTCCGCCAACACAAGGGCACCCGGAACCCGGGGGCCTGCGATGTCTGGAATCGAGAGGTTACGGTGTGTTTGAAAAAAGCCGTCCTGAGAGAGAGCCGGAGGTGGCCGAGTTCGCCCCGTCAAATCCAATCTGACGTGTATCGAACCGATGCACACTGACGCCAGGCATCCGTGCGAGAGTGTGCCGGGACGGCACAAAGATGGCGCCTCGGACGATGGCTATTTCTGATCGGGTTCCGGGGCAAGCCGGATGCCGTACCTGGCGGCCTTGGAATAGAGGGTGCGCCGGCCGATCCCCAGGCGCCGGGCGGCCTTGCTCTTGTTCCACCCGCACTCCGAGAGGACCTTCTCGATCAGCGTCCGCTCCATGGCCTCCATCACGCCGACGTCCGGCCGGGCGGCCGGACCCGGTTCCCCCAGGTCCGCCGAGAGGTCCCGGCGGGTCAACGTATCGCCCGTGGCGACGATCACCGCCCGCTCCAGCACGTTGTCCAGCTCGCGGATGTTGCCCGGCCAGCGATACCCTACCAGGGCCTGCAGGGCATCATCCGAGAGCCTGGTCACCGACCTGTTCAGCCGGTTGGCGTGTCTGCGGAGCAGGTGCTCTGCCAGGATCGGGATGTCCTCGGGTCGTTCCCGGAGCGGGGGAAGCCAGAGGTGGAGCACCCGCAGGCGGTAGTACAGATCGCCCCGGAACGTCCCCGCCTCCACGCCTTTGTTCAGGTCGGCATTCGTCGCGGCGATGATCCGCGTGTGACTACGCATCGCCCGCGTCCCACCCACCCGGACAAACTCGCCGGTTTCGACCGCGCGCAGGAGCTTGGCCTGGAAGGCACCGGTGGTGCTGCCGATCTCGTCCAGGAAGAGCGTCCCCTCGCTGGCCACCTCGAAGACCCCCCGGCGGGTGGCCACCGCGCCGGTGAAGGCGCCCCGCTCGTGGCCGAAGAGCTCGCTCTCCAGCAAGGTATCCGTCAAGGCGGCGCAGTTGACGGGAAAAAACCCCCGATCCCGGCGGACGCTGAGGCGGTGGATCAGCCGGGCGAGCAGCTCCTTGCCGGTGCCGCTCTCCCCGGTGATCAACACCTTGCTGTCCGTGGCGGCGATCTTCTCGGCCAGGGAAAGAATCTCGCGCATGCGAGGATTCTGGCTGGCCGCCACCACCTCCCAGAGAGC
>JACPAT010000191.1 GCA_016180655.1 Candidatus Methylomirabilota bacterium | reverse complement strand
GCCGGGTGAAGGCCGAGCTGGAGGCCCGGGGGCTCTTTACCCGGACAGTTCGCGACATTATCCTCCTGGCCCCGCCCCTGGTCATCACCGAGGCCCAGGTGGATCGGATCGTGTCGATCGTCCAGGACGGCATCACCGCCGTCCTGCCCGACCGCGTCTGAACCGAACAAACCGCCAAGACGCGAAGGTCGCCAAGAAGCGAGGTTACGATCAATGTACGTGGAAACGGGTTCATGCGAGATTGCAATCTCCCCGATCCGTTCCCTGAAAGACCATTTCAGCCCTTGGCGCTCTTGGCGCCATGGCGGTTAAATTTTCGGGGTAAGACGTGGGACTCCTGGACGCCCTGCGCCGGCGGGGCTTCCTGACGGCGACCGAGCGCCAGCAGATCGCGGCCGGCCTGGCCGAGGCGGGCCGGCACACCCGGGCGCGCATCGGCCTCTCCATTGACGAGCGGGCGGGCAAAGACCCCCAGGCCCGCGCCCAGGCCCTCTTCCAGCAGTGGGACATCCCCGAGGACGAGCGCCCCACGGCCGTCCTGATCTACGTCTCCGCCTCCAGCCGAACCTTCGCCATCGTCGGTGGTGAGGCGGTCCGGCGGCTGGCCCCCCCGACCTTCTGGGAGTCGGTGGATCGGGACCTCCGCCACCACTTCGAGGACGGCCGCTACTGCGACGGGATCTTCAAGGCCATCGCCCAGGTGGCCCTCCAACTGGAACGGCTCTTCCCGCGGGGGCGGGAAGAAGCGGCAGGGGGTCGCCCGAATACCTCCGAAGACCCTGTAGGAAATCCCAACCTGACAGACCGAACAGCCTGAAATTGGGGGCGGGTGGCGGCCCACATCGCCACCGCGACCGCGACGTCGGCAGGCATCCACGCCTCCAGGCGGGCCATGCCGACATCCGCCATGCTCGACATCGCGCCGGTCAGGCGGACGAGATAGAGCCAGGCCGGGGCGGCGAGCGCGACGAGGCCGGCCAGCGCGAGCGCGCTTCAGGATCACCGCGAACGCGTCGTCGAGGGTCACGAGTTCCAATGCTGCCGGGGCGGGATCATACCCCGCGGCCGGGGATAGAATTCCCGAGGGGACCGGGGAATGCCCAGCGTCGGCCTCATTCTCATCGCCGCCGTCCTCATCGCCAGCGGCTGCCGCGGCCCCATTGCCTCGCTGTACCCGCCCGCCGCGCCGGAGCGCACGAAGACGGTCTGGGTGGTCGACCACGGCTGGCACACGGGCCTAGTCGTCCGCCGCGCCGACATCCCCGAGGCGATCTGGCCCGAGCACCGCGACGTCCCGGGGTCGACCTTCCTCGAGGTCGCCTGGGGCAACCGCGACTTCTACATCGCGGAGCACCCGACGCTGGCGATGGCGCTCAAGGCGGCGTTCGTCCCCACCGAGAGCGTGCTCCACGTCGCCGGGTTCAGCCAGCCACCCGCAGAGTACTTCCCCGCCGCCGACGAGATCCTGGTCCTCGATGTGTCCCTCCGCGGGTTCGAGGAGCTGGTACGGTTCGTCCACGAGGAGTACGCGCGGGACGCCGAGGGGCGCGTCATCAAGCTCGCTCCGGGGCAGTACCCCGGCAGCACCTTCTACTTGGCCCGCGGCACGTACCACCTGCTCAACACCTGCAACACCTGGGTCGCCCGCGCGCTGCGCGCCGCCGGGCTGCCGACCACGCCAGCCTACGCGATCACCGCCGGAAATGTGATGTTCCAGCTCCGACCGCTGGGTCGGGTCGTGGGCCCGGCCGCCGGCGCCCCCGATCCGATTTCCAACTTCGAGTTTCCGAGGCCGGGAGATTGACAGGATGTACATCTTTGTGTACGCTTAGATGAACATTGAGGAGGATCGTCGCATGGCCAGGACCTTGTCAATCACCCAGGTCCGATCACAACTGCTGGGACTGGCTGACGAACTGACCCGCTCTTCTGCGGCGGGGCCAGTCACGGTCACCAAGCATGGCAAGCCCGTTCTCGCCCTCCTGCCCTGGGAATTCTATGAGAGCCTCATGGAGACCCTGGACATCCTCGGCGATGAGGCCCTCATGCACTCGCTCCGGCAGAGCCTCAAGGAGGCTCGAGCCGGGAGGACGATCCCCTGGGAGAAGGTCAAGCAAGGCCTGGGCCTCTGACAGATGCCCATCCCCTACCGGGTCGTCCTCACGCCAACCGCACGATCCATGCTGGCGGCGATCAAGGACCGCCGCATCCAGGAGAAGATCCGGGAGAAGATTGACGGCCTCGCCCGCGACCCCGACCTTCAGGGCAAACCTCTGCTGGGAGAACTGACCGGCCTGCGAGGTGTCCGGGCTGTGGCTCAGCGGTACCGGATCATCTATCGGGTGCATCAGGACCGAGTGGAGGTCTTGGTTGTCGCCATCGGACTCCGGCGGGAAGGCCATCGAGAGGATATCTATCGCCTGGCGCAGAGACTCCTTCGCCTGAAGCTCCTTGAGTGACATGAATTCCTGGAAGCTCGTCTGGCTGGCCTGTCCCCATATTACTCCTTGCCCTCTCCGGGATCCCACCCGAGTCGCTCGAGCATCTCTGCCTCAACTTGGACCCGTGGTCGGGCGAACTGTTCCCAGCTGAGCTGCCGTACGCGCAGGGCAGTCATGCCGCTTCCTTGACTCGGTCCCGGGATCTTGAGCCGGCCCAGGCGGCCCCGGCCATCGGTGCCGGTCACACGGGCGATCGTGTGGAAGTTCGGTAGGCGGAGCAACTCCCGCTCACCAAAGCGGGGCCACACTAGCGAGGGCAAGGCTAGTAGCCCCTCTCCGGCGCCCTGTCGGAACATAAGGAAGTGACCCACGCCGCCCATGATCGCTTCCTGGATCACGGGCCGAAGAGTCTCCAGGCGCTGGTGAGCGAGTGTCAGCCCCACTTTGAACTTCCTGGCAGCCCCAAGGAATTTGACCAGACTGTTGGTGCAGAACTCGTGGAACTCATCCACGTAGATGTTCACAGGATTCCGTTCGTTCTGTTCCAGGCTGCTCCGTTCAAGGGTGGCGCGCTCTAGCTTGTGCAAGAGAATCATTCCCAGGAGTCGGGAATTGAGATCGCCGATGGTCCCTCGGGCCAGGTTGGCCAAGAGGATGCCCCCGCCACTCAGGAACTCGCCGAGATCCACGCCGTCCCGCTGGCCCAGGATATTGCGCAGCATTCGGTCCTCGATGAAGCTGGAGAGCTTGGAAGTAAAGTAGGCCAGGTACTCGCCCTTGGAGGATTCCGACATCTTGCCCCACACCCAGTTGAAGTAATGGCGCACCCAGGGGTCCTGGCTCTCGGCCAACCTGGTCTTCAGGAAATCCCGGTCAGTGAATAGCAGAGCTACCTCTGGCAGGGTTCCTCCGGCCTCCATGATCAGCCGCACGCCGTTCCGCACGCTTTGGTGAAGCATCGGCCCCTGGTGGTCGGGGAGAAACAGCTCTTCGTACAAGTCGAGCATGAACTGCACCGCTAGCGCTGGCACGCTATCTGTATAGGATCTTCGTGGGAATCCAAGAGCCAGCCCCGGGGGGTGCGTGAACAAGTTCGGCGACGATCGAAGCTTGCATGCGAACCGCCCCCAACGAGCCCGAAGGGAGGTGATGCGGGTTCCAAGGCCTAACTAGCCACCACCGGGGCCGTCGCTGCAGAGCCGGCACGCACGGACACCCCGAGATCGCATCGCCGGCAGAACGCAACGAAAGGAGAGACCCATGGGAAAGGAGACCTACGTCAGGGATGAGAGCGGCAAGGCGACCCACGTCCGAGTCACGAGCGACGACGGGCGGACCTCGTGGTTATACGAGGCCGACAACTCCATCTCCGGCCAGCTTTTCCACTCTGGGCGCGGGAAGTGCGTCGAGGTGGCCGAGCATTATCCCGATGGCACCACCCGGGCCTACGAACACGACGGCAGCATCCTCGGGGAGCTCTTTTCAGGAGGCAAGGGGAAGGAGAAGTAGCCGCTGGGGTATCTACCGCTCCCAGTCGAAAGGGGGGCTGGACATCAGCCCCCCCCTATCTCTATTCCATCGAGCTGAGCCTGATCGCGGAGAGGTGAGCATGTCGGGCAGGCTACCGATCATCGCGAAGCGAACCTGAGTGGGCAGTCCTTTCGCGAACCGCAGGAAATCACCTCGAACCGGCCTTCAGTACGAGCCGATCATCTCCTCCACGCGGGGGTCGGTGGGCTTGAAGGGGTCCTTGCACAGGATGGTGCGCTGGTAGCGGTCGTTGAGCTTGAGGTAGGACCAGCCCACGTCGTAGGACTTGTTCCGCTCGTTGGCGAACTTGATGAAGTCGGAGCGGATCTTGGCCCGGGTGGTCTGGGGCGGGGCGGTCATGGCCTCCTCGATCACCTGGTCGCTCGTCATTCGCTCGACATGCCCCTGGCGGGAGAGGGTGTTGTACAGGCCCCGGTCCTGGCGGATGTCGTGGTACTGCAGGTCCAGCATGCTGATGCGCTGGTCGTCGAAGCCGATGCCCTTCTTGGCCATGTAGGAGTGGATGAGCTCCTTCTTGATGACCCAG
>JACPAT010000190.1 GCA_016180655.1 Candidatus Methylomirabilota bacterium | reverse complement strand
CCTCGGCGGCGAACCGCTCGCCCCCGCTGACCGCGGCCCGCGCCGGGTCAATGCGGGCCCGTCTGGCCGCGGCGTACTCTTTGCCTACCAGGCCGGCCGTTGGCGGGTCCGGCAGCGCCTGATACGCAACGCGGTCCGCCATGGCCAGCTTGACCGCCTCGATGATCAGGTGGAGGGCGTCCACGCTGTTATGGCCGAGAGACTTGAGGTCGAACCCTTCCAGGACGTTCAGCGTCTCCAGGACCTGTGTCCCGGCGGCGGGTGGAGGGACGCTCACTATCTCGTCTCCGCGGAAGGTGGAGACGACCGGGTCCGTCCACTCCACCCGGAACGCGGCAAGGTCCTCTGGCGTCAACCAGCCACCGGCTTCCTGGACCGCATCGCACACGCGCCGGCCTAGGTCCCCCCGGTAGAGCAGGTCGGGCCCTTCGGCCATCAGCCGGCGCAATGTCTCGGCCAGCGTCTTGTGGGTGAGGACCGTTCCGGGGCGGGGCACCTCCCCACCGGGGCAGAACGCGGCGGCGGCCGCCGGCGTGAGACGTCCGCGATGCTCATGGAAGAAGGCGGCCCCGCGATGCGTGAGCGGGAACCCCACTTCCGCGTGCCGGATCGCCTGGGCGAAGACGACCTCGGGTGTGAGCCGCCCGTGCATGCGAAGCGCCTCCCACCAGCCCGCGAAATTCCCCGGCACCAGGCAGGATCGGGGCCCCTTTTGCAGGTCCCCTTCGGTGCACCCCTCCGGGCGGGCGCCATAGGGGGTCCGGCCCATGAAGTTGAGGACCTTCCGCTGGCGCGACCGGTCCAGGAACAGCAGGAGCATCCCGTCCCCGCCGATGCCGGACATGAACGGCTCGACGACGTTCAGCGTGGCCGCGGCGGCGACGGCCGCGTCCACGGCGTTGCCCCCGCGCCACAGCATCTCCAGCCCGGCGGCGCTGGCCAGCGGATGCGCGGTGGCCACCATCCCTCGCATCCCCATGACGGCCGGGCGGTACGTCTGAGAGCCGTTTGTCATCACTACCTTCCAGTCCCAACTCGCACGGGTCGTCCCAGAATCATGGCATCCGCTCCTCTTCCGCCTCGGGATACCCTGGCAGGGAGGATCACTCGAAGCCAACAGTGTCTGGCAGGCGACATCCTTGGACAAACCAGAGATTCACGCATGTCCCTCCTTATACCATAAGAATCGCAAATGGCTCACCCTGCTTGCCCAGAAGAACCCTTCGGCGGGCGCTCGTCGTCTGTGGCTTCGGATCCCAGGGCCGCGCGAACCACACGACGCCTCTTATGCCATCTCCTCCAAGAATGCGCGCGTTGGGGGGTCTCTACCCACTCTAGCGTTGACAGTGCCATCAATGATGATACCATTCGCCCATTCCGACGGCTGCTCCTCGCGTCCTGGCGGAATGGCAATGAGGCTGCCTCGGGATCGCCTGATTGAGATTATCTCGCCCTTGGGGGTGCCGCTGTTCAATTTCCTCGCGTCGGACCCAGGCAAGCCCGACGACGATGATGCTGCGTGATCGTGAGGGGGCCGAGATGACCACGGGTCGAGGTGGTTCACGACCTTCTGATGAACAAGAATCGATCTGCCTCCCGAACGTGGGAATCTGACTCCGTCGAGACTTGAGAGACCACCAAAAAATGCACCCTCGCCAGATCGCGTGGCGAGCCCGGGAATCCCCTAGACACGGAAAAGCCGTCTCTGGTAGCATGATCGAGAGTCGAAGGTTCGACGAGGTGTGACGTCCGATGCGCATGCACGAACGACAGGCGTTAGACCGGATTGCGGCGAACCTCAGGGAAAGGTTCGCCGATAGGATTCTTGCGCTCTACGCCTTCGGCTCGCGTGTGCGGGGTGGCCATGATGCCTGGTCGGATTTCGACCTTCTTGTGGTCATTCGGAACAAGGACGCCCGCGTGGAGGCTGAGATCGTCGGCATGATCGTTGACGTGGAATTCAAAGCCGGTTTGTCCTTCACGCCCGTGGTCAAGGATGCTCAGGCGTTTGACATGGAGAAGGAATTCCATACCCCATTCTACCAGAACATCACACGAGAAGGGGTATTGCTATGACGCTCGAACCGCAGGACAAGCGGAGCTTGAGCGACCTCAGGATGGCGAAAGCCCTTGAGTTCTTGGAAGACGCGCGGGCCAACCTGAGGGAAGGCAGGCACAAGACCGCCATCAACAGGAGCTACTATGCGGCGCTGAGTGCGGTGCGATCAGTCCTGATTCTCGAGGGTGCGAATCCGGAGACCCATGAAGGCGCGGTTACCATGCTCAGCCTGCGGCTGGTCAAGCCGGGGCTCTTGTCCATAGACCTTGTGAAGAACTTCAAGCTCCTGCTCTCGCGGCGAGCCGACGCGGACTACGGGGACTTCGACACTATTGATAAAGCAGATGCGGAAGACGCGATCCGAATCGTCGAGGACATGATCGGCACGCTTGAGAAGGCGAGAAAGATGCTGCTGCTATAACTGGCCTGTGCCCGGCAGGAATTTGCCCTGGGCCTGGGACGGCAACGGACATGACGGGGCACGAGAAAGATTGGTACCGCACGCAATAAGAAGCGGAAGAAGAGGCCGACGCCCCCCTCGGGGGACCTGGCCCGCGTGGCCGCGTTTTGGGACACGCATGACTCCACCACCTACTTCGCCAAAAAAGACTTGGTCCCTCTTCGCACTTGGACCAAGGGACGGAAGGTTCGCCATGTGTACGTGGCCCCGGACGGATCCCAGTACGAGATGATCCCTCTCCGAAGGCGCCCTCGGAAAACCGTGCCTGCGTAGACTCTCCACCCCTCCGCCTTGCGCCGTCCTTCCGCAAGCTGATCCAGCGCCAACCCGCATGCTCTTGCGCCGCCCGGTCTGATGCCGGCCTCTCACCTCAGGTTTCCCGCCACGGCGGCCACAACTGTCCGGGCGACCGAGGCCGTACTCCCGATGGTCATGTCGAGGCATTCGGAGCCGAAGCGCGCGACTGCCGACGACGCGCAGGTCGGAGTCGCCTCTGGTGGCTATGCGGCGGGGGCACCCGGCGGGCCATGGGCGTGGGGCGGTCAGAGTCCGAGGTGGGTCAGGATCTTCTCAAAGACCGCGGCTTGGTCAAAGAATGCGATGATCCGCATGGCGCCCCCACCCTGTGGGCAGACCAGCGGATCGGCCTCATGAATGGTTGCAAGGTCGGAGTGCTGATGCGGTGGTCAAGCGCAATACATAGGAAGTTGGAAAACGCCGGTCAGCGGCTGGGCGAGAAGACCGGCCTGGAAATGGGCGGCGAGACCCGGTGAGGGCCTCTCCAAGGGCGACCCTGGCCAAATCCTGCTCACGAGGCGGCACGCTACCAGCGGCGCGACGCGGAGTCATTGGTCGCTCCGCTGCGTCGATTGGTCGATTGGTCCACCGGTCAAATGGTCCGTCCCAATTGACTATTCGACCAATTGATTTCTCGACAATCCACCTGCCGCTACTGTCGGCTCTCCGCGCCTTCAGGCGCCCTGCAGGTGGTGGATCTTCCGGGGATCCAGGCGGAGGAAAACCCGCCCCTCCAGGATGCCCCTCTCCCGCGGATCGGGGACGTCCACGACGAATTCGTGGGGCGCAGCCTCCGGGCCCAGCGAGACGTCCACCCAGTAGCGGACCCACTGCCCGACGAAGGTGTGGGTCCGGATGACACCCTCCAGGACGTTCGGCCCTGGATCGGCCGGCGGGATGCTGCCTATCTCGATGGCTTCCGGCCGGATATTCAGGACCGCTTCCTCTCCGGGGCGAAGGCCCTTCCCCGGCGATTCCACCCGAATCTTCCGGCCCGCGAGCTCCAGCGTGAACCGCTGCGCCTCGACCTCGTGGATCCGGCCCCGGAGCAGATTGGCCGTCCCGACGAAGTCGGCCACGAAGACTCTCTGGGGGGTGTAGTAGATCTCCCAGGGCGTTCCGTACTGGACCACTTCCCCCTGGTGCATCACGGCGATCCGGTCGGAGATGGCCAGCGCCTCCTCCTGGTCGTGGGTCACGTACACGGTGGTGATGCCGACCCGCCGCTGGATCTGTCGCAGCTCGGCCCGGACCGTCACCCGCAGCTTGGCATCCAGATTGGAGAGCGGCTCGTCCAGCAGCAGGATCTCCGGCTCCATCACCAGCGCCCGCGCCAGGGCCACGCGCTGCTGCTGGCCGCCGCTGATCATCCCCGGCATCCGGTCCCCCAAGCCGGCCAGCCCCAGATCGGCCAGGACCCGCCCCACCCGCTGGCGGAGCGCGTCTCCCCGCACGCCGCCGACCTTCAGCCCGTAGGCCACGTTCTCGAACACCGTCATGTGCGGGAACAGGGCGTAGTCCTGGAACACCATGGCGGCGTGCCGGTGATGCGACGGGACGTCGTTCATCCGGCGCTCGTCGAAGAAGATGTCCCCCGCGTCGGCCTCGTAGAAGCCGGCCAGCGTCCGCAGGATCGTCGTCTTGCCGCAGCCGCTGGGGCCGAGCAGCGTCGTGAAGCTGCCCCGGGCGATCTGAAGCGAGACGTCCCGCACCGCCGTGACCGCTCCGAATCGCTTGGTCAGGTGCCGGATGGCGATGTGCACCGGTGCGTCGCTCATATCCGGAAGAGCTCCACGTTCCGCCCGAACAGCAGCCGGGAAACCGCCAGGACGATGCAGGTCAGGATCAAGAGCGCCGTGGTCAGGGCCGCGGCCGCCCCCCGGTAGCCGTCGTTGGCCAGGTTCAGGATGGTGAACGTGGCCACCACGTTCCGGTTCGTGACCAGGAAGACGATCACGGACAGCGTGGTCACCGCCCGGATAAAGGAGACCACGAACGCCGAGACCAGCGAGGACTTGAGGAGGGGCAGCTCGACGTCCCAGAAGGTCTTCAGGGATCCCGCGCCCAGATTCGAGGCCGCCTCTCCGAGCGAGGGAGCGATCTGCTTGAGACGGCCGATCCCCGTCTGGTACCCCATGGGGACGTTCCAGAAGATCATGCTGAGGATGATGATCGTCGCCGTCCCGTACAGATCCAGCGGCGGCGCGTTGAAGGCCAGGGAGTAGCCGATGCCGAAGACGACGCCGGGGAGGGCCGCCGGCAGGATGGCCACGAAATCCAGGAGGCCCCGGCCGGGAAACGCCTTCCGCGAAACCAGGTAGGACGACAGGATGGCCAGGAGCGAGCTGACGGTCGCGGCGACCGCGGCAAAGACCACGCTGTGGATCAGGGCCCGGCCGTTGGCCAGGACGTCCTGCCAATGCTTGAGGGTCGGCGTGTAATCGAAGCCCCATCCCCGACTGAATGCGCCCGCCAGGAGCCCGACGAAGACGGAGAGGATCAGGAAGGAAACCAGGGCGCAGAAGGCGAACAGGGGCCACCGGACGTACCAGGGGGTCGGGGGCAGACTGAGGAGGACCACCTTGCCCGTGATGGTGGTGTACTGTCGGCGCCCGACCCAGTACCGCTGGGCGAGGAACAGGCCGAAGGCCGGGATCAGCAGGACCGAGGAGAGGACCGCCGCTCCGGTGACGTCTCCCCAGCCCGAGATGCGGGCCCAGGCCTCGGTCGGCAGGACCGTGTAGTGCCCCGCGATCATGACCGGGTTGCCGAAGTCCGCTAGGACGTAGATCGCCACCAAAAGCGCCGCCCCCGCCACTCCCGGCCGGGCCAGGGGAAAGACCACCGTCCGGAAGAGTCGCCAGCCGCTGGCGCCGAGATTCCGGGCCGCATACTCGAGCGAGGGGGCGATGGACTGCAGCACTCCCTCCATCACCAGGGCGGCGATGGGGAAGAAGGCGATGGTCTGCGAGAGCCACAGGCCGTGCCACCCGATGATGTTGTACCGCGCCCCCAGCAGGGTGTAGGTGACGAGGCCGTTGCGCCCGAACATCAGGATGTAGCTGAAGGCGATCATGAAGGGTGGAGAAAAAAGCGGGAGGATGGCGATGGACCGGAACAGGCCCTTCCACGGCACCGTGGTCCGGGTGAAGGTGTAGGCGAACAGGAATCCGACCGTCGTGGCGCTGGCCGTGGAGAGGATCACAATGACGAATGTGTGCAGGGTCGCGGTGACGTACCGGTCGTTGGCCGGAAAGGAGAGGAAATCGCGCAGGCCGGGATAGAGCAGGACCCGCAGGACCGGGTAGATGACGAACAGGCCCAGGGCGACGAAGATGCCGATGATGGTGGCGAGGAGCAGCGGCTCCCGCAGTAGCCGTTTCATCTGCCGAACCCGCATGCGCGAAAGGCCCGGGGATTCCCCCCGGGCCTTTCGCTCAGGAACACATCCACGGGCCGGACTACTTGCCGGTGATCTGGGTCCAGCGCTTCTTCCAGGCGTCCAGGTTGGCGGCCACCCTGCCCTGATCGTAGTTCACGAACTGGAGGCTCTCGAAGGCCGGCACACCCTCCGGCATGGTGACGCCGCCGCGCACCGGGTAGCGCAGGCCGTTTTTGGCGTTGATCTCCATGGGCTTGGGCGTCAGGATGAAGTCCACGAACTTCTGCGCCGCGGAAAGATGCGGCGCCCCCTTGATGATGGAGACCGCGCCGATCTCGTACCCGTCGTCCTTGGGGAAGATGACGGCCACCGGCAGGTTCTCCGCCCTCTTCTGCCGGATCAGGTCGTGGCCCCAGGCGATGCCGGCGATGGCCTGGCCCTGCGCCACCAGGGGGATCGATCCGTTGGCCCCTGGCGTGTACTGGGTAACGTTCTTGTGGAGGTCCGCGATGTATTGAAACCCCTTGTCCTCGCTCCTCAGGCGGAAGATCTGGGTCGCGATGAAGATCACCGCGCCTCCCGTGGTGGCGGGGTTCGCCGCGATGACCTCTCCTTTGTACGCCGGGTTCAAGAGGTCGTCCCAGGTGGCGGGCAGCTTGATCCCCTTGGGCGCCAGCTCAGCCTGGAACCGCTTCTCATTCACCAGGACGGCCAGGGCGCCCAGGTACCAGCCGCTCCAGAAGCCATCAGGATCCAAATACTTCTGCTCGATCTTGGCCCGCGCCACCTCGGGA
Organism: Candidatus Methylomirabilota bacterium; assembly: GCA_016180655.1. Taxonomy (GTDB): domain Bacteria; phylum Methylomirabilota; class Methylomirabilia; order Methylomirabilales; family 2-02-FULL-66-22; genus 2-02-FULL-66-22. The sequence continues at coordinate 781 of JACPAT010000190.1, read as the reverse complement.
GACACGTACTTGGCCAGGAATCCCCCCTTGGCGGCGCTGTCGTGGATGGAAGAGTTGCCCCCGATGAAGATGTCCGCCCGGGGGTTCGCCGCCTCGGTCTGGATCCTGGAGGCGATCGTCCCCGCCTGCTCGATCTGCAGGGCAACCTCTGCGGTCAGCCCCGTGGCCTGCTTGAAGGCGTCGGCGATCTCGTCAATCGTCTTCTTGTCCAGCGCGGCATAGATCACCACGTCGGCGGCCGATGCGATCCCCGCGCCCAGGATCGTCACCGCCAAGGCGAGCCCCAGTACCAGCATGCGTCTCATGGCGTTCCTCCTGCCCTCTCTCTCGTCCAAAGGGTCCTGGATGACTGGCCCATGCTCACCGCAAGATCCTGACCGTTGCACCCCCCTCTTTCACAGCACCCCACTCCCTCACCCACGGCCCCGCCGGACACGGCGCGAGACGCGAGGCTCATCCCGTAGGAAGTAGGAAAACGCCGGTCAGTGGCTGGGCGAGGAGACCGGTCCGGAATGGGGGCGGGGAGACCCGGTGAGGGCCTCTCCAAGGGCGACCCTGGCCAAATCCTGCTCACGAGGCGGCACGCTACCAGCGGCGCGACGCGAAGTCAAGGGGAATGGACCGAACGGGGGGAGGTCTGGATCGATGCCAGGGGGTCGTTGGGATGGATACCAGCCGTGCTGGCCCGTCGGCGAGGTGGCCGGTGCGGCGCCTACGCGGAGTCCGGCCAGGGGCAGTCGCCTGTCTGCGTGCGACCTGTCTGCCGTGCTGGCACAGGCAG
>JACPAT010000189.1 GCA_016180655.1 Candidatus Methylomirabilota bacterium | reverse complement strand
TGCAGCGCTTGTACTGGAATACCCAGCGGCCATCTTCCACCGGCTCGCCCAGCTCTTCCATGTCCGAAAAGCAACAGGATCCCGCGCGAGGTGGCGAGATGATGCGCACCGGGTAACGGTTCTCCGGTCGTTTCCGATCCGTGTATTCCACAATTGTTGTCATGGTGGGCTCTCGAAATTGGCCGATTGTCATCGCGAGGGAATCGCGAAGTGCGCCCGGCGGTTCCACTTCCAGGCGCTCTCGTCGTGCCCGAGAACGAAGGGGCGCTCCTCGCCGTAGCTGATCGTGGCAGTCCGTGCGGCGTCTATGCCAGCGGCCACAAGGTAATCCCTGGTCGCTTTGGCCCGCCGTTCGCCCAGGCCGAGGTTATATTCGTTGGTCCCCCGCTCGTCGGCATGGCCCTCGATCGTGATCTTCACCGCAGGATTGGCCTTCAGCCAGGCGACGTTCTCATTCAGCGCCGTCTTCTGGTCGTCCCGGATGGTGGACCTATCGAAGTCGAAGAAGATGTCTCGCAACGGCACCGCCGCCGGCGTCAATGGGGCCGCGGTAGCCGCGGGTGGGACCGGCCGGACCGGGATCTCCGCCGGCGGGGCTGGGCGAGTCACCGGGACATCCCCCGCACGGGGGGCGGGAGCGGCGCTGGGCGGCGCCGCAGGAACGCCGGCTTGCGGGCCGATGGCCGCGGGACCGGCCTGCCCTACCTCAGGCTTCTTGGGACATCCGGAAAGGAGTCCGACAGTCAGAAGGAGCACTCCCACCAGAACAGAACGCCTTCCCATCTTGCGCACCTCCTGATTCTTCGTGCTGGTTCTCTGACAAGTCACAGGGACTTGAGCCTCCCTGGGGGTCCCCTCGTCCCCCATGGCTGTAGCGCGCCGGGAGCCGTTCCAACCCCCCCCTCCTCAAGCCTCCGATGCCGCCAGGACCAATGGCCGATTCGCCGTCTGGCGTACAACGGGTGGCAGCGGAATCAATGTACAGGGATCCGCGAACCGGACATAGCCCGGCAGGATCCGGCTCCGCAGTGGCTCCCGGCAGATCAAGCCGATGAGGCGACTCGAAAGTGCGACCGGCAGCCGCAGGAGGGCGAGCTGAGAGAGGGCCATCACCCGGTACATCCAGCGATGGCGGCTGACGAACCGCCGGTAGCGCAGCAAGCCTTGCTCCAGAGACAGACGCCCGTCAACCAGCGCCTGAACGATGTCACCGCACGCCTGGCCGAAATAGAGGGCGGGGCGAATCCCCTCTCCCGTGAATGGGAGGCATTGCCCTGCCGCATCACCAACCACGAAGAGGTTGCCGACCACGGGCTCCCGGAGGCCTGCGGGGAAATAACCCCCGTGGATCCGCCCCCTGGCCACCCCCAGGGACTCCGTAAAAAGATTCAGGTGGCCGCGGAGGTGCGCGTCGCCCGCGTAGCTCGCTACCCCCACCCGGACGTTCGACCCGCTTGGGAAGAACCACTGGACGCCGGATGGAACGAGGCTCGGGTCGTACCAGAAGCACAGGGAGTCCCCTCCCCTCGGGGCCTCCGCCTCGATCCCGTAGCTCATCCGCCGGCGATCGGCATAATCCGGTCGCAGGGTACGGGCGAGGACCGCTCGCCAGCCCGAGGCGTCCACGATGCAGGTGCCAGCAAATATCCCCTGATCGGTCACGACGCTGTCCCCGTCCAGCCGCTGCGCACCGGCCCGAAGGATCTCCACGTTCAAGCGATTCGCGAAATCCCGGCAGAACCGGCCGTAGTCGAAGGTGCAAAAGGGGTGGTCGCGCGCATCCATGACCTCGGTCCGGTCCTGCAGGTGGAAGACCAGGGCGTCCTGAGCCTGCAGCACGCTCTCCATGAGGCCGAGACGCTGAGGAACGCCCAGGAGCGTCCCGCAGGCCGAGGTCTGACCCTCGCCGATCTCATCCTTGTCGATGAGCAGGACGCGGCCGCGCAAGCGGCTGGCCACCGCCAGCCCAGCAAAGCTTGCTCCCACTATGATGGTGTCATACCGCTTGGGCATCCCTCACCCCCCGAGTAGATCTGACAGCCCGACGGGGTTCCCCAGTAAGACAGCTCATCAGACCCCCTCGCCGCCGCCCCTCCCCGCTGACCATCTTCGCGCTAGTGCCCAGCGTGGGTCCCGGCTTTCCCGATGAACTTCTCCGGGCTCTTCTCGAAGGTCACCTTGCATGCGGGGGCGCAGAAGTAGTAGGTCGTCCCCTTGTAGACCGAGGTGGCCGCAGCCTTCTTCTCGTCCACCTGCATGCTGCAAACAGGTCACCCCCGCCGGGGGAGGCAGTTTTGGGTCATGCCCGGGACCCATGCGTGCCCGGAGCCGCAGTGGGCGACGCGGGGAACCGCAAACCGCTTCATCCACCTCACCTCCCTTCGGTTCCGCCTGCCAAGTCCAGAGCTGGAGGTGGGATGCCCTCGTGTTCTCAGGGAGTCCCGTAGGGAGAACGACTACTTCTTCTCTTCTTTCTTCTCGGCCTTCTCGGCCTTCTTCACAGTCTTCTTCTCGGCCTTCTTCACCGCCCTCTTCGCGGCCTTCTTCTCGGCCTTCTCCTCCTTTTTCTCCACGGCCGGAGCCGCCGGGGTTGCCGGAGTGGCCTTCTCCTCGGCCTTCTTGACCTCACCGGCCAACGCCAGACCGGAGAAGGACACGGCCAGAACGACTGCCAGGAACCACGTAGCCAGTTTCTTCATTCTCTGTTCACCTCCTTCCTTCAGGTTCGCTTCGTCTACTGCTCCTCGGCGTGAACATCGCGCCATGGAGCGCCGAGGACGCCGGGAGGCAATTATCCGTCCAGGGGAACATGGCGCGCGACCCGGACATGCAGCCGGTCCACGGCAACAACCCGGACCCGCTCCCCACCCGGGATGGGTTCCTCGGCGGTGGCGGACCACACCTCACCCTGGCAGCGGATGACCCCGTGAGGATTCAACTCTGTAATGGCTTCTCCCCGGGCGCCAATCATCCCCTCCACTCCCGTGAGCTGCGGGCGCCGCATCGCGGTCAGAACCGGCCACGCGATCAGGGCCGTCGGCACGAGCACGGCTCCGTAGACCGGAAGGGCGACGGACAGTGGCAGCAGCCAGAAAATCGGCAACGCCAGGACAGGCGCGAACAAGATTAGGTGACACATAATCGTTCCCTATGCGACGGAGTTGGCCGCTTCCCTCGCCTCCTGGCGGGCCCCCAAGAGCCGCCGCAACTCCTCCCCTTCCAGGACCTCCTTCTCCAGGAGGCGCTGGGCGATAGCCTTCAGGTCGCCGTCCCTTTGGCTGAGAATCTCCCGGACCCGGGCCTCCGTCTCGTCCACGATCCGCTTGACCTCCTGGTCGATCTCGCGGGCCGTCTCCTCGCTGTAGGGCTTGCTGCTGCTCAGGCCGTCCGCCCCGGGGAGGAACAGGGGGCGCCGCTCGGGCTCGAAGGCCATCGCCCCCAGCCGCTCGCTCATCCCGTACTCCTTCACCATCCGCCGGGCGATGTCGGCGGCCCGCTGCAGGTCGTTCTGGGCCCCGGTGGAGACCTCGCCGAAAGTGAGCGCCTCGGCCGCGCGGCCGCCCAGGAGCACCGCCAGGCGGTCCAGCAGCTCCGAGCGGGTCAGCAGGTACCGATCTTCGGTCGGAAGCTGCAACGTGTACCCCAGGGCGGCGATGCCCCGGGGGATGATGGAGATCTTGTGGACCGGATCTGCGGAGGGCACCGACGCCGCCACCAGGGCGTGCCCGGCCTCGTGAGTGGCCACCCGCTCGCGCTCCTTCGGGCTCATGACCCGGGCCTTCTTCTCCAGGCCGGCCACCACCCGGTCAATGGCCTCCTCCAGGTCGGCCATCTCCACGTGGGGCTTGCCCTTCCGCGCGGCCAAGAGGGCCCCCTCGTTGATGAGGTTGGCGAGGTCGGCCCCCACGCCTGGCCGCAGGAGCGCCGGGTCCAGAATCTCGGGACGGTTGGTGGCGGCCATGATGATGACCCCCTTCTTGGAGTCGAAGCCGTCCATCTCCACCAGGAGCTGGTTGAGGGTCTGCTCCCGCTCATCGTGGCCCCCCAGGGGGTTCGCCCCACGCGCCTTGCCCAGGGCATCCAGCTCATCCACGAAGATGATGCAGGGGGCTTTCTCCTGCGCCTGGGCGAAGAGATCCCGGACCCGGGCCGCCCCCAGGCCCACGAACATCTCCACGAACTCCGACCCACTCACCGAGAAGAACGGGACGCCGGCCTCCCCAGCCACCGCCTTGGCCAGCATCGTCTTCCCCGTGCCCGGCGGGCCGACCAGGAGCACCCCCTTGGGGAGATGCCCCCCGAGGGTCTGGAACTTCTTCGGGTGCTTGAGGAACTCCACCACCTCCTGGAGTTCTTCCTTGGCCTCGTCCACGCCGGCCACGTCTGGGAAGCGGATGTTGAGGTCGCTCTGGGCCTGGATCTTTGCCCGGCTCTTCCCCAGGCCCCCGAGGGAGAGAATCCCCTGGCCGGGCCCCATCTTCTTGTACATGAGGCGGCCCAGCAGCCACAGGACCCCGATGGGCAGGATCCAGATGAAGAAGAGATCCCGCAGCCAGGTATTCTGGATGGTGCCCGTGAACTTGACCT
>JACPAT010000121.1 GCA_016180655.1 Candidatus Methylomirabilota bacterium | reverse complement strand
AACTTGACGCAAGAGCGTTCGGCTGTTCGGCGGTTCGGTCGTTCGGTTGTTCCCGAAGACTCGATCGCCTGAGGCCGCTTTGCGATCTTGGCGCCTTGGGAACCGCCAGTGAACCTGGCCAACCTAGCTGCCTGAAAGGAGGCAGCCATGTAATCGCCCGTTAGACATGTAGCCGGCGGAGCGGTTGGCGGGAGCAATCCCACGGCCGGGGACTCCGGCGGCGAAGGTGCGAGCCGTAGCGCAAGCGAACCCGATTCGGCCTCGAAACGCCAAGTCGCAGGCGGCCAGGCTCCCCAAGTTGATGAAGCCGTGAACCGGTGGCGAAGCAGCGGGCATAGGCAGCCGCCGGGCCTGCCGGGGTGGGTGGGGACGGCGCGCACCGACAGGTTGAGTCAGTGATCTGGGAGACCCGTCGGCGTGGGTGGAACCCAACGCGCGCTCCGAAGACATAAGGGCGCGGCGGCGTCGGCGGGAGTCGGCTGGGCCCATACGAGCGAGGACGCAGGGTAACGCCTGCCGAGCAAAGGGGCCCTGCTGGGTGCACGCTGACGCAGGAGAGAGGGAGAGCCGCTTGGCCATAAAGCCCACAACGGAAGACCCGGACTGGACGCCAGACGTCGTCCCCGAATGGGGGGAGCGCCGGGCGCTGCCGGAGAAAGTCTCTCTCTTGAGGCGGAGGCTCTACCAGAAGGCGAAGCGAGAGCCGAGGTTCCGGTTCTATGCGTTGTATGACCGGATCGCTCGGCGCGACGTGCTGATGGCGGCATGGGAGCAGGTGCGCGCCAACGCGGGCGCCCCGGGCCTCGACGGCGTGACGATCGACCACATCGTCTCCTCGGAAGACGGCCCCCAGCGGCTCGTGGCGGAACTGCACGAGGCGCTGCGTGCGAAGACGTACCGACCACAGCCTGTGCGGCGCGTCTACATCCCGAAGCTGAACGGCAAGACCCGCCCGCTCGGCATCCCCACGGTCCGGGACCGGGTCGCCCAGACGGCGGCGCTCCTGGTCTTGGAGCCGATCTTCGAGGCGGATTTCCTGCCGTGCTCCTACGGCTTCCGCCCGAAGCGCTCGGCCCACCACGCCGTGGCCGTGATGCGGGAGCAGGTGGAGCAGGGCCAGCGGGAGGTGTACGACGCGGATCTGAAGGGCTACTTCGACTCGATCCCGCACGACAAGCTCTTGCGGGCCCTGGCCATGCGCATTGCCGACCGGTCGGTGTTGCGCCTCATCCGGCTGTGGTTGCAGGCACCGGTGGCGGAGGAGGGGCAGCCGCCCCGCCGAAGCGCACGCGGGACGCCCCAGGGTGGGGTGATCTCCCCGCTGCTCGCCAACGTGTACCTGCACTGGTTCGACACCTTCTTCCACGCGGCGGGCGGTCCCGCCCACGGGGCGAAGGCCACGCTGGTGCGGTACGCCGATGATCTGGTCGTCCTCGCGCGGCGCGTGGGGCCGGAGCTGCGGGCCTGGATCGAGCAGACGTTGGAGGCCCGGATGGGTCTGGAAGTGAATCGCGATAAAACGCAGGTGGTGCGCCTGCGGTGGGAAGGGGGAAGCGTGGATTTCCTCGGTTTCGCATTCCGCTTCGCGCAGGGACGACGGGGCGGCGGGCACTACCTGAAGGTGACGCCCTCCCGGAAGGCCCTGGCGAAGGAGCGGGACCGGCTGCGAGCCCTGACGAGCAGTCGCATGTGCTTCCAGCCGATCCCGGCCCTCATCCGAGTGTTGAACCGGCACCTCGCAGGGTGGGCCAACTACTTTGGCTTTGGACATCCGCGTGACGCCTTCCGCGCGATCAACTTCGCCGTACAGAAACGTCTGCGGGCCCATCTGGGCCGACGGAGCCAGCGCCCCTACCGTCTTCCGAAGGGGAAGAGCTACTACAGGCACTTCGCCGATCTCGGCCTGGTGTACCTGTGAGCTTGGCTGCCTCCACTCGCGTGGGCTTGCGGTGAAGCACCCGGGAGCGCCGGATGCGGGAAATCTGCACGTCCGGTGCGACGAGGGGGGAGGGACTCGGGCCGAGCCCTGAGCGCCCCTCCCCTACTCTACCGGTTAGCAATTTCTCCCTGACCGTAGCAGGCTCAGAGCCCCCAGACATCCCACCAGGGCCACCCCGCTGGCGAGCAGGAACGCACCCGAGAAGGACCGGGTCCAGTCGGCCAGGCCGCCGGCGATGGGCGGGCCGATGGCCTGCCCCACGCCGAAGATGATCGTGATGAACCCGAGGGCCGCGGCCGCCAGGGAGGTCCGGGCGTAGTCGCCGACCGCGGCCGCCATGATGGCCGGGATGCTCCAGGCGGTGAGCCCGAAGAGGATGGCGGAGGCCAGGAAGCCGGTGGTACCCCGGGCCAGGGCGAAGGTGGCAAAGCAGGCCGCGTGCAGCCCGAAGACGATGGCCAGGCCGAACCGCTTCCCGATCCGGTCGGCCAGGGCGCCCCAGAGGATGCCACTGGGAATGCTCAGGACCCCGATCAGGCCCCAGAGCTGTCCCGCGGCTGCGGGCGAGAGGCCCCCCTCCTTCACCAGGTAGGCCGCGAAGAAGGTGGCATAGATCACGTAGGAGAAGCCGAAGCAGGCGTAGATCGCCCCCAGGACCCACAGGCCGGGGTTCGCAAAGACCTCGCGCCAGCGGGCCGGGCCGGCCGGCGGCGGGGGAGGCGCACCGCTGGCCCCGTACGGGAGCTGGCCGATCTCCTCCGGCCGGTTGCGAAGGAGCGCCAGCACCAGGATCCAGACCACGCCCACCAGGATCGCCAGGAGGAGCCACGCGTGGCGCCATCCCTCGGGTCCCGACCACCGGAGGATCACCGGGATCAGGAGGCCGCTCAGCACCAGGCCCAGCCCCGATCCGCCGGTCTGGATCCCGGTGCCCAGCCCGCGCCGGTGGGGCGCGAACCAGAGCGTGGGAAGCGCCATGGCCGGGATGTAGACGGCGCCGCTGGCCAGCCCGGTGAAGGTGCGCGCGGCGAGCGCCGACGGGAATCCCGAGGCCAGCGAGGTGGCGCCTAACCCGATCACCAGGCACGCGAGGGCGATGAGGATCAGGAATCGCGGCGGCCAGCGCGAGGCCACCAGGCCCGCGATCAGGGAGGCGACCAGGTAGCCGACGAAATTGCCCGTGGCCAGCCATCCGGTCTCGGCATAGGTGAGCTGCAGCCCCTCCTTCATGCCCGGCAGGATCATGGTGTATCCGAACCGGGCGAAGCCCAGGGCGCAGAGGACGTTCAGGTGTCCCAGCCCGACGATGATCCAGGCGTAGTGGAGCCGGGGCGGGATCGCCGCGCCTCCCTCCCGAATGGCTCCCACCGGGGCTAGGACTTCTTGGGCAGGTTGTTGGTCGTCTGGATCAGGATCTCGCCGGCCGTGGCCGCATCCTTGACGACGTATTTCTTGGACGCATCCACGACCACGCGCGTGGCCTTGTCGGTGATCCGCTCGATGGTGATGATGATGGTCAAGTCCCGGGCGAAGGCCTGGATTTCCGTCGAGACGACCTTGCCGTTCTCCTCGGTCTTCCGGGTGTCGCCGGTCTTGATATCCAGGTTGACCAGGGCCTTCTGGAGGGCGGCCACCACCGCGTCGTACTCCTCGTTGAACGTCTTCTCGGCGGTCCCCAGGACCGTGTAGGTCACCCCGGCGGCCGCGGCCGCCACCGCGCCCACCGCCATCACCACGCACCCTTGCGTCATCAACAGCCCAGCCAGGACCAGCAGCTTGAGTACGCGCATGCCTTGCCTCCCTCCTGTGGGTGTCACTCGTGCACTAGGATCTTGGCGTCCACGATCATGCAGCCTCGCTCGTGGGCGATGATGGGGTTCAGGTCAATCTCCCGGATCTCGGGATGCTCTGCGGCGATCCGGGCCACCGCGCAGGCACAGGCGGCCAGCGCGTCCAGGTCGCGCGGGGGCTGGCCCCGGTAGCCGGTGAGGAGCGGGGCGGCCTTCAGTTCCCCCAGCATGGCCCGGGCCTCGGCCGGGGAGAGCGGCGGGAGGCGGAAGGCCACGTCCTGGTACAGCTCGACGAAGATGCCGCCCAGGCCGACCATCACGGCCGGCCCGAACTGGGGGTCGCGGACCATCCCCACGATGACCTCGGTGCCGGGGGCAGCCATCTTGGCCACCAGGATTCCCTGAATCGTGAGGCGTGAGGGGTGAGGCGTCAGGCGGTCCAGGATGGTTGTGAACGCGGCTCCGGCGTCCTCCGGCGTGGCGACGTTCAGGCGTACGCCGCCGACGTCGCTCTTGTGGGGGATCTCGGGGGAAACGACCTTCAGCGCGACGGGGCACCCCAGGTCGCGCGCCGCCTGGGCCGCCTCCTCGGGGGTCGTCGCCAGACGATGGGCGATCACGGGGAGACGGTAGCCCGCCAGCAGGCGGAACGCCTCCGCCTCGGGCAGCCAGCGCGTCCGGTCGCCGGCAGGTGGTCTCGTCACGCGGCCACCCCGTCGAAGGCGAACAGGCGCGCCAGGGCGCGGATTCCCCGCTCGGGCGTGGGAAAGACGGGCACCTTCTTCTGATGCATCCGCGCGCGTTCCTGCCGCTCGACCTCCGCCCCGCCCAGGAAGATCACGAGCTGCGGCGCCCCGGGGGTCACCACGTCGGCCGCCTGGAGGATGGGATCGCCGAAGATGATGACCTGGTAGTCGAAGTGGGGCGCCGTGGCCTCCACCACCTTCCGGTAGAGCGCGGCCGTGCCGTCGCCCGTCAGGTCCAGCGGGTTGGCGACGATGCAGTGGGCCGGCAGCAAGCTCCGGAGGGTCTCGGCGACGGGGCCGGGAAGCGGGGCCACCTGCAGGCCGGACCACTCGGCCCAATCGGTGGCCAGGATCCCCGAGCCGCCCGAGCTGGTGATCGTCAGGATGCGCCGCCCGGCCGGCCTGGGCAGGTAGGCCAGCGCCTTGGCGGCGTCGTAGAGGTCTTCCAGGGAGTCCGCCCGGTGAATGCGGAGCTGGCGGAAGAGAGCGGTGTACAGCTCGTCCCGGCCGGCCAGCGATCGGGTGTGGGATTCGGCGGCGCGCCGTCCCTCCGCCGTGCGCCCCGACTTCAGGATCACGATCGGCTTCGTGCAGCCGGACACCACCCGGCGGAACCGGTCCAGGTCCTTGATCCCTTCCAGGTAGGCGGCGATGGCGCGCGTGTTCGCGTCCTGGGCCAGGTAGTCGATCAGGTCCGTCTCGTCCACGTCGCAGCGGTTCCCCAGGCTCACGAAGGCGGAGCAGCCGACATGCTCCTGGGAGGCCCAGTCCATCAGCGCCGCCCCCACCGTCCCGCTCTGGGAGATGACGGCGATCTCGCCCTGCTCTGTGAGGAGGGGCCAGGACGCGCACAGCCCGTGGGGGGGGATGTTCACCCCCTGGCAGTTGGGGCCGACGATCCGCACGCCGGAGCGCCGCGACGCTTCCACGACCTCGCGCTGGAGGGCCGCGCCGGCCTCGCCCGCCTCGGCGAAGCCGCCGCTGATGATGATGGCGCTCTGGATTCCCCGCTGGCCGGCCTCCGCCACCGCCTGGGGCACCGCCTTGGCCGGGATGATGATCACCGCCAGGTCCACCCCGGGCGGCAGGTCGGCGATGCTCGGGGTGCAGGGGCGACCCAGGATCTCGGCGGCCTTGGGATTGACGGGGTAGACGGGCCCGCGGAAGCCCGCCTCGAGGATGTTCTTCAGGATGATGTAGCCGAACTTCTCCGGCGAGTTGGACGCGCCGATGACGGCCACGCTTCGGGGGCGGAAGATGGAGTCCAGTGGATGGCTCATGATCCGGAGTGGATGGCCCGTGGCGAGTAAGAATCCTGCCCTGTGTAGCATGTGCTTCTCAGGATTGTCAAGGCGGCCGGACCGAACCGAGGAGAGAAACGATCCCCGACGGGGCCCAGGCTGCGAGGCCGACACGCCGCCTTTCCCCTTGACAGGACGCGCGGCCCTCTGGGATAAAGTCGCAGGCTTGTACCCTTGTGTCTGGAAGGCGTGCGACCGGCCGGGGGATGATCAGCCCAGATCCTTCAGCGCCCGGGTGTACTCCTCGATCATGGGTTGGTGGCGGTGCCGCGTGGCCGCGTTCAGGCCATCGCGATACGCCTGCCGCGCCTCTTCAACTCGTCCCAGCCCCTCCAAGGACTGCGCCAGCACCCGGTAGACGGCGCCCTCGTCGTCCGCCAGCGTCAGATACTGGCGGAACGCCGCCACCGCCTCGTCATACATTTGCCCCTTGAAGTATTCGTTCCCCAGCATATAATGGAGCGTCCCATCCTTCGGCTCCTGTACCAGCATCTGCTTCAAGGTCTCGATCCGTGAAGCCATCATGGCCGTAACTCCTCCCGGGACTTCACTCGAATCCCGCCGGCATCATACGGGAGGGCGCGGTGAATATCAAGGAGCCGTGCGCACACGGATCCCGACCGCTTCTGAAATCGAATGGCGAATTTTGAACGTCGGATGTCGAATGAGCCGGGGCTGCGGGGACCAACTTCGAAGTCCGAAATTCGCAATCGGAAATGAAGACAGTGGACGTTGAGGCGGAGAAGGCGAGATGGTTGGAGCAGGTCGCCTCGCTGGAGGAGGCCAATACCGATCTCTCGGCCGCGCTGCAGGAGCTCCGGGCGTACTACGAGGACCTGCTCTCTAGCCTACAGGACAGCGTGATCATCCTGGATCCCGAGGGGCGTATCGTGTTGCTGAACCAGGCCGCCGAGGAACTCACCGGGTTCTCTGGATCCCAGGTCGCGGGGCGACCCGTCGGGGACATCTTCCCGCCGCCGGCGCCGCTGGCGAGCCTGGTGGCGAAGACCGCGGACCAGGGGCGCAGCCACGCCGACTTCGACGTTACCCTGACCCGCGCGGACGGGACCCGTCTGTACGTGAGCGCCGTTGCCTCGCTGGTCAGCAACCCGCGGGGAGAGAGCCGCGGCGTGGTGCTGGTCCTGCGCGATCTGTCCCGCGTGCGGGACCTGGAGGAACAGGTGCGGCGATCCGAGCGGCTGGCGGGGCTGGGCGTGCTGGCGGCCGGCGTCGCCCACGAGGTGCGGAACCCGCTGGTGGGGGTGCGGGCGGCCGCGCAGCTGATGGAGCGGGAGCCGGGCTTCCCCACCCACTTGCAGGAGTTCACGGGGATCATCATCCGCCAGGTGGACCGCTTGAACCGGATCGTGGACGGCCTGCTGGCCTTTGCCGGGGGGCGCCCGCTGCGGCGGCGGCCGTGCAACGTGAACCAGATCGTGGACGAGGCCTTGCGCCTGGAGGAATCCGCGCTGCAGGCGGGCGGGGTGGGCGTGGTGCGGAAGTACGATCCCGAGGTGCCCGTGGTGGCGGGCGATCCCGACCGGCTCCTCCAGGTGTTTCTCAATCTGGTCCGGAACGGGGCGGAGGCCATGGCGGGCGCGGGCGGGGAGCTGGCCGTGCGCACCCGGTTCGAGCGCCTGGCCCCGCAGTGCGGCGGGCGGGCGGCCGCCGTGGTGGAGATCGGGGACCGGGGGCCGGGGATTCCGCCCGAGGTGCAGCAGCAGCTTTTCAACCCCTTCTTCACGACCAAGGACGCCGGAACGGGCCTGGGGTTGCCCATCTCCATGCGCATCGTGGAGGAGCACGGGGGCGCGGTCGAGGTCCAGAGCCAGATGGGGCAGGGAACCACCTTCCGGGTCCTGCTGCCGCTCGCCATGGATGACCAGGGGACACGCGCATGACGGGCAAGCGGATTCTCGTCGTGGACGATGAGGAGAGCGTGCGCTGGGCCCTCCGCAAGGCCCTGGAGCGCGCCAACTACCGGGTGGACCTGGCGGCCGACGGCCCGGCGGGTCTCCAGGCGGCCGAGGATCCCGGTGTGGACCTGGCGCTCCTGGACGTCCGGCTGCCGGGGCGGGACGGCCTGGACGTGCTGCGCGAGATCCGGAAGCGCCGGCCGGACCTGCCCGTCATCATGATGACCGCCTACGGGACGCTGCAGGTGGCCGTGGAGGCCATGAGGCTGGGGGCCTACGATTACATCGGGAAGCCCTTCGACATGGACGAGGTGCTCCTGGTGGTGGAGAAGGCGCTGGAGGCCCAGGCCCTGGCCCGCGAGGTGGCCCGCCTCCGGCAGACAGTGGAGGAGCGCTTCGACCTGGGCGGCATCGTGGGCACCAGCCCGCCCATGCAACAGATCTTCAAGGCGGTGGGGAAGGTGGCCGGGACCGACCTCACGGTCCTGCTCCGGGGTGAGAGCGGCACCGGGAAGGAGCTGATCGCCCGGGCCGTGCACGAGAACAGCCGGCGCAAGGGTCGTCCCTTCGTGCCGGTCAACTGCGCCGCCATCCCCCGCGAGCTTCTGGAGAGCGAGCTGTTCGGCCACGAGAAGGGCGCCTTCACGGGGGCGGTGGCGGCGCGGCGGGGTCGCTTCGAGCAGGCGGAGGGCGGGACGGTCTTCCTCGACGAGGTCGGGGACATGGACCTGAGCCTCCAGACCAAGCTGCTCCGGGTCCTGCAGGAACGCCAGGTCGAGCGATTGGGCGGCGAGGGCTCGGTCCCGGTGGACGTCCGCATCGTGGCGGCGACCAACCAGGACCTGGAGGCGGCCGTGGCCCGGCGGGCCTTCCGGGAGGACCTCTTCTACCGCCTGAACGTGGTCACCATCCACCTCCCCCCGCTGCGCGACCGGCGCGAGGATATCCCGCCGCTGGTGACCCACTTCCTCACGGCCTTTGCCCAGGAGCAGCACGCCGCCCCCAAGGTGTTCTCGCCGGAGGCGATGGCATTGATGCTGGCCTACAACTGGCCGGGGAATGTCCGCGAGCTGGAGAACGTCGTCAAGCGGGCGGCCGCCCTGGCCACCACCTCGTTGATCCTGCCCGATCATCTGCCGGACGTGCTCCGGCCGGCGCCCGGGACGCAGGAGGCCGGCGCGCGGCCGGACACCTTCCCGACGGAGTGGATTCGCGCCGAGCTGGCCCGATTGCAGGGCAGCCTGGACGGCCGCCTCCACGATCATTTCGTGGCGTGCGTGGAGCGGCCGCTCTTGGAGCTGGTCCTCCGGCGCGCGGGCGGAAACCAGGTGAAGGCGGCCGAGCTGCTGGGCATCAATCGAAATACTTTGCGGAAGCGAATCAGAGACCTGGGGATCTCGCTGCCGGGAAAAATGGTCGGCGACAGCGGGGGAGCCAAAGAATAACGCCCGAGACAAGCCAGGAATAGGCAGCCGCCGTCCGTCCCCACCGGGGGCGAGACGCGTTATGAATTCCAGGGATCCCGGCCGAGGGGGACGGGTCCCGTGATGCTGCACCGGCAGGACGTGGATAGCCTGCCCCGAGGCACCATTCGGCGAGGCGCCGATTGGTGCCTTCAGGCAGTCATGCTCAAGAGGCGGAAGAGCTTGGAGATTCGCTCCAGCGTTCCAGGGCCTTGGGATCCAGGATCACGACGCGGGCGCGTTCCAGCCGGATGGCTCCGTCCCGTTCCAGGGCCTTGAGCGCGCGCTGGACGACCTCGCGCACGGAGCCGGTCATGGCCGCGATCTGGTGCTGGGTCAGCCGGGCGCAGGCGCCCCCCGCGTCCTGCTGGCCTACATCGAGCGGGTCATGGGCCTCGGCTTCATGACGGCCCAGGCCCAGATGCGCTTTTGGTTCGCCATTACGTGGGTCCTCGGCCTGATCCTGCTGGTGGGCGTGGTCCTGACCGTGGTGGACCTCTTGACCCTGCGTCCGGCCGAGGCAGGCACGGAGCGCCCCTGAGTAGCGACCAGGTCTTTGAGGACGTCTACTGGGATTTCAGGGCAGGAAACGCGACGATATGGCTGGGGGAGGCCTTGACCGCGACCCGCGTTCCGGGTGCGAGAACTAGGGTGGACGGCTGGCTGGTGTGGATCTCGATCTCGGGGGTAAGGCGAAGCGCATAGAGGTTATCCGAGCCACGGAAGAGTCGTTGTGTGATGATTCCTGATCCGTCCGGATCAGGGACGATGGTCACGTCGTCCGGGCGGATCATGAGATCCACCGAAGTCCCGACCGGGATCCCGTTCGGGTTCGGGAACAGACCGAGGTCGGTGCGAATCCCCTCGCGCAGGACGGCGCCCGGGAGGAAGTCCGCGGCGCCGACGAAATGCGCGACGAAGCGAGTGGCGGGTGTGTGGTAGATCTCTTCCGGCGGGCCGATCTGCTCCAACCGGCCATTATTGAGGACCCCCACCCGGTCGGCGATCTCGAATGCCTCGTCCTGGTCGTGGGTGACCAGGATCGCCGTCCGCGCCGTCTTCTTCAGCACACGCCGCACTTGCCCTCGCAGTTGCGCCCGCATGTCCGCGTCCAGGTTGCTGAGCGGCTCGTCCAGCAGCACGGTCTCATAGCCGGGGGCCATGGCCCGCGCCAGGGCCACCCGCTGCTGCTGGCCGCCCGACAGTTCGTGGGGGTACCGGTCTCCCAGGCCATCCATCTCGGTGACCCGGAGGGCACGCTGGGTCCGGCGGGCCCGCTCCTCCGGCGACAGGTTCCGGATCCCGAAGGCGATGTTCTGCGCCACGGTGAGGTGCGGGAAGAGCGCGTAGTCCTGGAAGACCATGCCGACACCCCGCGCCTCGGGAGGCACGAAGTGGCGGCCCTCGGCCACGACCCGGCCGGCGATCTCGATGCGGCCGGCATCCGGGACCTCGAAGCCGATGATCAGGCGGAGGGTCGTGGTCTTGCCGCAGCCGCTCGGCCCCAGCAGGGCGAGGATCTCGCCTCGCTCCACGCTGAGGGTGAGCGCATCCACAGCGGGTGGGCCGCCGGGCTGGTACGCCTTGGAAACGCTCTTGAGAACGATGAGTGGCGCCATCTTATCGTTTCACCCAACGAAAAATTTCCAGCCGATACCCGACAGTTGTGAGCCTTTCGTCTTGCGATCTCGCCGGCTGGCGAGTCACCACCCCACCGGGATCCCCCGCCGCCCCATGAGGATCAGGCCCAGCCAGGGAAGGGCGACGATGGTCACCAGGACCAGGGCCAGGAGGGCGGCGGTGGGGACCGGGCCCACGTCCATAGTGTGAATCCAGATCCGGACGGGCAGGGTGTCAAAGCCCGGCGGACGAAGGATCAGGGTTGCCGCCAGTTCGCGCATGCACAGGATGAAGACCAGGACCCAGGACCCCACCAGGCCCGGCCGGACCAGCGGAAACGTCACCTCGCGGAACGTCCCCAGCGGCCCCCGGCCGAGTCCGCGTGCCGCGTCCTCCAGCGACGCGGAGATCTGGGCCAGCGCGGCACCGGCACCCTGGAACGCCGGCGTCACGAACAGCACCAGGTAGCCGAGGACCAGGACGATGGGGCTCCCGTACAGCCAGGGGAAGGCGACATGGAAGAAGCCAACCATCCCGAGGCCGAGGACGGTCCCGGGAATGGCGTAGCCGATCTGAAACATGATGGAGACCCCGCGACCGATGCGGCGTCGCGCCTGGAACCATCCGATGACGAGGGCCAGAGCGATGGCGATGGTCGCGCCGAATGCGGCCGTCCACACGCTGTTCCAGATGAACGAGGATTGCTGCGAGAGGAAGCTCCACGCCGCCGGGAGCGAGAGACGGGAGGCCTGGTAGGCGAGCACGCCAAGCGGCACGCCCAGGGCGCACAGGAGCACGAGGAAGCCGAAGAGCATGGCGGGGATGCGCCAGCGTCCGACGGGCACGGGCCGGGCGGGACGGGAAGCGCTCGTCACCTGGGCATAGGTGCCTCCCCCCAGGATCCGGAGCTGGATGGCCAGCACTGCCGTCGTGATGAGGGTGAGGAATACGGAGAGACTCGCCGGGATCGTCCAGTCCATCGTGCCCTGCACGTAGTCGAACACGATGGTGGTGAGGGTCCGGACCCGGAGGAGCGAGACGACGCCGAAGTCGGCCCAGGCGTAGAGGAACACCATCAGGCCGCCCCCCAAGAGGGCGGGCCGCAGCATGGGAAGCGTGACCTGGAAGAAGACGGCCCACCGCGATATGCCCGACGCGCGTGCGACCTCCTCCAGGGACAGGCTCATGCGTTCGAGGCCCCCGGCAACCAGCAGGAAGATGTACGGGAAAATGAAGAGGCTCAGGACCCACGCCGCCCCTGGCAGGCCGTAGATGGTCACGATCGGAGTCTCGCGCGGAAGACCGAGGAGGCGGGCGAGGAGGGTGTTCAAGGGTCCCGCGGGTGCAAACAGGATTTGGTAGACGATGGCCCCAATGTAGGGCGGGATCGCCAGGGGCAGGGGGACGAGCCAGCGGATGAAGCGCCGCCCGGGGAGGTCCGACCGGACCGTGAGCCAGGCCAGAGGCACACCCATCATCGCGGCCAGGAGGGTGGTGGTGCAGGCGAGGAGGAAGACCCGGCCGACCGTGGCCAGGACACCGAGTTCGTTCAACCGCGCCAGGAGATCCCCGATCCCCCCACCCAGCCCCATCCAGGCCAGGAAGCCGACGGGGCCCAGGACGAGGGCCGCCACGGGCAGGAGGAGGCCGAGGTCCCGAAGTGCCCTCGGCCTCAGGGCCTGGGCTACGGACGTTGCCATCGTTCTCCGCCAGTTAGGGGGTCAGAGCACTGCCGAAGAACCGTTCCACCTTCGGTTCCAGGTCGGCGATCTGTGCCTGGGTCAGGGAGGGCCGCTTGAATTGTCCCAGCCCCTTGATGCCCTTGTCGGCGCCCGGCAGATGGAGGCCGGGGATCAGGGGAATCTCGAACTCCCCTTCCACCAGGTGGCGATTCCCCTCGGGTGTGAGGAGGAACTCCAGGAAGGAGCGGCCGGTTTCGGCATTCTTCGCCCCCTTGATCAGGGCGGCGGTAATGGAGAAGACCGGCGTGCCCATGTCGGCCGGCCCCTGATCGGGATACACGAGGCCGAGGGGGCTCTTGGGATCCCCCTGGAGCTGGAGCAGGTAGTAATAGTGGTTGGTGATGCCCACGGCGTACTCCCCGCCGGCCACCGCCTTCCGGACCTCGGTGTTGTTCTTGAGGACCTTCAGGCCGTTGGCCCTGAGGCCGGCCACGTACTTCTTCGTGAACTCCTCTCCCTTCACGGCCAGGATGGCCGCCAGCCAGCCCACCGTGGTTCGCTCGCCCATGGACGCGATGGCGATCTTGCCCTTCCATCTCGGGTCGGTCAGCTCGAAGTAGGACCTGGGAGCCTCCTGCGGCCTGACGAGGTTCGAGTTGGTCATCAGCACCCGCACCCGGGCGGTGATGGGGACCCAGGTGTTGTCGGGGGCGCGGAACTCGGCCGGGATCTCCTTCAGGAGGGGCGACGTGAACGTGTCCAGCAGGCCCTTCTCCCGCATCAACTCGGCGAAGCCGGCCGTCGTCCCGATGAAGACGTCTCCCCTGGGGCTGGCCTTCTCCAGCTCGATGCGCCGGGCCAGTTCGCCCGCCCCGGCGGTGAAGAGGGTAATTTTCACATTCAACGCCTTCTCCGCGGCCTGGATGGCCGGCCGAATCAGTTCCTCTTTCCGGCCGGAGTAGACCACGAGTTCTCCGGCGGCGGCGGGAGCCGGGAGAAGCCACACGGACCCCAGCAGGGCGATCAGCAGTACCGCGCCCACGCTGGCCCACTTCCACCGATGGTGCTCTCTGATATGCATCCTTTGCATTGCGTTCCTCCGTCTGTTCATCGGGGTCCAGGTATCCCGTTCATTCACAAGACGGGATCAACGACCTCACTTGCCGTTCCCGGTCAACGTGAAAAACGGGTACGCCATCCGGACATGTGAAATCGCCTTGCTCCGCTTTCTCCCAACAAAAAAAGGCGGGCCGCCCACGTTTACCCCTGCGCCACTGCCTCCGAGAGAGTCCCGACCAGGTCGTGGGTATGGACCGGGACGATCCGCCCGTGCTCCAGCTCGATGCGCTGGTCGGCCAGCATGCCGATGTGCGGGTCGTGGGTGACCATAATGATGGTGTGCCCGTCCTTGTGCAGCCGCTGGAAGATCTCCATCACCGCCAGCTCGTTCTTTTCGTCCAGGTTCCCCGTGGGCTCGTCGGACAGAAGGACCTTGGGCTGGTTGATGAGGGCCCGGGCGATGCACACCCGCTGCTGCTCCCCCCCGGAGAGTTGCGAGGGCAGGTGGAGGAGACGTTCCCCGAGGCCGACCTGCACCAGGGCCTCGCGCGCCTCGGGCTCGTCCGCGAGGCTGTGGAAGTACTGGGCGAGCATGACGTTCTCCACCGCGGTGAGGTACGGGACCAGGTGGAACTGCTGGAAGATGAGCCCCACCTTCTCCCGCCGGAGCTCCGTCAGTTGCGCTTCCGTCAAGTGGCCGACGTCAGTGCCGTCCAGGGTGAGGCGTCCGGCGCTTGCCCGATCGAGACACCCGATGAGGTTCAGGAGGGTGGTCTTGCCGGACCCGGACGCACCCATGACCGCGATCCATTCCCCTGGCTGGACCGCGAGGCTGACCCGGTCCAGGGCGACCACCCCTCCGGGGAAGGACTTCGTGACATCCTCCATGGTGATGATTTCGCGCATGGGTCATTCCCCTCGCAGGACAAGGCTGGGCTGAGCGGAAGCCGCCCGGCGTACCGGGATCAGGCCGGCCAGACTGGCGACACACACCCCCACGCCGATGGAGGCCACCGTCGGGAGAGTGGAGAAGGGGACAATCCCTCCAAATGCGGTGCGGGCAATGATCTGAGCCAGCAAGAGGCCGGCAGCCCCTCCCAGAAGTCCACCGGCGAGGCCGATGAGGCCCGCCTCGGCCAGGAAGAGGCAACCCACGCGAGCGCGGCTGGCGCCCAGGGCCTTCATGAGGCCGATCTCGCGGGTCCGCTCCAGGACGCTGGTTGCCATGTCCGCCGCGACAGTGAGGGTCGACGCGACCAGGACTAACCCGGCGATGAGACCCAGGAGCAGCGAGAGGCGGGCCAACAGGCGTTCCTCGGCCTCGACCAGGCGGAGCTGGTTCCGGGCCGCCACGCCCGGCAAGCCAGCCTCTAGCGCGCGCGCGACCGCTTCCATCCCGCGATCCGCCGCCAGGGCGCTCACCTGGATGAGATTAAGTTGACCTGCGCGTCCGGCGAGCTCCTGCGCGGCACGCAGCGTGACCAGTACCTGCTCGTCCTCCGAGCCCCCGGTGCTGAGGATCCCGACCACGTGGAAGGTGCGCGTCCGTCCCTGAATCGTCAGGGGCAGTGGGGCACCCACAGTCAGGGCCAGCTTCTGCGCGAGGGAGCTGCCGAGGATCGCCTCCGCCAGCTCGGCCCGATCTGTGATCCATCCTCCCTCCACGCGCCACGAGGGGTTCACCTGGCGGATGGCATCCGGCCACGTCCCGACCAGGGCCACCCGATGGGATCCGATCTCGGCCATGGCGTACAGCAGCGGGGCATAGCCCACCAGCGGGAGGTCGCGACTCATGTCACCGAGCCGCACGAGCAGATCCTCCGACATGCTCGCAAAAAGTTGCGCCCCGGCGGGTGCCCCTCCGGCGGCGGCCGGACCTGCCGCGGGGACGAGCAAGATGTTGGCGCCGTAAGCGCGCAGGGCCTGGCTCATCTTGGCCCGCATACCGAGGGCCAGGGTGAGGGATGTAGAAACCAAGGATACCCCCATGGCCACCGCCAGGATGGCAGTCAGCCACTTCCCGACTCGGTGGGTGAGCGATCGCTGCACGAGGCGCAAGAAGAATCGAACTCGCATCAGCCGCCTCTGAGCGTCACCACCGGATCCAACCGGGCCGCCCGCCGGGTGGGCAGGACGGCGCCCAGGAGCGCCACGAGCAGGGCCAGCCCCAGGACGAGGGGAACGGTCACTGGGCTCGGGACGATGGGGGCCTGGAAGACCCGGGTGCCGATGAGCCGAGCCAGGGCCAGGCCGGCGCCAGCCCCGGCCGCCCCGCCCACGAGACCGCACAACCCCGCCTCCAGCAGGAACTGGCGGGCGATCTGGCCGGGCCCGGCGCCGATGGCCTTCATCAGGCCGATCTCCTCCCGCCGTTCCAGGACCGTGGTGGTCATGGTGGCCATGACCCCCAGGCCGGCTGCGGCCATGGCGACCGCGGTCACCAGGAGCATGGTGAGGGTCAGGCGGCCGAGAAAGGCTCCCTCGGCTTCCGCCACTTGCCGCACAGCTTTGGCTTTGGCGCCCGGGATGGCCTCCTCGATCTGATAGAGGACGGCGTCAATGTAGGGGGAGCAGTACCAGCGCTCATACTCCTCGGGGGGAAGGCCCTGGGGATTCCGCTTGCCGCGGATGGCCAGGGCGTCGTCCGGCTTGACCAGGGCGCTCACCTGGACGCGGTCCACCTTCCCGGGGAGGCGAAGGAGCGCTTGGGCTGCCGCGAGATCCACGAAGATCTGATCCTCCTCCGGCCCGCCGGTCCGGACGATGCCGGCGATCCGGAACGCCCGGGTCGTTCGATCCGCCCGCAGGGAAACCCGGTCCCCGGGGACAGCGCCCAGGCGACTCGCCAGAGCGCTTCCGATCATGGCTTCAGCGGGGGCGTCCTCGACCCAGCGGCCCTCCACCTTCCACCAGGGGGCGATGGCCTTCAAGCCGGTGCGGAACCTCGTCTCTTCCGATTTCACCTCCCGAACGTTGCCCGTGGAGAAGGTGAACTTGCGTGGGCCTTGAGGCAGGAGGACCTCGCGGTCGAGCCAGGTGCCCACCAGGAGCGCCTGGGTGCCGCCCACCTCCACCGGGGCCGAGAGGAACGGGGCGAAGCCCACGATGTTGTATCCCCAGAAGATGGTCTTCAATTTCGGGAGGTCGGATTCCGCCAGGTAGGTCGCCTGGGCTGCCGTCGCGTAGCGCAGCCCACCGATCTCCACCTCCAGGGCGTCCTGCTTGGGGACCACCACGATGTTGGCGCCGAAGGCCCGGAGTTCCTTGGCTACCTTCTCGCTGATGTCTAGGGCCACGCTCAACAGGGCCGAGGCCAATGCCGCGGCCACCGCCACGGCGGCGCTGGCCAGGGCGATGCGGCTCTTCCGGCCGCGCACCGATTTCCAGAGGAGGCGGGGAAGCATCCGGCTACCTCTTGACGAAGCGATCCCGGCCCTTGACCAGCTCTTCCATCGCGACGGTCACCTGGGCGCCGTCCGCATCTACTTTCAGCGGAATCGGGTTGCATCCCCCGGTCATCCCCACCGAGGCCTCGTTGATGGGCGCGTCGCAGTTCTTGCAGAAAAGGTGGTCGCCGTCCTGGAGGTAGCCCTTGGCCGGGCAGATGTAGCAGACGTCGAAGGCGCTGGCGAGGCTGCCGTCCTTGCGCTTGAGGAGGAAAAAGCGGACCGGGACCCCGTCCACGTCCACCACGTGCTTGTGAAGCTTCTCGTCCTCCGGGAAGGCCAGCCGGATGGCGTCATTCTGGGGGGCGACCCGTACCGGGGTCGGGTCGTAGCCCCGGGTGGCCTGGACGATCAGGAAGGAGCTAAGGACCAGGCTAATGGTCAGCGCCCCTGTGCCCGCCGCCAGTGTCCAGCGCCGGGCCCGGCGGAACCCTGCCAGGCCCTTGCGCCGTTCGGCGGCCGTGGCCGGCGACGATTCGGCCGGAGGCGGCATCCGCCACCCATCCCAGGCCAGGCAGAGACCTGGCAAGGCGATGAGCAGGATCAGGATGAGGAGGGACGTGGTCTCGCGGGTGAACAGGCCGATGACTTCCAACCAGAAGGGCGAGCTGGGAATCAGGCCCACTTCGAAGAACTCGTGGAAGCCGCCAGCGATGAGCTTGCCCACCAGGATCAGGAGGACGACCCCGGTGATGCCGAAGAAGCGCTGCAGATTGATCCGCACGCTCCCCTGGACAAGAAGGTAGCCGAACAAGATGGCCAGGAGGAGCCCCAGCCCGCCGCCCAGGACATTGTAGAGGGGATTGGCGCCGATGGTCCCGGAGAGGGCCGCCAGGAAGAGGACTGTCTCCACGCCTTCCCGCAGCACCATGAGGAAGGCGAAGGCAAAGACCCCGAGCGCCGCATGGGTGGCCAGCGCCGACGGTCCCGCGTGACCCGCCAGCGTATCCAGGCGCTCCTCCAGCCGCTGCCGGATGCTCCGGCCGGTCCGCCACATCCAGACCACGAGGGAGCCGACGAGACCGGCAGCCACGAACATCACGGTCCCCTCCAGGACCTCATTCTCCGGATCCAGGCCATAGCGCTGGATGAAGAAGGCGCCCGCGAGGCTGGCCAGAATGGCGGCGGCGAGTCCGAGGAGGACGTACCGGCTGAGCGCCTCCCGTCCGGTCTTGCGAAGATAGGCCAGGAGAACCCCGACCACCAGGGCGGCCTCGATCCCCTCGCGCAAGGTAACGACCATGGCTTCGAGCATCTTACTGAGGATATCCATCACAACGTCTCCTCGGGAATAGTTCGGCAACCGTTCCCGCTCCTGGGTGTGGTTCGTGTTTCAATCATGCGCCGAAGAAATTCATCAGCCCCCGAGCGGCGCCGCCGACCAAGAGGGCCAGGCCCACGGTGAACGTGGAGATCAGCAGCGCGCGCTTCCATCCCAGTTCGCGGCCCAGGATCGCGATGGTGGCCACGCAGGGCACGTAGATGGTGTTGACCAGCGCGTACACCACGATCTGGTCCGGTCGCATGAAGGTCAGCAGGTTGCTCGCCTGCGGGCCGTACTGGACCATGGCCAGGGTGATGAGGAGTTGCAGCGCCAGCTCCTTCCGGAGGATCGCCACGATCAGGGTGAGGCCGGCCACGGCGGGAATGCCCAGCCAGCCCTCCATGATCGGACGGAGGGGGGTGGCCAGGGCCCAGAGGAGGCCGGTCTCGTACAATCCCCCCAGGATGATGCTGCCCCCCAGGACGATGGGGGTCGCCACCACGGCGAAATGGTGGAAGCGGACCCAGGTCTTCTTGAGGATGGCCAGCGCCCCCGGCCGGCGAAACGGAAACATCTCCATCACCAGGCCGGTGCCGCGGCCGGGCAGCAGCCGGTGCATCCCGATGCCGGTGACCATGGCCAGGGCGAAGGTGACGGCATAGATCGCCAGGGCGGGTTTCCAGCCCGCGGTCAGGGACACGGCGCCCAGGATCACCGCTGTCCGGGCGCTGCACGGGGTGAGGACGATCAGGGTGCTGGCGATGACCCGCTCCCGCATGCTGCCCAGGACCCGGGTGCCCATGATGGCCGGGACGTTGCAGCCGGCGCCGGCCACCAGCGGGATGACCGCCCGTCCGTGCAGCCCCATCTTGTGCATGACCTGGTCGGTCAGGAAGGCCACGGCATTCAGGTATCCCGTGTCCTCCAGCAAGGCCAGGAGAATATAGAACGTGAGGACGTAAGGGATGCCGACGGCCAGGGCGGCATTGATCCCGGCGTCGAATCCCCAGAGCAGCGTCCGGGACAGCATCCCGTCCCCCAGCAGGGCACGGAATGGCCACTGGATGACCGGCGAGGCGTAGGAGGTCCACAGGGCACTGAACCCGGTGGAGAGCCAATCGCCGACGTAGAAGAGGAAACCGAAGATTCCCGCCAGCACCAGGCCGAGCAGGGGAAGGCCGGTGAGGGGCGCCGTGGTGAGCCGCCAGAGGCGGTCGGCGACGAGCGGACGGCGGGCCTCACGGCGTTCCACCTCGACCGCGATCAGGCCGGCCAGACCGTGCCGCTCCCGGGAGAGGAGGAGCGCCGCGTCCTCACCGCGAAGATCACGCAGGGTCGCCGCCATCTCGTCGCGCAGGCGGACGAGGTCGTCCGCCTCGTCCACGCCGGCCAGCCAGGCACCCATCTCGGGATCGCCCTCCAGGAGCAGGATGGCGACGGCCCGGGGCGAGAGCCCGTGGGGCCGGTCGGGGCGATCGGCCAGCCGCTTTTCGAGCTTGCCGATGGCGCCTTCCACGTCAACGCTGTAGCGCAGCCGCGGCGGCAGCGGCGCGGGGTGCGTCGCACGATCCACCGCGCGGGCCATCAGGGCATCCAGACCCGAGCCGCGCGTGGCCACCGTCGGGACGACCGGGCTGCCGAGGATCTCCGCCAGTCGCGCCACGTCCACCTGGATGCCGCGGGCCTTGGCTTGGTCCACGACGTTCAGGGCCACGACCATGGGCAGCCCCATGTCCAGGATCTGGAGCCCGAGGTACAGATTGCGCGCCAGATTGGTGGCGTCGAGCACCAGGATGACGGCATCCGGCTTGCCGTCCAGCAGGGCCTGGCGGGCGACCCACTGATCCTCCGAGATGCCGCCCAAGGCATAGGTTCCGGGCAAGTCAATGATCCCGATGACGCGATCGCCGAACCGGGTCTCCGCGAGTTGAACCTCCACCGTCTTTCCCGGGTAGTTCGCCGTGACGACGCCCATGCCGGTCAGGCGGTTGAAGATGCTGGACTTGCCGACGTTGGGATTTCCGGCCAGGGCGATGGAGAGCTGGACGTCCCCTCGCAGCTCCTGCAGGGCCCCGTGGCAGCTCATGGGCATGGATCAGTCCCCTTGTTCGGAGGAGCGTCGGACCAGGATCCTGGCGGCCACCTCGCGCCCGAGGGCATATCGGGCGTCCCCCACCTGCACCAGGAGCGGCCCGCCGAACGGAGCGACCTCTTCCACCCGGAGTTCCGTGCGCGGGAGCAGCCCGAGGCTGGCCAGGTACCGCAGGAGCGTCGCCTCTTCCTCGATGATCTGCTGGATCCACACGCGGGTTCCGGCCGGCACCCCGTCCAGCGGTCGGGTCGGCGGCACGGTCAGACTGCCGTCGGCGGCCGGGATCGGCCCACCATGCGGGCACGTCTCCGGATGATTCAAGAGGGTGGCGAGCCGCGCCTCGGCCTCCGGTGTCAGCGCGTGCTCGAACCGCATGGCCTCATCATGCACCCGGTCCCAGGGCAACCCGAGGACGTCGGCGAAGAGCCGCTCGGACAGGCGGTGGCGGCGCAGGACGCCTGCCGCCTGTCGCCGGCCCTCGCTGGTCAGGGTGACGCTGCCCGGCTGGCCGTTCAGCACGAGGCCGCGGTCCTGGAGTGCCTGCAGGGCCTCACTCGCGGTGGCCGGCGTGATGCGGGCGAAGGCGGCCACCTCCCGCAGGTTGGCGCCGCCGCCCTGGCCTTCCAGCCGGTGGATGGCCTGCAAGCAGTCTTCCAGGACCTCGTCGGTCGGGGGTGCGGGGTGGGGGAGGTGCATTCGGGATCTCCTTCAGGCTCAAGCGCTCGGCGCCGCCCGGCCCTTCTCCAGGCGCGTGCACTCGCGGCAGAAGCCGTAGAGTTCCAGCTTGTGTTCGGTCACGGTAAAGCCCAGGCTACGAGCGACTGGCGTCCCGTCGCCAGCCCGGCCTGCCGCAAGAGCTTCAGGGTCCGGTAAACCGTCACCAGGCCAATGCCGGGGTCCTGGGTCTGGATCCGGTGGTACAGCTCCTCGGCGCTCAAGTGCCGGCCCGCGGCGAAGAACGCGCGCACGATCCGCTCGCGTTGCCGGGTGGTCTTGAGGCCCGAGCGCGCCAGGAAGTCGGCAAAGCGTTGCAGGCGGGGGTCGGATTCGGCCATCGTCTTTCCAAATTGAAAATGACTGTCATTTTCTTCATGCACTATATCCGCGGCTCCCGCGGCGTGTCAAGGTGGAAAAAAGGAGATGCCCGGGTGCCCCGGAGGTTTGTCCGCTGGCCCGGACGTTGCGTTCCCTGGCCGCACGATTCCGCGAGGGGCGATCGAGGGAGGGGCGGGCGGCCACCGGCCTGGCCCCGGGCGGAGCACCCGGCTCCAGGAAGGGAGGGCCTCCGGTGGGTCTTGACAGCGGTGGAGAAAGGCGATACCTGTCTGCCGTGCCCGGCATAGGCAGGTCTGACTCGGACCCGCACGAGGATTTCGTTCGGCCAAGGGTCAGGCGGGCACTTAGGCTTCAGGCTCATCGGCCCTCGATGCTCCTGGGCGCCGAATTGCCGGATCGCCGGATCGGAGGTGTTATGGCACTCGTCATCCGTGGATTTCCGCCTGACTACACTCGTGCTGTCCGACAGGCCCTCAGCCTCATCACCAGCCGGCTCACCCATCCCCCGGGCCCGATACCCGGAGATCTTCTAACGGAAGTCCGCGCGATCATCTCCGGGCGACGCCCCACGGTGGATCTGGTGTACGGGGGCGACCAGGGCGTCTGCGCGGTGCCCTATTCCCGGAGCGCGGGCTACCGCGTTCTCCTCTGCAAGCGAACCTTCATGCCCGCGAACGATGGCCATCCCCGGCTGCCCGCCGTCCTCTTTCACGAGTTGATCCATATTGCCCGCGGGTGGGAGATGGATGCGGAGGCCTTCGAGAATGCCTGGTTCTCGCCGGCGGAAGGGGCGCGGCCGCCCACCCGGGGCGACTGGACGACCTTCAAGCAGCAGGACTACCAGGGCTGGTGGGTGCACATGGACCCGCAGACCCGCCGCGTCACCGACTACGCCGATCGCTACATTCTCACGTTTCCTGCCCCGCAATAGTGGCCTCTGCCGGATCGCCGATTCTGTGAAGAGGGGGGGCGGCCATCTCGTGCGGAGTGACCGGACCAGGACCGGGGAGGCCCGGGAAGGAAGGCGCGCCTGCCTGCCCCGCTCCGGAGCGGGGTGCAGGCAGGCCCGAGGGGGAAGAGGTGTCTGGTGTCCATCCGTGAAAGGAGGGGTTCAATGGCCAAGCCGAAGGGGAACAAGAAAGAGAAGCTGGGGGTGAAGATCGTGGTGGAGATCACCGGCCACATGCAGCGCGCCGAGGTCGACCAGTTCATGGCCGCTCTCAGCACCGTGGTCAACAATCACGTCGAGAACGGCGGCAACGGCGGGACCTAGGGGACGTCAGGACGGGCCAGAGGTCAGACGCCTGGATCCTGCGGCCTGACCACCCTGTAGGGGATGTTCTCCGGCCCGGCGGGGCGGCCCGGAGCATGGAAATCCCCGTGCGGATATCTCCGTTCACCCTGAACGGCGTCCCCGGAGACCCAAAGTCCGGCGCGCCGTCCTTCGTTCGCCGTCTTCCCGGGTTCACCAAGGTCGATTCTACTTTCCGTAATCTCCGATACGCAGGACCATGGATTCAAGCAGTTAGCCCCCCGGGATGTCTCCGGGCCTGGTCAGACGTTGCCGGAGCGCCAAGAAAACACTTGACACGCGTTTGCGGCTTTTGATACAGGAAGGCATCTAAGATCTAAGATCACAGTCGCCCGCTTGCCCTTCGCGCCCCGGAGACGAGAATGCGCCGCAAATCCGTGCGGCCCCTGGGCCCCCGCAAGACACTGGCCGAACTCGCCTACCAGCGGCTGCGAGATGGCATCATCCACGGCCGGCTCCAGCCCGGTGAGCTGATCTCCACCGGGCAGATCGCCAGGGCCATGCACATCAGCTCCATGCCGGTCCGGGCGGCACTGACCCGCCTGGAAGCAGAAGGCCTGGTCGTCATCGCCCCACAGCGGGGCGTCCGGGTCTCCAGCATTTCGACGGCGGAGCTGGAGGAACTCTTCGCCACCCGCAGCCGGCTGGAAGGCCTGGCGGTCCATCTGGCCTGTCGCCACCTGACGGGATCCGACCTCCGCAAGATGCGCCAGTATTTCCGAGACATGGCCCGGTATACCAGGGCGAAGGACGCCAAGCGTTGGCTGGCCACCAACGAGCAGTGGCATCACCTGATCTTCCGGGCGAGCCGGAACGAGCAGCTCGAACGCCTGCTCTTCGACCTGTGGCATCGCGGAATCCGGCGACGGACCGGGGCGCCCAACGTGCCCGGCCACATGGAGCGGCGGAACGCCGAGCATGCCGCTATCCTGGCGGCGTTGGAAGAGCGGAATGCGGAACTGGCGGAACGCCTGTGGCGGGATCACATCCTCGCGGGCGGCGAGGAGATCATCAAGTTTCTCACCCAGACGCAACTCCGGGAGTCTGCCCCGACACGGGGCCGGTGACAGCCATGACGTTTCCCCTGCCGGAAGAG
>JACPAT010000188.1 GCA_016180655.1 Candidatus Methylomirabilota bacterium | reverse complement strand
TGCGCCATCTGGCATAATGAACTCCCGTATAGCCTGATCGGACGTCCGCAGGAATTCCGCCGATGGGGCCATGGCCGCGATAGTGCCATCCCGCAGCATCGCCACCCAGTCTGAAATGGCGAAGATCTCCGGAATCTCGTGACTCACCATCACCGCCGTAAATCCGGACGCCCGATGCGTGGCCACAATCAACTCATTGATGGTTTTGGCCATTAACGGGTCCAATCCCGTGGTCGGTTCATCAAACAGGATGATCTCCGGTTCCATGACCAACGCGCGGGCCAAGCCAACTCGTTTCTTCATCCCGCCGCTCAGCTCGGCCGGGAACTTGTGGCCCATGCCCACCAGGCCCACCTGCTCCAGCTTTTCCTCGACCCGTCGGACTATCTCCAGACCGGTCAGGCGAAGCTTCTCCTGCAGTGGAAAGGCCACATTCTCAAAGACCGTCAGGGAATCGAAGAGAGCCGCGCCCTGGAAGAGCATGCTGAACCCCCTGCGCGCTTCATTGAGGCGTTTCCCCTTCAGGCGGGAGATCTCCAGGCCATCTACCCAGACTTCTCCCCGGTCCGGCTGCATCAGGCCGATCATATGCTTGAGCAACACGCTCTTACCCTCGCCGCTCCGCCCGATGATGGTGGTGAGCTTCCCCGCCGGAATGGTCAGGTTCACCCCGCGCAAAACCGGTTGCCCACCGAGTGCTTTCTCAACCCCGACGAGTGTGATCATGGGTTCATCCGCGTTCACCGGTCAGCCGTCAGCCCTCAGTGTCTTGCTGAAAGCTGGAGGCTGATGGCCGAAGGCTTGCTTTCATTACAGGAGCACCGACGTCAGAAAATAATCCCATACCAGGATCAACACCGACGACAGGACCACCGCCTCGGTGGTCGCCTTCCCCAATCCTTCCGCGCTCAACCGGGTGTTGTAGCCCTTGTAGGAGCACACCCAGCTCACGATAAGCCCAAAGCAGATCGACTTCAGGATGCCCCCATACACGTCCTTCCACTCTACCGCCGATTCCAGGGAACTCCAGTAGGTCCCCGGGCTCCCCCCCAGCAGGTCCACGCCGACCAGGTAGCCGCCGGAAATGCCCACCACGTCGAAGATGGCCACGAGCAGGGGCACCCCGATCAGGCTGGCCACGAGCTTCGGCGCGATCAGGTACTGCAGCGGATTGATCGCCATGGTGTCCAAGGCGTCCATCTGCTCGGTGATCCGCATGAGGCCGATCTCGGCCGTCATGGCCGAGCCGGCGCGCGCCGTCACCATCAACGCGGCGAACACCGGTCCCAGCTCCCGGATCATGCTCAGCCCCACTGCCGAGCCCAAGACCGCCTCCGATCCGAACTTCCGAAGCGTGTGGGAGAGCTGCAAGGCCAGCACCATGCCGGTGAAGGCAGCGGTCATGGCCACCACGAACGTGGACTTCACGCCGATGAAATGCAGTTGCTTGAGGATCTGCAAGGGCCGAAACGGCGGCCGGACCAGCCACCCGAAGGTGGCCAACAGGAAGATCAGCATCCGACCCATCTCCTGGATCAGGAACAAGGTGATGCGGCCGATTCGTGCAAGGACAGCGATCAACACGAGTGCACCTGCGTCAGAGGGTTGAATCTCCTCAAAAACATCCAGATCCCGGGACAGCCGCCGACTGGGCCCGCGGTCTCTCGCGATTCTGGTCGCCCCGGAGGCTACTCCCGGATGGCTTTTCCCCGCCGCTGCAGATATCCATTCCGGACGGCGCTGTAGAGATCGAGGGCGCTCTCCTCGACGTCCTCGAAAAGCTCCAGCTTGAGCGAGCGCGTGTTGACGGTCTCCCCCGCCTTCAGTCCCGCAGTTGCGGCAAAGGGGGCGACGTAGCTGATCGGGGTGAGCAGCCCGTCAACCCCGAAGCCGATCCCATCACGGACCGTCAGCGGGGGGAGGAACGGCAGGACCAGGTACGGTCCAGGACCCACGCCGTAGACGCCCAGGGTCTGCCCGGTATCCTTGTCGCTCGGCTCTATCCCAGCAGCCTTCGCGACGTCAAAGAGGCCGGCGATGCCCACGGTGCTGTTGAGGAGAAGGCGTGCCAGCTCCCGACCGGCTCCTTCGACCTTGAGTTGGAGGAGGTTGTTCACGAAGCGCCGGGGCATGGTCACGTTGTCGAACGCACGCCCGAGGGCCTGCTGCGCTTCGTCGGGCAGGATCGTGTCCCATGCGATCGCCACCGGCTTCACGATAAAGCGATCGAGCTGGCGATTGAACCAGAACATCCGTTCGTTAAACGGCTCCCATGGGTCGTAATCCCCCGGTTCCTCCGGCTCCACCTGCGACGCGCTCTGCATCTCCTCCCCGGGGCCTGGGCCGGGTGTCGCGGCCGCCGGGGGGGCACCGTCAGAGACGGCCGCTGCGCTCAGCGGCTCGGAGAGACCGCTACTTACGCCCACGGGCGGCTCCAGGCCCGACTCTGCCCGGGCGCTGGCCACGACGCCAGGACCAGCGCTTGCGAACATGACGACCAGTACAACCAGCCGCCACCGCAGTGATCCCCCGCTCTTCGGTCTCATGGGTTCCCCCTACTCCACCTTCCCCTTCATCCTCCGCACCAGTGTGTCGTAGGACGAGTTCCGGAGGATCTTGTTGAACTGGGCCCGATAGTTCATCGCCAGGCTCACCCCCTCGAGCACGACGTCAGTCATTTCCCACCGCTGGTGCTTCGACGCAAGCCGGTACTCTACAGAGAGCTGCTCATCCTTTCCGCCAATGAGGGTCGTCTGGACAACGGCTCGATCGCCCTCCACCGATTCCGCGACGAAGGTCGTCTGCCTGTCGCCGAGGAACCGCAGCACAAGACGGTTGTAGGAGCGCTCGAAAAGATCGGCAAACAGCCCCCGATCTGCTCTCACGGTGAAGCGCGTAACAGGGCACCATATGCCTGCCCGGGTCGAGGAGCGTTCAAGGCCTCCAGCTATTCTCTTTGTGGTTGGATGCGCCGCGCGGTCAGAGGATGCGCCATGGCATCAGCCACGCGACTGGCGACGCCGTCCCGCCATCACACGGTGGCAGGCTTGGCTCTGCACGGAACCCGTGCCGCGCCAGCCACCGACGGGGACGACCGCCCGAGATTCCCGGGAAGAACTTCGCCATGAGAAGGGAGAAAAGCCCGAGGCGCGAAAAGAGGGCCAGGATCCTAATGCGACACTGACAAGACAGAGAGGTGACGCGGCAGGACAAATGCACCGCCGAGCCCGCTCGCCGGCCGCCGGGGTGAAACTAGAGCCAGTCGGCCAACAGGGCTCCTCCTGGGACCGCCGCCAGGATGATCCAACCCGGCCCGAGGTGGCCGGAAACGGACGGGCATCCTGCGATGAGCAGGACGATCTCCGAGGGGACCGGCACTACCGTCAGGTCGAGAAAGACCCAGCAGACGACCAACCAGGACACGAGGTCATGAGGAACAGCAACAGGCCGTCCATCACGGAGCTCCAGCTGGGGCTTCACAGGACGGCCCTGATCATATCCCCCCATGGTCTTTGTGTTTCCAAACGGCATGCCCGTTGAACTCGCCACCGTTCACGACACAGATCCGCGAAAGCGCAACGTCAAGGTTCACCTTCGGGGGGTGATCTCCAGCAGGAGATCCTTGATCTTCTCCCGCATCGCCGCCAGTCCATCGTCGAACCCGCGACGATAGGCGATGGCTTCCCGCTCGGTCATTCCGCTGCTTGCGTCATCCATCATGACCTCCTGGCGTATCGCGCCTCAACTCTGTCACTGGACCCGGCAGCCGCCAGCAGCGCCATGAGGGTCACGCCGACGAGAGTGCCCACGACCAATCCGAGCAGCAGCCATAGCATCTGCCTGGCCTCCTAGCCGGCGCGGGGAGCGCCTGGCTGGCGAGTGGCTCCGGCCTGCCCTATCAGGACGCGGAGCTGGGGTTAGTCACCCGCATGCTTCCCGATGAGGACAGGCCGGAGGATTTGGCGCCCCGGGACCCCGCAGTCTCGGGTCGACGCCGGGGCTCGCCGCCGAGGGGACCCGCCCTTAGCGGACGTCCGGGCCCTCGATCCCCTTGGGCTGCGGCATGGTGTTCTGGCGGATATCGGGGCCCTCGATGCCCTTGGGCGGGACCTTGGCCCGGATGTCCGGCCCCTCGATCCCCTTGGGCGGGACCTTGGGCGGATCCATGGCCGCGAAGGTCGGGCCGATACCGATTCCGAGAACCGCTACTGCCACCGCAAGTGCGATCAATCGCTTCATGACGAACCTCCTTGCCCCCTCGGGGGCGATCTCGAACAGGATCTGCCAGTTGGAGTGTGGACCGCTGCATAAGCCAGAGAGCAACCGGGATGCCAAGGAGGGTTGGCCTGGCCGGGGCGGGGCTAACTCCTCGCCCGTACAGGCTGCGGGGGCATCGGGGTCGTGGAAAGAGCGTATGCGGTACCGGGATGGACCGTTCCGGGCCGAAACAGCGTGCTCCAGAATAGCCTATGTAGGAGGGGGCAAGGTCGGTGCGGAGGCTGATGGGCGATCCCAATAGCGCCGGCGCCGTTGGGCCGGTCGGTCAGGGCCTCCCAATCCCCCTGCAGAAGGTGGGCTCTCCCTCGATTGGATCCCGCCCTCAGCCGGACGTCTCAAGCCGTGGACGAGGGTCAAAACGGAACCAGGGCACAACCTCTCATCTTACATAATGGTTCGCGGGGCAAAGCTCATCGAGGTGAACGAGTGTTTGTAGGGGGACTCGCCGATTTTGGTGAGCCGTCCCTTGCCGAGCTTGAAGCGATACCGGTTCGTCACGGGGTCGGGCACCCGCGGGACCACCGCGTTCGCAGGATTGCCCGGGAACCCGAAGTAGGCAAAGGCCACGCCCTTCCGCACCGCGTCGGTCACGATGGCCACCGCGTTCAAGCTCCCCATGGTGGTCTGGATGTGCCCGGCCTTCCTGAGCTCGGTGAAGGAGAGCTCGTTGTCATCCACGCCGAGATAGCCTCCGGTTTGGACCAGAACGTTGTCGTTCTCGATGGCCACCAGATCACCCGACTCGATCCCCCGGGCCTTGCCGTCCTCCGGATGGATCTCGATGAACTGATACGGCCAGCGCTGCATGATGTAGGGCCGGCGGAGGTCATCGAACCCAGTCTGCCAGAGTTCATTGATCCGGCCGTTCGTCACCCAGAGCTCGTCCCCCTGAGGTCGGACCGCTTCCCAAAAGTCCTGGAAGTCCTCCCAGTAGCTCCGGAGAAGAATCGCTTTTCCCGTGTGAGTGTCGAACGAGGTGAGCCACCTGGGATGGACCGTGGGGCCCTCCGGTGGGCCCAAACGGAGGGTGGAGTCGTGAAGGCGCTTGGT
Organism: Candidatus Methylomirabilota bacterium; assembly: GCA_016180655.1. Lineage (GTDB taxonomy): Bacteria > Methylomirabilota > Methylomirabilia > Methylomirabilales > 2-02-FULL-66-22 > 2-02-FULL-66-22. The sequence goes on along the minus strand of JACPAT010000188.1, from coordinate 6,277 downwards.
CCCCACCAGCTTGCCGCCCTCCAGGCGGATCGGCGTCTGGATCCCCTCGGTCCCGTGCTCTCGCAGCAGGTCATGCGCCCGCTTGCCCTCCTGCTTGGCTTTCACGACGAGGGGATGGTAGTTCAAGACCCCGCCCCGACCAAAGCGGGCCGACTCCTCGAAGACCTCGTTGGAATCCTTCCAGTCGAACCCCTTGAACCCCATCTTCCTGGCGAAGCCGGCGATGATCCGCCAATCCGGCTCGGCCTCGCCGGGTGTGTCATAGAACTTGGAGTAGAGCCGGAGGCGGCGCTCGCCGTTGCAGCGGGTGAAATCCTCCTCGCCCCAGGTCGCGGCCGGGAGGACCAGGTCGGCGAACTGGGTCCCGATGGGGTCCACCGGGTAGATGTCCTGGTCCACCACCACCATGCCGCCCGAATCAGCCCGCCTCTTCAGTGTCTCGACGGCTATCTTGGGATCGAAGCTCGTGATCTGGTGGGGATTCCTGCGGGTCATTTGCTCGAAGACCTCCATGAGCCCCTGGGAGGCGGCCATGGCCTGGAGCCATGTCGTGCCGATCACCCACGCGAACCGGACGTGACCGTCTACGACCCATCGGTCTAGGTCGATCTCCTTCTTCCTCCGGCCCGGGAACTTCTCCGGAGAAAGGACCCGGGGGTAGTCCGCACCGCCCATCCAGCCGCGCTGGTGGCCGCCGCCGCGCGAAATGACCCGGCCGGGACGGTTCCCGGCGCCGCAGATCAGGCCCAGGACGGCAAACGATGTCGTGTTGCCGAGGTTGTTGCACCAGTAGATCCCTTTTTCCAGCATGAAGGAGGCCTTGGGGCGGGAGCCATCGGGGCGAGGCTTCGCCAGCAGCTCGGCCGCCTTCTGGATTAAGGCGGCAGGCACTCCGGTGATCTCCTCGGCGGTGTTGAGCTCGGCGTATTTATATCCGAGGACCCACTTCTTGTAGTCGGCGAAGCCGACCCCGTAGCGTCCCCACGTGGTGAACCACTCCACGGGCGTATTGCGGGGTCCCCGCCCGAAGCCGCTGTCGATCTCCCATTGGTTCGAGACCCATTTCTCGATGAACTCCTTGTCCTCCCACCCATTCTCGAGGATTACCCGGATGATCGCCAGATGGAGGACCACGTCAGTCCCCGGGATGACGGGGAGGAAGAGCCCGCCTCTCGACTCACCGTAGGCCGCCCCCGTCGTCTTCCGGGGGAGAGCGTGGATGAGCTTCTTGTTCGGGTTCTTGCCGTTCATGATCCATGTCGTGAACAGCACCGACTTGGTCTCCCACGCGTCCACCCCGGCGAAGTAGATCACCTCCGCCTCTCCCCAGTCCTCATAGGAGGCACTGAAGGCATCGACCCCGGCCCAATCAAGTCCCGGCGTGTCGGGCCCGGGGCCGGGTTTATCGTGCGGCGCGTAGGCAGTCGTCCCGATGGCCCCGAAGGCCAGCTTCGAAATCGCGTAGGTGTTCTCGAAGTACTGATAGGAGTAGGTCTTCATTGCCCAGGCGGACGGGCCGTATCGGTCGAGGACGTGGCGAGAGATGCCCGCCATCACCTCGAAGGCCGCCTCCCACGAGATCGCCTGGAGCGTTCCCCTGACCCGCATCATCGGATGAAGCAGCCGCTCTTTGGAAGGCTTGCTAGGGTTGAAGCACTTCTGGGCCAGCACCCCGCCGCGGATCGAGTGGTTCCCCCCCACGTTGACGACCTTGGCATCCCCGTCGGGAATCACGACGAGGTGATGAGGCTTGCCCTCCACATGGACCACGTTGTGCATGTTGGGGGCGATCCACTTCCCGCTGTTGATCCCGACCGGAAAGTTCACCTTGAGCGCGTTTTGACTCGCCTTGGGACCGCCTTCCTTGTTCACCGGCCACGTGTACACCTTGTAGCCGCAGCCGACGATGCAGTAGTCGCAGGCGGTCGTGTGAACCTTCGCATCCGGGGGAGGCAGCGGGACGCGGTCCTCGGGCAGGTAGGAATACGAAACAGGTTTTGCCATGGCAAGTTCCCCCCTCACGCCTTGCCAGCCAGGTTGGCATGGTAGCCGTAAATGAGCCCCATCACCCCGGTGGCCCAGATGTCGTCGCCCTTTGTCTCCAGGACGATCTGCGGGAGGCTCTCCGTCGCCTGCCCGGCCACCACCATCCCGTGCTTGATGAGGTCGAAGGTCGAGAGGTGCAAGGGGCAGGGACCCAGCACCTTGTATTGGCCCCGGTACTGACCCGCCAAGGGGCCGCCCATGTGGGTGCACAGGGTCGAGTAGGCCACGATGTCCTGGTCAAGCCCAATCCCGCCGCCGGCCGGTACGCCGAGCTTGACCAGCATGTTGGTGGAGTAGAAGTCCTTCCAGGGGTACTGGAACATGATCGGCTGGTCCGGCTTGAGGTGGCTCACTCGTCCGATCTTCTTGCGCGGGTACGAGACGACCTTCAAGGCCGCCCCCTGGCCGAAGACTTCCGAGGGCCCGCCGAGGGCCAGGATGGTCACCGCGGTCCCGCCGGAGAGGAGGAAGGCCCGGCGGGAAAGGCAGAGACGCTCGCCGCGTGATTCGGTCATGGTCTGCCCTCCTATTTCATCGGCGCGTAGTCCGGAAGGTTTGGAGGTTCGATGATGAGCGGCTGGTCGCTCGAGAGCGCGAGGAGGAAGGCCAGCAGATCCTTCTTCTCCTGATCGGACAGCCGCAGCGGCTTGAGGAGCGGACTCTTGTTCGGGTCAGTCCCGCCAGCACGGTCATAGAACTCGATGACCTCCTCCAGGCTGGCGAAGACCCCGTTGTGCATGTAGGGGGCCGTATACTTCAGTTCTCGGAGGCTCGGGGTCCTGAACTTCCCTCTGTCCTCCTCACGCTTGGTCGGGCCGTATACTTCAGTTCTCGGAGGCTCGGGGTCCTGAACTTCCCTCTGTCCTCCTCACGCTTGGTCGTGTAGTAGAGCCCGAGGTCGCTGTCGGCGCTGCGATAAATCTTTTCCGGGACGCCACGGATCACATGCTGGTAGCGCAGCGTGATCTGGTGGAGTGGGCTACTCTCGAAGAGGGCGTTCTCGGGAACGCCGAGGTTATGGTAGCTGTCGTCGGAGAGGAGCGACCCGTTGTGGCACTGGATACACCCCGCTTTCCCCTGGAAGAGCGCAAGTCCTCGCTTGGCCTCAGGGGAGAGGGCCGACTGGTCGCCCTTGGCGTAGCGGTCGAACGGGACGTCCTCGGCCTTCGACACCAGGGTCCGCTCGAAGGCGGCGATTGCCTGCCACGCCAGCTCGATCGTGGGCCATTCGACCGCAAAGACCTGCTTGAACTGGTTCACGTACTCAGGAATCTGGCGCAGGCGCTCCTCCATCATCACCGGATCCCCGTTCCCGGCTACGTTTCCGGTCGCCGCGGCAGCGGCCTGGGACTCCAGGCTCGTCACCTCCCCCGCCCAGAAGAGCTTCGAGTAGTAGGCCGAGTTCAGGACCGTCTGGGAGTTGCGCCAGTGCTCGCTCCCCGGATAGCCGCGGGAGAGTGCCTGGCCGGTCCCCCAGCCCAGCGTCGGGTCATGGCACGACGCGCACGAGGTCGAGGCATCCCCCGAGAGCCGCGTGTCCCAGAAAAGGAGCTTCCCAAGCTCGACCTTGCCGGGAGACATCGGGTTGTCCGCGGGAACCGGCACCGGCGGCAACGGGCCAAGCGCGGGGAACCGCTGGGCCGCGCCCAGAGCTCCGCTGGCCCAGAACACAACACCGAGGAGAGGTCCTCCCAGGAGGAGGGCAGCCCATCGCGTCGTTTGCATGACCCGTCTCCTCAGTTTTGGCCGAGTTTCCGGGGCGTGTAGTCGGGCAGCTCCGGCCGCTCGATGATTACCGGGTCGCCGGCGAGGCTCGTAAGAAACTCTACCAACGCCCGCTTCTCTCCCGCCGTGAGTCCAAGCGGCTTCAGCAGCGGGCTCTTGTTGCGTTGCTGCCCCCCGCCCCCGTCGTAGAAGGCGACCACATCCTCGAGGCTGGCGAGGCTTCCATTGTGCATGTACGGCGCGGTCCGGCTGACCTCGCGCAGGCTCGGCGTCCTGAACCTCCCCCAATCCGCTTTCTCCTTTGTCACGCCATAGAGCCCTGGGTCCTCCCGATAGTTCTCGGCGTACGGGGCACCGAGCGTCCTGAAGAAGCGGCGGAACGTGGTGTGGCGGAAGGGGTCGGCAAAGATATCCGGGTTCTCGGGAACGCCCAGCGCGTGAAACTTCTGGTCGGAAAGCAGCGGTCCGTTGTGACACTGGGCGCAGCCCGCCTTCCCCTGAAACAGCGCGAGGCCTTCCTTGGCCTCCGCTGAGAGCGCGCTCCCGTCGCCTCTCAAGTGGCGATCGATGGGCGCGTTCCGCGACGTGATCGTTTTCAAGAAGGCGGCCACCGCGGTGAGCGTCCGGCCAAAGGTCGGCTCCCCGCTGAAGGCCTTCTGGAACATCTCCACGTATTCGGGGACCTGCTTGAGGCGCTCGGCGAGGAGCCGGCCATCCACCTGCATGAAGTGGGCCTCGGTCAGGTGATCGCGGACGAGCGTGGGCAGGTCGGACCCTGCCATCCGGCCATCCCAGTAGTTGCGCTTGTAGTAGGCGGCGTTGAGGAGGGTTTGGGCATTCCGGAAGTACTCGCTGCCGGGGTAGCCCGTCGAGAGCGCCTTGCCGTCGCCCCACCCGGTCGCCGGATCATGGCAGGTATCACAGGAGACGCCCCCGTCCCCCGAGAGCCTCGGCTCGAAGAAGAGGTACTTCCCGAGCTCCACCTGTTCCGCCTTTGGCGGCTCGATGGGCGGCAGCGGCTGGAGCGCCTGCCCCCACGCCGCGGAGGCAGCGCCAAGCAGTAGGGGAATGCACCAGCTCGTCAGACGTCGTCGCATGCACTTCTCCTGGATGAGTCGGTCACTTCGCCACGATGAAAGTGCCGCGGGCGTCCTTCACCATCCGCGGCCACACATAGGCAGGCCAGATCCCCAGGGCCGGGCGGGGGCGTGCGGGGCGGCTACTTCTTGCTGGCCAGCGAACGCATGTAGTGCACCAGGCTCCAGCGAACGCTCTCTGGGAGGTGCTTCCAGGGGGGCATAACCCCGCGTCCCTCGGAGATCTTCCAGAAGAGTTCGCCGTCACTCTGGCCCTGGATCACCTTATCGGCCAGGTCCTTCGGCTTCGGGTTCAGGGCCGCGCCGCCGGGACCATCCCCCTTTCCCCTGCTGCCATGGCAGACAGCGCAGTTGGCGTCATACGCGGCCTTGCCATCCTTTAGCCCGGTCGTTCGTGGCCTTGGCCTCGGCCGGGGCCCTCCATTCCTCTGCCGCCGCTACGCTGGCGGCAAACAGAACCATCGCCACGGCCGCTGTCCATCGCCTCATCTCTGTCCCCCTTTCCCTGCCTCAGACATCGGATGCCTTTCTGGTGCCGCTCGCACGCCTTGCACCAGGGATCGGGATGGGCCCATATGGCTGGCTCGGCCGGTTGAACAAATCTAGCTGTGATCCCATACGCGGCACCTTCTATTCTAAGGATAACGTGGCAAGGAAATGAACGTTACCACGGCCAGGACCCATGGTGAAGCGAATTCGAAGATCTCCTCGGATCCTGTTGCCAATAGCCAGCTCACAAGGGCATCAACAAGGTAAGATCGCGACGCTGTCGGAATGGTTCCCGGAGCAGGGGACGGGCTCGCTAGCGGGGATTCGGCGTTTTCAACGTGGCCCTGAAGCCGTACTGGGCCACGGCCTGGCTCATCTGCGCGATTGTCACGATGCCCATCTCATAGGTGACGATGGCCTCGCCTCGGTTGAAGCTCCGCCGTCCCTGCGGCCACGTCCAGGAGCGCGAGCCAGAGAGCAGGAAGAACGCCGAGGAAGGTTCGTCGGTTCATGCAGGCAATGCCCCCTTTACCGAGGTGAACCCATTGGCATGTCCATCGTGGGTGGTCCGCCGCTCCGCTTGGCGATGGCCCACATCAAGAGGTTGGCAGAGGTTTCTGGAAGCAGGGTAAAGAAGACGGCCGCGGCGACGAGCATAGCCGATACCACGAGGATCGCAAGGTTCCAAGTGCTACGCCGTCTACTTGCTCTGAGCCACTCCCGGGGTCGGCGCCCCGAACGTGATGGGCATCGGGACGGGTTTGTTCATCTTGACCGTGTTGACCGGGCACACCGGCAGCGCGGGAAACATCGGCCGGAAATCCGCTTTGACGCACTTCCAGTTCAGTGGGTTGGTGGACAGGTGGCTGTCCAGCCCGTCCTTCACCTCGCCGCAGCCCCCGACGCTCCAGCAGTTCCAG
>JACPAT010000187.1 GCA_016180655.1 Candidatus Methylomirabilota bacterium | reverse complement strand
CACCAGCTCCCGGGTGATCCAAAAATACCAGTTGGACCTGACGTCCACCGATACCTCCCCTGATCCGTCGCTGAACACCCTCACGATTTATGCGAGTCCTCAGGACGGGAGCACGAAGGTCCGCTGGTTCTACCTGGACCAGACGGGCGTGATCCGCTACCGAATGGGACGAAGGCCGACCGCGACGTCTCCGCCGGCTACCTGAGGGGCGCGCCCCGGGCTTCCGCAGCCAAGGATATTCCCTATGGCCGAATCTTCTGCCCTGGTAATCGAGGACCTTCCGCCCGGCCTCCGCCGTCCCATCCTGCTGGCGACCTTCGCCGGATGGAACGACGCCGCCGAGAGCGCCACGTCCGCGGCGCGATTCCTGGCCCAGCGCTGGTCGGCGCCATGCATCGCCCGGATCCTGCCTGAGGAGTTTTACCACTTCGGGCTGACCCGGCCGGAGGTGCGGATCCAGGATGGCTCCCAGACCCGGGAGATCCGCTGGCCGGCCAACGAGTTCTTCCTGGGCCAAGCCCCCGCCCTGTCGCGGGACGTGATCGTCGCGATCGGGATCGAACCGCACCTCAAGTGGCAGACCTTCTGCAGTCACATCCTGGAGGTGGCGCGTCGGGCCCAGGTGACGCTGGTGATCACGCTGGGCGCCCTCCTGGCGGATGTGCCGCATACCCGGCCCATTCAGGTCACGGGGGTGAGCACCGATCCGGAGCTGGCGGGGCGGCTGCGAACCAGTCCCACTCGCTACGAGGGGCCGACGGGGATCGTGGGCGTCCTGAACGATGCCTGCCGGCGCGCGGGACTTCCCGTGGTCAGCCTGTGGGCCAGCGTCCCCCACTACGTCTCCGAGGTCAGCAATCCCCACGCGATCCTGGCCCTGGTCCGCCGCGTCCTTGAATTCCTGGAGTGGAAGACGGACGTGGGGGAGCTGGAGGAAGCCGCAGCGGAATTCGACCGGCAACTGGCCCGCATTCTTGCGCAAAAGCCGGAGGTGGCCCGATATATTCAAGAGTTGGAGCAGCGGGTGGCCCGGGAGGAAACGTCCGAGGGGGTTCCATCCGGCGACCTGCCCGGTGCCACCGACATCATCCGGGAGGTGGAGCAATTCCTCCGGGAACATCGGAGGGAGCCGGGGCAGGGGTGAGCTTGGCGAGGGGTGCGAAATGTCGAATCCTGAAGGCGTGTCCTGCTTGGTTCCGGCTACGCCGGGGTGGGAATAGGAGGGGTTGGGGCTCCGGATGCAGATCGTGACGGTGGGAGCCAGGGCCCAGTGTGCCGACGAGAAGATGCAGAAGATCAGCCTGTTCGAGACCGACCGATTCTTCTTTGATCTGTATTGCCTCAAAGCCGGGCAGGCACAGAAGGTCCATGCCCACGCCGGCTCCGACAAGATCTATTACGTCCTGGGCGGCCGGGCCACCGTGCGCGTGGGCAATGAGCAACAGGAGCTGGTGGCGGGTCAGGCGGTCCTCGCACCGGCGGGAGCGGAACACGGCGTGACCAACGCGGCCGAGGAGCTTCTGACGCTCCTGGTATTCATGGCGCCCAAACCCACCCACTGAAATCGCCCGATTCATCTAACCACCAAGGCGCCAAGAAGATTTTGTGCCGGATTCGACCTTGGCGGCCTTGTCCCGCCCCTGGCGGGATTGGCGGTTCGAAATAAGATGTACCGCAAGATCCGCGACCTCTTGCAGGCCGGCCAACCTGTCGCCGTGGCCACGGTGACCGCATCCCGCGGCTCCACCCCCCGCGAAATCGGCGCCAAGATGCTCGTGGTGGGAGAGGGCCAGATCGCCGGGTCGGTGGGCGGCGGGTGCGGGGAGGCCCAGGTCCTGTGGGACGCCGTCCGCTGCCTGGCCGAGGGCCGGCCGATGATGTCGGTCGTGGACCTCACGGGAGAGATGACCGAGGAGAGCCCGACGAACTGCGGCGGCATCATGGAGATCTTCATCGATCCCATGCTGCCGACCGATTCGACGCGGCCGGGCCCCCCCTCTCTCCGAGTGGCCGAGGTCCTGGCCCGGTCCATGGACCACCGGGAGCCTGTGGTCCTGGCCACATTGGTCGCAGCGCCGGACCCCCTTCGCTTCCCCCTCGGCACCAGGGCGGTCATCTGGCCCACCCGGCAGGAGGGCATCGAGGGGCTGCCGGGCGCGCCCTTGATCCTCGAACGGGCGGCCCAGGCGATCGCCGAGAATCGCAGCCGTCGCATCAACGTTCCTGTCGAAGGCGTGGCAGGCGAAGCGGCGATCTTTCTCGAGGTACTGGCGCCGCCCGAGGAATTGGTGATCGTGGGGGCCGGGCACATCGCGGTTCCGCTTCACCGGATGGCCAAGCTCCTGGGGTTCGAGGTCACGGTCATTGACGACCGGTCGGCCTTCGCCAATCGCGCCCGGTTCCCCGAGGCCGACCGCATTCTCGTCGCCGACATCGCCAAGAGCGTCGCCGACCTCCGGATCGGCCCGAGCACCTATCTCGTCCTGGTGACGCGAGGCCATACCTTCGATCAGGCGGCCCTCCTGCAGGTCATCCACAAGCCAGCCGCCTACATCGGGATGATCGGCAGCCAGCGCCGGGTCCGGACGGTATTCGATTCCCTGCGCCGGATGGGCGTGGCCGACGAGCATCTCCAGCAGGTGTACGCCCCCATCGGTCTCCGCATCGGCGCCGAGACCCCCGCCGAGATCGCGGCCAGCATCCTGGCCGAACTCGTGGCCGTCCGCCGCACGCATCGCACCGCGCACCGCCCGCGGCACCGGGCCCTGACCACGAGAGAGCGCGAAATGCGCGAACCCCGGCCGGACCCCGAAGGATGGCCTGGTCCGCTCTGACGCCATTCCCGCGACGAGGGGAATCCATCCACGGGCGCGTTGACAGTGCCTGGGCGCTCTGTTAGGGTACGGAGCAACCCGAGGATCCTGTCGTGGCCGAAACCATTCGGGATCGCGTCCTGCGTGTCCAAGAGCGGATCCGGTCCGCCGCCGTGCGCGCGGGGCGGGAACCTTCGTCAATCACGCTGGTGGCCGTCAGCAAGACGATGCCGGTGGACGTCATCCGGGAGGCGATCGCCGCAGGGGTGAGGATTCTCGGAGAGAACCGGGTCCAGGAGGCACGGGACAAGATCGCCGCACTGCCCGACCCGGCCGCGTGGCATCTGGTCGGACACCTGCAGACGAACAAGGCCAAACTGGCCGTCCAGCTCTTCGAGCTGATCCATTCCCTGGATTCGCCGAGACTGGCCCAGGCCCTGGACCGGTACGGGCAGGAAGCGGGCCAGGGGGTGCCCTGCCTGATCGAGGTGAACCTTGGCGCCGAGGAGGGGAAGAGTGGGGTGTCCGAGGACGGCGTCCGCCCGCTGCTGGAGGCGGCGGGGCAGCTTCCCCATCTGCGAATCCAGGGCCTGATGGCCATTCCGCCCTTCCTGCCGGATCCCGAACAGAGTCGCCCCCTCTTCCGCCGCCTGCGCGCCCTCCGGGACAAGCTGGAGGCGGAGGGATTCCCCCTGGCCGAGCTCTCCATGGGCATGACGCACGACTTCGAGGTGGCCATCGAAGAGGGCGCGACCCTGGTGCGGATCGGCACCGCGATCTTTGGCCCCCGGCCCGGTTGACCCCCCCCTCTCCCATCCCTCTCCCCCATTCACTGGGGGAGAGGCGGAGGTGAGGGGGAACTGGAGGTGTGACATGCAGATCTTTCTGGATACGGCCGATGTGAAGGAGATTCGCGAACTCGCCAGCCTCGGCCTCGTGGATGGGATCACGACCAATCCCTCGCTGGTGGCGAAAGAGGGTCGTCCCTTCCGCGAGATCGTGGATGAGATCATTCAGGTTGTGGATGGCCCCATCAGCCTCGAGGTGGTGAGCACCGATTCTCAGGGGATGCTCGCCGAGGCGCGGGATCTGGCCAAGATCCACGCGAACGTGGTGGTGAAGATTCCCCTCATTGCCGAGGGCTTGAAGGCGGTCAAGCAGCTCACGCTGGAGGGGATCAAGACGAACGTCACGCTGTGCTTCTCCCCCAGCCAGGCGCTGCTGGCAGCCAAGGCCGGTGCCGCCTACATCAGTCCCTTCGTCGGACGCCTGGACGACATCAGCCATGTGGGGATGGACCTCGTGCGACAGCTCGTGACGATCTACCGGAACTACGGGTATCCGACCAAGGTCCTGGCCGCCAGCCTCCGGAACCCTTTGCACTTCGTGGAGGCGGCCCTGGCGGGCGCTCACGTGTGCACCATGCCCCCGGCGGTTCTGCGGCAGCTCCTGAAGCATCCCCTGACGGACATCGGACTGGAGAAGTTCCTGGCGGATTGGAAAAAGGTTCCCAAGGTCTCCTGAGGATCGCCCGCTGCGCTCTCTTCCAGGAACGGTCCCCTCGTCCCATGGGGAGGAGCGGACCCCCTGTGGATTCTCGGGAGAGGGTCCCCTGTGACCAGGTGCGGACGTTCAATGGGCATTTTACTTCCTCACATTTCGAAACAGGTTGGCGACACCGGATCGACAGGTTCACGGGCGGGCCTCAGAGTGGTCGGCCGATTTTAGAACGTCTATTGAAACTTCATATCAAAGTTCACATCAGCCGCGGTGTCTTCTTAACCATTTGATTTTACTGGATTTATAACGTAAATCGTG
>JACPAT010000330.1 GCA_016180655.1 Candidatus Methylomirabilota bacterium | reverse complement strand
TTCCGCGCAGGGGATCTCGTACTTGCCGGCCTTGGTCGCCTGGAACCAGGCCAGGATCTCCCGTCCCGGCACGGTGTCCTGCTTCAGCCGCAGGTTCGGCAGGAAGAAACTATGGATCACGTCCTTTGACCTGAGGTGGACCCGCACCACCTTGCCGACGGGGACGTGGAGCTGGTTTTCCAGCGTCAGGTCGTCCGCCGTCCCGAACTTCCCGTCCGGCCCGGGATAGGTCATCTCCCAGTTGAACTGCTTCGACGTCACCTGGACCTCGACGTCGCCGGGCGGCGCGTGGCTCTTTATCCTGGCCCAGGAGGCCTGGCTCATGAAGGAGAGCACGACCAGGATGATGGCCGGGACGATGGTCCAGATGATCTCCAGGGTGGTGTTCCCGTGACTGTAGGTCGCCCGGCGGCCCTCGCGTCGGCGGTACACGATGAGGAAGGTCAGCATGGTGACCGTCACCAGCAGGAACGTGGCGCCGGTGATGTAATAGATCAGGTAGAAGAGGAAATCCACTTCCCCGCCATACGTGGACACATTCTCCGGGAGCCAGCTCATCATGGGGCGCTACCCGTCCTCTTGACTGATCCGGTTGACTGCTCCGGTTTGTGGCAGGATCACAAGCGAAACGCTTGTGTCAATGCGGACTTACTGTATCGTTGCTGTCTTTTATTCCCTTAACGCAGGACGTGTCAAGGGAGAATTTCCGCTTGAGAACCGAAAACTTCGGCCGTTCGACGATTGACAACATATCCACACGATCCATCGGATCGTGTCAGTCCTATTTCATCTCCACAAAAAGAGGCCCTCCCCCGATGGAATTCGGGGAAGGGCCTCGCGTTTTCTGCGATCCCGGAAAAGGTCCGCCGCTACTTCTTGGCCAGTTCGACCGTGAGTTTCGCCCCTTCCTTGGCCTTCACGCTGACGTCTTTCACCTGCTTGCCCAGGGTCTCGTGCCAGATCTCGACCTTGTAGTTGCCCGCCGGGACATCCTTGATGGTGAAGTTCCCCTTCTCGTCCGTCACCGCCACGAAGGGGTGATCCGTGGCCACGATCCAGCCGGTCATCCAGGCATGGGCGTCACAGGCGGCCTTGATGATCTCGGGCTTGGCGAACTTCTCGGTCAGGACCTTCTTGAACTTGGGCTGGGCCTTGTTGATGGAGGGATTGGCTGTGCTGTAGGTGTGGATGTTGTGCAGGATCCCGTCGCTGTTCAGGATGTCCAGCTGCCCCGTGGTGGGCACCACGACCACGCGCGGCGTGTACTTGCAACCCTTCTGATCCAGCTCCACCTTCTGCGAGGCGAACTTGCCGCCCTTGGCCCCGACCACGGTGACCACCACGTTCGCAACGCCCTTGTCCGAGCCCACCACCAGCGATTCGTCGAAGTGCTCGACCTTCGCGCAGACCTCCTTGTCCTTGGTGACGTCCACCTTCTTCTTGGCCGGCGGCTCGCCCGCGAGTGTGATCTTCCCGCTGATGCTCCCCGCGTCCTGCGCCAGGGCGAGAGACACGCTGCCCAGGATCAGACCCATGATGGCACCGATCACCCATACGCCTTTCTTCATGCCCGCTCTTCCTCCTTCCCTGATGTGCCTGACTGCCGATCGTCAGATGCGGAGGAGCCCGGTCACCGCTCCCCCAGGGACATGATGTAGTCCCGGAGGGCGATGATCTGCTGCTCCTCGTTTCCCCCCAGGATGTCGTCGGGACCGCCGGGGAAGAAGCTCGGCATCTTCGCCCCCGGCTGGATCTTCTGGGGGTCCCTCAGCCATTTCACGATCCACTCCGGCCGCAAGCGCCGCCGCGCAAGGGACAGGTCCGGCGCCCAGCCCTCCGGAGGCCCCTCGGGCAGCTTGCTGCCCTGGACGTGGCAGGAAAAGCAATCGAAGTAGTCCTTGGAGGCCAGCTTCCGCCCCGCCTCCACCAGCTCCGGCGAATACTCCTCCACCCGGACGAACTCGTAGGGGAAGCCCTTCCCCGCCAGAGCGGAGAAATACTTGCTCAGGGTGGTGGCCTCGTCGATGGTGACGGGGAAGGTCGGCATCCGCACCTTCAACCACGGGCGCAGGCTCGTCGGCCGGGCCAGCCACTCGTACAGCCAGGTGGCCTGGACCTTCTCCCCCTCCTGGAGGTGCCCGGCGACCAGCGGGGGCGGGGCCACCTGCGGGGCCTCGTAGAAGGCGGCGACGTCCCCGCCCTTGGCCTCGATGACGTGGCAGCCGGTGCAGTTGTACTTCTGCAGGATCCGCCGGCCCTCCTGCACCGCGACCTCCATGTCGCTGAGCCGCCGCTCGAAGGCCCGAGGCACCGGCACATCCACCTGGCTCTTCAGGAAGACCCGGATGGCCTTGATCTGCTCTTCCGTCAAGCCGAAGTTGGGCATGATCTGGGGCGCCAGGGCCGTCTGATAGACCTGGGGGTTCTTCAGCTTCCAGAAGACGAAGTCCTCCCAGGTCTGCCGCACTTCCACCGCCTCGCCGAAGAACAGGCGGTCCACCCGCTTCACGCCGAAGTCGGTGAGGTCCGGCGCGATCTTCTCGGCCGTCTCGAATCCCTTGATCTCGTGGCAGCCGAAGCAGCCCCGCTTCCGGATCAGGGCCTCCCCGGCCTTCACCCGCGCCTCCTGCTGGAGCAGGGCGGCGAGGCCGGGCCGTTCCTGGCGGTGCCCCAGCGTCATGAGGTAGGTGGCGATGTCCCGCGCCTCTTGATCCGCGAGCCGCAGGTTCGGCATGTTGGTCTTGGGTCGGTAGCGCTTGGGATCCTTCAACCACCGGTACAGCCACTCGGCGTTGGCCTTGGTCGCCACCTGGCTCAGATCCGGGCCGAAGGTCGGCCCGCCCACATACACCTCACCGGCTCCGGGGTAGGCCATGGGCGCCTCTTCCTTCACCTCGGTCCGCTTTGCGGACCTTGGTTCCTGCCCCGCCGCGGCCGGCGGTTTCGCCTCGGCAGCCTGGCCCGCCGCCTTGTCCTTCTCCTTGCCCTCACCCGGGCTCCCCGACTCCGGCGGGGCGGTCGGCAGGGCCGTCGTGCCCTTCCTCAGCGACTCCATCTCCTTGATCTGGTGGCAGCCCAGACACCCCACCCGGCTCACCAGCTCCCGCCCCCGCTCCGCCGAGCCCGGCTGATGAGCCGTCGGATAGGGCTCCTCCGGCTCCGAGTTCTTCACGAGGTAGGCTGCCACGGAGATCGCCTCGTCCTCCGAGAGGTGGAAATTTGGCATCTTGGTCAGCGGCAGGTATCCCCGGGGATTCTGGATCCATCGCACCATCCAGGCGGGGTCCGACTTGCTGCGGATCCTGAGGAGGCTCGGGCCGACTTTCTCCGCCTTTTCGAATCCGCGCAGGTTGTGGCAGCCGAAGCAGCCGAGCTGCGCCACGAGTTGCTTGCCCTCGCTCAGGACCGGCGCCATGGGCACGAAGGTCTGGGCGGCGTGGCAGGTCTGGCAGGAGGCCTGCACCATCTCGCCGTGGAACATGGGTCGTTCCCAGTGGATGCGCTTCCGCAGGCCCTCCCGGACACTGGCCTGGAGCTTCTCCTCCAGCTCATGGGACGAATGCGCCTCGAGAACCGTGAGGGCCGACCCCTGCCCCTGGTGGCACGCGGTGCAGCCGAAGCGGCTCCCCGGGTGCTTGCCGAAGAAGGCCTCACGGTTCGGGTGGGTCCGGAATGGCTGGGGCGCCTTCTCGAACCCGGCCCGGTCGATCCCCAGGTGGCAGGTCATGCACCGGTCCACGGTCAGGATGGGTTGCCTGAACTCGTTGACCGCCAGGCCCCCGATGACCACCTGCTGGACCTCGGGGGACCGGGCGCGGATGCCTTCCAGCCGGCGCTGCAGCAGGGTGATGGGGGCCCGCAGCTCGGCCAACTGGTCGCGGAGCTTGGTGGCCGCCTCGGAGAAGCGCTTGAGGGCGGCCTGCTTCTCCTCCGCCGCCGTCTCCAGCTTGGCCAGTTCGGGCTCCTGGGCCCGGATCCGCTGCTCCAGCGCCTTTTCCCGGGCCGCCAGCGCCTGGTACTCGGCGCCCTTCACCGTGGCGTCGCGACAGGCCTCCACGGCCTTGCGCACCTCGGGCGCTCCCGGGTCCTTCCCGGCCTGCCGTGCCTTGTGCTCCTCCTGTTCCTGGCAGACGAACTGGGCGTGTTCCACCCGGTAGCGCTGTTCGTCCAGCTCGCTCTTGATGAACTGGATCTGCTGGGCCTTGTCCGCCTGCTGCCGATCCAGGGCCGCCAGCTCCGCCTTCAGCCGGGAATACTCCGAGCCCTGGATGGCTTCCTCCGCCTTGGCCAGGGCTGTTTCCAGCTCATGCACCTTGGCCTGGGTCTCGGGGCTTTGATACTTCGCCTCGGCCGCAACCAGCGCCTGCTCCACCATCTGCTGTTCCAGACGGTTGAACTGGTGCTGGTATTCGACCCAGGGCCGGCGGGTCTTCCCCTCGTCCCACAGGGCCCAGCCCGTCGCGAGGACCAAGGCCATGCTGGAGGCGAAGAACGCCATCCGCAGGGGGCGTTTCTCATCCGGGATACGCGTGCGTTCTCGTCCGAACATCAGGGCCTCGGCAAGCCGCTGGCGCCCGTCCCGCTCCTGGCGGGATGCCGCGGGCGGCCGAGCATCAGATGTTGAACCACGGGGTGACCCACACGTATTTGATATT
>JACPAT010000329.1 GCA_016180655.1 Candidatus Methylomirabilota bacterium | reverse complement strand
CCAGACGTCCGGTGCGGCAACGGCCACCGGCGCCCTGGCGGGTCTGGGGCTGGACCTCGCCCCGCTCACGGCCGAGGCGCAGGTCCTCCGGACCCGCGAGGCCAAGGAGGTCCCGACGGTCTGCATGTATTGCGCCGTGGGCTGCGGCCAACTGGCCGCGGTCGAAAACGGCCGGATCATCAACATCGAAGGCGATCCGGACAACCCGATCAACCAGGGGGCCCTGTGCTGCAAGGGCAACGCCGACATCCAGATCCTGTATAACGAGCGCCGCCCCATGCGGGTCTGGTACCGCCGGCCCAACGGCGAGACCTGGGAGCAGCGGCCGGTCGAATGGGTCATGGAGCGGCTTGCGCAGCGGATGAAGGAAACGCGGGATGCGACCTTCGTCGAAGTCGCGGACGGCGTCACCGTGAACCGCTGCGAGGGAATCGGCATCCTGGGCAGCGCCATCATCAACAACGAGGAGTGCTACCTGATCTCGAAGTTCGCCCGGGCCCTGGGGGTGGTCTCCCTCGAACACCAGGCGCGTATATGACACTCCCCGACGGTCGCCGGTCTGGCGGCCAGCTTCGGTCGGGGGGCCATGACCAACCACTGGATCGACATCGGCAACAGCGACGCCATCCTGATCATCGGCAGCAACGTCGCCGAAACGCACCCCATCGCCTGCAAGTGGATCGGGAAGGCGCAGGACCGGGGGGCGCCGGTCATCCACGTGGATCCTCGTTTCACCCGGACCTCGGCCAAGGCGGACATCCACTGCGCCCTCCGGCCGGGGACGGACATCGCCTTCATGGGGGGCCTGATCCGGTATGCCATCGAGGAGAACCTGGTCAACCGGGAGTACGTGGCCGCGTACACCAACGCGCCCTACCTGGTCCACCCGAAGTTCGAGTTCCAGGACGGGCTCTTCTCTGGGTTCAGCCAGGCAATCAGACGCTACGACCAGGCGACCTGGACATTCCAGGTCGGGCAGGACGGCCAGCCCCTGGCGGACGTCGCTCTCCAGCATCCCCAGTCGGTGTTCCAGCACCTCAAGCGCCACTACGCGCGGTACACGCCAGAGATGGTGGCGGCGGTCACCGGGATTCCGAAGGACACCTTCCTGAAGGCGGCCAAGGCCTTCTGCGCCACCGGCGCCCCCGCCAAGGCGGGGACGATCCTGTACGCCATGGGCACGACCCACCACACGGTGGGGAGCCAGAACGTCCGGAGCCACGCGATCCTGCAACTGCTGCTGGGAAATATCGGCCTGGCCGGCGGTGGCATCAACGCCCTCCGGGGCCACGCCAATGTCCAGGGCTCCACGGACTTCGGCCTGCTGTACGGGAGCCTGCCCGGCTATCTGGCTCTCCCACGACAACAGGATCACCCGACGCTGGCCTCCTACCTGGAGAAGGAGACGCCCAAGGCGGGCTTCTGGGCGAACAAGCCCAAGTTCTTCGTCAGCCTCCTGAAGGCCTGGTGGGGGGACAAGGCGGCCAAGGACAATGATTTCTGCTACGACTATCTGCCCAAGGCCTCGGGCGACTGCTCGTACCTCGCCATGTTCGAGGCCATGCTGGCGGGGAAGCTCCGGGGCCTGATCGTCATCGGCCAGAATCCGGCCGTCTCGGGGGCGAACGTGGGCATGGAGCGGAAGGCGCTGGCCCAGCTCGACTGGCTGGTGGTCCGAGACCTGTTCCCGACGGAAACGGCCAGCTTCTGGAACGCGCCGGGCGTGGATCCCGCTGCCATCAAGACCGAGGTGTTCCTGCTCCCCGCGTCCACGTACCTGGAGAAGGAGGGGAGCGTGACCAACAGCGGGCGCTGGATCCAGTGGCGCTACCGGGTGACCGAGCCCCTGGGCGCCGCCCGCTCCGACGGCTGGTTCATCAACAACCTGGTGTTGCGCCTGAAGCGGCTCTACGTGGGGAGCCTCCAGCCCAAGGACCGCCCCATCCTGGACCTGCACTGGGGCTACGGCGAGGACCGGCCGGACGTGGACCGCATCGCCCGCGAGGTGAACGGCTACTACTGGGTGGATCGCAAGCAGGTCCGGAACTTCACCGCACTCAAGGACGACGGCTCCACCGCCTGTGGCAACTGGATCATGTCCGGCTTCTACTTCGAGGAGAATCGGGCCAAGTCCCGCAAGGCGGAACCCGAGGGCATCGGCGCCAACCTGGGCTGGGCCTATGCCTGGCCGCTGAACCGCCGGATCCTGTACAACCGCGCGTCAGCGCGGCCCAACGGCGAGCCCTGGGATCCGGACCGGATCGTCATGCGCTGGGATCTCGTGGCCAGCCAGTGGGTGGGCAACGACATCCCGGACTTCCGGGGCGACCTGGCGCCCACCGCACCGGGCGGCCTCAACCCCTTCATCATGCGGGCCGACGGCAAGGGAGGGCTCTTCTCGCCGCTTGTCGAGGGTCCTTTCCCCGAGCACTATGAGCCATTCGAATCGCCCGTCAGCAATCTCCTGTCCAAGGTCCAGCGGAATCCGCTGGTCCGGATCAACCCGGCCGACTGGAACCGGCTGGGCGACGCCACGCAGTTCCCCATCGTGGCCACTACGTACCGCCTGGCGGAGCACCATCACGCCACGACCCGGTACCTGACGTGGCTGGTGGAGATGATGCCCAACATGTTCGTGGAGATGGGCCGCGAGCTGGCCGAGGAGAAGGGCATCAAGAACGGGGACGTCTGTACCATCCTCTCGGCCCGCGGCCAGATCCGCGCCATCGCCTGCGTCACCGATCGGCTGAAGCCCTTCGCCATCAATGGACGGATGATCCACCAGATCGGCCTCCCATGGCACTGGGGATTCGTCGGCATCTCCCGGGGAGATTCCGCCAACGTACTCACGCCGCACGTGGGGGACGCCAACACCCAGATCCCCGAGTTCAAGGCGTTCCTGTGCGACGTTCGGCGAGGAGGGTGATCCGTCATGGCCGAGATGGCAATCCTGATCGACGTGTCCCGCTGCACCGCCTGCCGCGCGTGCCAGGTGGCGTGCAAAGAGTGGAACCGGCTCCCGGGGGAGGCGACGAGCTTCACCGGGAGCTACCAGAACCCGCCGGATCTGTCGGCCACCACCTGGACCCTCGTGCAGTTCCGGGAAACCGCGGACGGGGACGGGCTGCACTGGCGTTTCCGCAAGGCGCAGTGTATGCACTGTACCGACGCCATCTGCTACGCCGTGTGCCCGAACGACGCCATCACCAAGTATCCCGAGGGGAACGTGGTCATCAACCAGGAGCGATGCCAGGGGTGCCTGCGCTGCGTGGAGAGCTGCCCGTTCCAGGTCCCGCACCTGAATCCCACGACGAAGAAGACGGCCAAGTGCAGGGGGTGCGTGGACCGGGTGATGAACGGCCTGCCGCCCGCCTGCGTCAAGACCTGCACTTCCGGCGCGCTCCAGTACGGGGGACGGGCGCGCCTGCTGCGCGAGGCCAAGGCGCGGCGGGACAAGCTGTTCCCCCGGGGCGTCATCTACGGCGAACGCGAGATGGGGGGGCTCCACGTCCTCTATCTTTTGCCCGGGCCTCCGGCGCTCTACGGGCTGCCCGAGGGCCTGGCGGGTGCCGGGGCGCTGGGCGCGGCGCTGGAGCGTGTGACGCGCTTCGCCCTGAGTTCCCGCGGCTAGCCGCGGAGCCGTTCAAGAGCGTTCGGCAGTTCGGCTGTTTCCGCCTGAGGCGGATTCGGCAGTTCCGGAATACCCGAACAGCCGGACTGCCGACCAGCCGAACGCCTTTGGCTCCAGGAGCGATGGTCAGCGAGTTACTGAACCGCCAGCGATAGGGAAGGTTGATGGTCGATAGGCCCCACGTGACACTGTCAGATCGGCTGCGCGAGATCCACCGGGTCGTCCACGACGCGCGGGTGGACATCGAGTCGGTGCGGATGGACCCGGCGACGGCCAGGCTGCGCCTGCAGGCGGGCCAGCCGCTCCTGGCCGGGGCATCGGTGCCCGTGGATGACAAAGTAGCCGCTCGCCTCCTTCGGGAGATTTGCCGGATCGTGGCCACGCCACAGGCCGCCTGGCTCCTGGATGCGGACCGCCAACGGCCCGTCGCCTTCCAGGCGATGGCCGACGCCCTCTTGGCCGGAAAAAACGAGACGCTGGCGGAGGCGCGCGGCGTGCCCCAGGCATTCTTCGCCTTCGTCGTCCTGGCCGCCCTTCGCCCGAGCTTTCGCCGCCACATGGAGTCGCTCCAATCCCTGACCGAGGACGTTCCGTGGCATCGGCCGATCTGTCCGATCTGCGGATCGATCCCGTCGCTGGCAGAGCTGCGGGGAGAGCCGGGGCGGCGGTACCTGCGCTGCGCCCTGTGCGAGGGCGCGTGGCGAGTCCCACGTCTTCGCTGCCCGTTCTGCGCCACGACGGACCACACGCGGCTTCGTTATCTCCGGATCGAGGAGGATCCGGGGATGCGCCTGGACCTGTGCGATGCCTGCCGGCGGTACCTCAAGACGCGGATCGCGGTGATGGGGGCCCTGCTCACGCTCTATGATCGCAAATCGCGCCTGCACCGCGCGGTCGCAAACGAAATACGGCGCAAATTTCCGGGCTATGTGTTTCAGGCCGTGATTCCCAAAAACGTGAGCTTGGCCGAGGCGCCTTCGTTCGGGAAAACCATTCTCCAGTACAGCCCCTACTCGCACGGCGCAAAAGCGTATCCGCAGG
>JACPAT010000328.1 GCA_016180655.1 Candidatus Methylomirabilota bacterium | reverse complement strand
ACGTCCGGATACCGGTGGTGGCTGACGCTGACTTCCTCTGACGAGGCGGAGATCAGCGAGGCCCGGTCCACCCTGGCGGTGAACAGGCCGGTGCTCACATCCGTCAGGAACGCGCCCAGCATCAGGATGCAGTCAGACCCCTCCACCACCTCCCGCGCCTCGGGCGAGCCCACCTTGCCCATGTAGATCCCGACGAAATTCCGATGGGTCTCGGGGAAGACGGTCTTGCCATCCATGGACGTGACCACGGGCAGGTTCAACTTTTCGGCCAGGGCGACAAGCTTCTCGATCAACCCGAATCGCTGGATCTCGATTCCGGCGTAGATCACCGGTCGCCGGCTGCGGTTCAGCCGGGTGACGACCTCCGCCATCACCTCCTGGAGGGCGGCCGGACCGGGTTGTCGAAGCGCGGCCGGGGCGCGATGCGACCGGGCGCCCCGCGCGAAGACCACGTCCCGAGGGATCTCCAGGTATCCCGGGCGCTTCCAGCGCAGCACGGCGTCCACGACCCGATCGATCTCCTCCAGCGCCATGCGGGGGTCGTTCAGGGCGGCGGCCGCGCAGGTAATCTCGCGGTACACTGTAAGCTGTGACTCGAAGGTCCGGACCTTGTGGTGAACCAGGACGTCCAGCCTCCGGTTGTGGATCTCGGGGGCGCCGCTCACCACCAGGACGGGCGAGCGCTCCGCATACGCCTGGGCAATCGCGTTCACCATGTTCAGCGCCCCGGCCCCGAACGTGACCAGGGTCACGCCCAAGCCCTTCAGGCGGGCGTAGGCATCGGCGGCGAAGCCGGCGGCCGGTTCATGGGTGACCACGACGGGCTGGATGGGAGAGCGTTCGAGCGCCTGGTACAGCGGCAGGGCGAAATCGCCGGGGATCCCGAAGGCGTGCCGGACCCCGAGCGCCTTCAGACGCTGGATGAGATACTCACCGACCCGCATGCCCGAGCTTTTCTGAGGTAACCACAGATTTCGCAGATTACGCAGATTATTCACTGCAAGACGCTCTGGAGAAATCTGCGAAATCTGCGTAATCTGCGGTTAAGGTGATTCTTGCCTTTCCTCTCAAAGGCGCCCGACGATGGTCGCGATCCCCTGGCCGACGCCGATGCACATGGTAGCCAGACCGTAGCGCACCTGGCGTCGCCGCATCTCGTGGAGGAGGGTGGTGAGGATCCGGGCGCCGCTGCACCCGAGGGGGTGGCCCAGGGCGATGGCGCCCCCGTTCACGTTGCAGCGCGCCTGATCGATCCCCAGGTCGCGGATACAGGCGAGGCTCTGCGCGGCAAAGGCCTCGTTCAGTTCGATGAGCTCGATCTGGTCCATGGTGAGGCCCGCGCGCTTGAGCGCCTTCTGCGTGGCCGGGACCGGGCCGATGCCCATGGTGCTGGGATGAACCCCGGCCACGGCCGTGGCCAGGATGCGGGCCATGGGCTGAAGGCCCAGCGCCTTCGCCTTTTCCCGGGACGTCAGCAGCACGGCGGCGGCACCGTCGTTGACCTGGGAGGCGTTTCCGGCCGTCACCGTCCCCCCATTGCGGAAGGCCGGCTTCAGCTTTGCCAGCTTCTCCGGGCTGGTGTCGGGGCGGGGCCCCTCATCGGTGTCCACCACCACCGGCTCTCCCTTCTTCTGCGGCACGGGGACCGGAACGATCTCGTCCTTGAATCGCCCGGCCTGGATGGCGGCCACCGACCGCTGGTGGCTCTGGAGGGCGAAGGCGTCCTGCTCCTCCCGGCCGATCCGGTATTTCTCGGCCACGTTCTCCGCCGTCTCACCCATACTCTCCGGGGGATACAGGGCGGCCAGCCTCGGATTGGTGAAGCGCCAGCCGATGGTCGTGTCGGCCATCGTGATGGCGCCGCGGGGGAATGCCTCGGCAGCCTTGAGCATCACGAAGGGCGCGCGGGTCATGCTCTCCACCCCGCCGGCGATGAAGACGTCGCCGCTGTCGGTCTGGATGGCCCGCGCGGCGTCGTTGATCGCCTCCAGGCCCGAGCCGCACAGGCGGTTCACGGTCGCCCCCGGGATCTCGATGGGCAGCCCGGCCACCAAGGCCGCCATGCGGGCCACGTTCCGGTTGTCCTCACCGGCCTGGTTGGCGCAGCCGGCGTAGACGTCCTCGATAGCCTCCACCGGCACCCGCGTCCGCTCCACCAGCCGGGCGATGACGTGGGCCAGCAGATCGTCCGGCCGCACATCCTTGAGGGCCCCGGCGTACTTCCCGATCGGCGTCCTGACGGCGTCGATGATCACCGCATCCCGCATGACCTCCCCCTCCGATCTGGAACCACAGATGAACACAGATGCACACAGATACCCATCATCAATAGGGAACTGACAACCGAAGACAGATTATTGGCCGGTCGTCAGTTGTCGGTGGTGGGCTTCCAATTTCGCCCTGCAGCGCCATCTGTGTTTATCTGTGTTCATCTGTGGGTGCAATAGCTATTTCTCTACGAGGGACTCGCTCTTGCGATGCACCACCGCCTGGCAGGTGGCGATGAGATCCCCGCCCTCCGTCCTCACCGTGATCTGGTAGAAGCCCGATCGGTTGCCCTTGCGCAACTCCTCGGCCTCGGCCACCAATCGGACACCGGGCGATGTGGCGGCCAGATAGTTGATGGTCATGCTGAGGGCCACCGCTTTCTGCCCGTGAGAGTTTCCGGCCGCGGCGAAGGCGGCGTCCGCCAGGCTGAAGATGGCGCCCCCGTGCGGGATGCCGTGGAAGTTCACCATGTACGGGGCGAGCGTCATGGCCACGCGGCTGTAGCCTGGCCGCAGTTCCTGAAGTTCGATGCCCATCCATTTGGCGAATGGATCCTGGCTGATCTTCAAGAAGACGGGGTCGCTGGCCTGTTTGGTCATCATGATTATCCTCATGTCCACGATTCGCGTGGGGATGGCGGGATCATACGTGGTCTGGGTGGGGATGTCCAGTGGGCCGTCCCGGCTTGGTCACTCTCCTCTTCGACCTAGCCGCCCGGGGAAGATTGGGTGGCAGATGGACGGTCCGCAGAGGCAGCGGCACGGCCGTTACAGGCTTGGCTGCCATCAGGACAACATCTGTCTGAAATTCCTTGACCACCGTCAGGCACTGGTCAAGAATGGAGTCCATTCGTTCGCGACCCTTCCCTTTGGCAGAACCAGGAGGACCCCGTGCGGGAACGATCCTTTTCCGAGGCGGTCCGGCAGCTCACCCTGGGCCAGGGTGAGATCCTGCACGGCGAGGGCGTCCTGGCCATCGTCAAGGCGCTGCTTCAGTCCGGGGTGAGCTACCTGGGCGGCTACCCGGGCGCTCCGGTGGCGCATCTCCTGGACGTCATGGCGGACGCCAACGAGCCCGTGCTGAAGCCCCTGGGCATCTATTTCGACTCCTCGGGGAACGAGGCCGCGGCCGCCGCCCTGCTGGGGGTCTCCATCAACTACCCGATCCGCGGCGCTGCGGTCTGGAAGTCCACCGTGGGCACCAACGTGGCCTCGGACCCCGTGGCCCACCTGGCCTCTTCGGGGGTCGTGGGCGGGGCCCTGATCATCGTGGGCGAGGACTACGGCGTGGGGGCCAGCGCCCTCCAGGAACGCACTCACAGCTTTGCCATGAAGTCCGCCCTGTGCCTGGTGGAGCCGCGAGCCAATCACCAGCACATGGCCCACCTGGCGGAGACGGGCTTCGACCTCTCCGAGGCCAGCCAGATGCCGGTCGTCTTCGGCGTGCGGATCCGGTCCGGCCACATGCGGGACACCATGCTGTGCAAGGACAACCGGCCGCCCGGGATCAGCATGCTCCGGCGGCTGGAGGCACCGGTCTCCGATCCGATGCGCGTGCCCTTACCTCCGATGACCCACGAGCAGGAGCGGTTGAAGTTCGCCGAGCGCATCCCGGCAGCCCAGCGATTCATCCTGGCCCACCGGCTGAACGAGCGGTTCGGCACCGGGGAAACCGACCTCGGCATCCTCTGCCACGGCGGTGTCCACAGCATGACGATGCGCGCCCTGCAGCTGCTGGGTGAGGCGGACCTGTACGGACGCACGGCCCACGAAGTCCTCTGCCTGAACGTCATTCACCCTCTGGTCCCCGAAGAGATCCTGGACTTTCTCCGAAGGAAGCGGGCCATTCTGATCGTCGAGGAAGGCATGCCGAACCTCCTGGAGCATCAGGTCCGGGCCCTGGCCCAGGAGCACCGGCTGCCGGTCGAGCTGCACGGCAAGGATCTGCTCCGGCAGGCTGGAGAGTACCGGCCGGAGGTGATCCTCGAGGCGCTCGGCGCCTTCCTGGCGAAGCACCAGACTCGGGCCGCGTCCTCCGGGTCGTTCACCGAGCGGCGCGAACGGCTCTTCGGCCATCTCCCCAGGGTAAAGGAATTCCTCAAGGCGCCTATCTCGAAGCGGCCGCCGGCCTTCTGCACCGGCTGTCCGGAACGTCCCGTCTTCAGCGCCATCAAGATCATGGAGCGCGAGACGGGCCCCACCTACGCCGTGGGCGACATCGGCTGCCATACCTTCGGCGCGCTGGCCCCCTTCCACGTGGGGGGCACCGTCCTGGGGTACGGCATGGGCCTGGCCAGCGCCAACGCCCTGTCGCGAGTCGCCGGCAAGCGCCCCATCAGCATCATGGGGGACGGCGGCTTCTGGCACAGCGGCCTGACCACCGGGGTGGCCAATGCCGTCTTCAACAAGCAGGAT
>JACPAT010000327.1 GCA_016180655.1 Candidatus Methylomirabilota bacterium | reverse complement strand
ATCAGGATGTCCCGGTTCCGCACGTGGGCAAGCTCGTGGGCCATCACGCCCTCCAGCTCATCCGGGGTGAGGATGCGGAGGATCCCCTCCGTGGCCACCACCGCGGCGTGCTCCGGATTCCGGCCGGTGGCAAAGGCGTTGGGCGTCTCGGTGGGAATGATATACACTCGCGGCATGGGCAGGCGGGCCCGCTGCGCCAGACGCCGGACCACGCCGACAAACTCCGGCGCCTCCGCCTCCGTGACCTCCTGCGCGCCGTACATCCGGAGGACGATCCGGTCCGACCACCAGTAGGCCGCGAAGTTCATCAGCCCCGCCAGGAGCAACGCGACCAGCATGCCCTGCTCACCCCCGATCATTCCGCCGACCAGGATGAACAGGACGGTCAGGGCTGCGAGTAGCGCTGTCGTCTTGATAGTATCGGACATGGTGCAATCCCTCCTGCCACGATCTCCGAGCGGACGTACCCAGCCCTGAGAGGCTCCGTTGGTATTGAGGGGCAAGCGCTATGCCAGGATAGTCAGTCGGAGGCTTGGGTCATCCGGCGAAACGCGAAGTATTGCGAAAACTAAGGAGTTCTGAGGAAGAAGGAGTCCGGAGGAATGATTGTGCGGCAAACTTCATCCGACCGGAGATTGTCATCCTGACAACGATGGGGCCAGGGTCAAGCCTCCGAGCTGGACATTCTGGCAAGCAGTCAGGCGGGCCCTGGTGAGGTGAGAATCGGTGGCTCCTGCTTATCGCAACGTCCGCAGGTAGGCGAGAAGGTCGGCGAGGTCTTCCTCGGCCATTCTCCAGCGGGGCATGGTCCAGTCGAGAGAATTGCCAGCGGGGTCCACCCCCTGGGTGATGGCGCGCTTGATGAGGGCGTCGGTGTAGGGCGGATGCTCCCGGGCCTTCTCGCCCGCGCGATGTTCCTCCTTTGTCAGCGCCTCGTAGCGGATGTCTGAAGGAATGGCGCCGCCCATCATTCCGGGACCCATCATGCTGGGGGCCCAGCCCGGCTCCGGTCCCCAGGTGTCCCCCACGGAAAGGAGGAGGAGCCCCGCGCCGCCGAGAATGATCAGCACGACGCCCAGAACTGGATATCGCTTCCCCATAACGCTATCTCCCTGTGCAGGCGCGCCGCTACAGCAGGTCCCTCTTCTTCGCCTCGAACTCCTCCTTACCGATCTCGCCCCGGGCGTAGCGCTTCTTCAGGATATCCACAGCGGATTCGGCGCCCGACCCTGAGGCGGTTCCCGGCTTCCCCTGGTCAACGAGCCATTTCACCACCAGGACGATCCCGGCGATGATCAGCACCCAGAAGACCAGCATGAACACCATCCCGAAGACGCCAAAGCCCCATCCGCCACCCATTCCCCAGCCCCACGGCATCATCATGATCTGGCACCCCCTCCCACACCCTTCCGGGTGAAGACTATTTCGCCTCGTCAATCATCCGCATCGTCTCTCGCTCCACCTCCTCTGCCACCGCCTTGAGGTCGGCGGCTTCAGGGAAGAGCGCCAGCAGGGCGGTGGGCCGGATCATGCCGATCTTCGTCTTCCCCTCTTCGCGATAGACAGAGATCCGGCAGGGCAAGGCCATGTTCACCGCCATGGTGGTCGTCAGAACCTGGTTGGCCCGCTGCGGGTTACACACCTCCAGGATCTTGCAGGCGTTGGGAAAGTCCACCCCCTTCTCCTTCAGCGTCTTTTGCAGGTCATGCACGTGCAGGACGCCGAACTTGTTCCGCTTGACCGCCTCTTCCAGATCTCGCGCCGCCGTCTCCACATCCTTGCGCGTCTCCACTACGTAGAGCATCGTCCTTTCCTCCTGCTGAGCCAGCGAGTCCCTCCATGGCAAGTCCTCATGGATTCTATTCCCATCTCGGGCAGCGGGGCAACAAACCATCATTCCACGATGAGCTTGCCCCGGAGCATCCCCATCTGGCACTGGAACTCGTATTCGCCCGCCTCCTTCGGCAGGAACTCGACGGCGACCGTCTCCCCCTCCGGGAGATTCGCGCTCTTGTTGTAGGCCGGCAACAGGACCATCTCGGAGCACGAGGCCGACTCCTGCCGGACGAAGTTCAGGCGCACGGGCTTCCCCCGTTCGACGACGATGACGTCGGGGGTGTAGCCCCCCTTGACCAGGACCATCTGCTCCTGGTAGCCCGCACTCGTCATGGCTGCCCTGACCCCCTTGGTCTTCACCAACCAGAAAAACCAGACGATGAACCCGATCAGCCCCAGGCCGATGAGATTCACAAGGATCTTATCCCAGGTCATGACACGCTCCCTTCAAGATGCAACCACAGATACACACAGATGAACACAGATCTGGATGCCTCAGAACATTCAGGAGAAGTGCCATCCGTGTGTATCTGTGTTCATCTGTGGTTGCCTATCCGGGATCAGGCGGCGCGGGGTTTCCAGCGCTTCAGGCGATTGGCATTGGCGATGACCGTCACCGAGCTGAAGGACATGGCGATCGCCGCCAGCAGGGGCGACAGCAGGATGCCGAAGAACGGATAGAGCACCCCCAGGGCGATGGGCAGGCCGAGGACGTTGTAGATGAATGCCCCGACCAGGTTCTGGTACACATTCCGCATGGTCGCCCGGCTGATTTGGATGGCCGTCACGACGCCCTTCAGGCTCCCCTTTATCAGGGTGATGTCGGAGGCCGCGATCGCCACGTCGGTGCCCGTCCCGATGGCGAACCCCACGTCGGCCTGGGCCAGCGCCGGGGCATCGTTGATGCCGTCGCCGACCATGGCAACTGTCTTGCCCTCGAGCTGAAGCTTCTGGACGTTGAACGCCTTGTCCTGGGGCAGGACCTCGGCCAGGACCCGATCCACGCCCACCTGCCGGGCGATGGCCCTGGCCGTCCGCTCGTTGTCCCCGGTGATCATCACCACCTCAAGCCCCATGGCCTTCAGGACCCGGATCGCGTCCTTTGAGTCTTCTTTCACAGTGTCGGCCACGGCGATGATGCCCGCTGGCGTGCCATCTACGGCCACATACATTGGGGTCTTCCCGTCGTCGGCCAGGCGTGTGGCTTGCACCTCCAGTACCTTCGCCTCGATGCCCCGGTCCTTCATGAGCTTGAGGTTGCCCAGCAGAAGCGTCCGCCCTTCGATCGTGGCTTCTATCCCGTGGCCCGTGATGGCATTGAAAGTGTCAGCATCCTTGAGCGTCAGCTCGCGCGCCCGGGCTCCTTCCACGATGGCCGCGGCCAGGGGGTGCTCGGAGGATTTCTCCACTCCGGCCGCCAGGCGGAGCACCTCATCCCCCTTGAACCCGCCCGTCGTCACGAGATCGGTGAGTTCGGGTTTCCCCTTGGTGATCGTTCCCGTCTTATCCAGGATGATGGTCTGGAGCCCCTTGGCCGCCTGGAGCGATTCCCCCGAGCGGATCAGGATGCCGTTCAGCGCCCCCAGGCCCACGCCGGTGGTCAGCGACATCGGCGTCGCCATCCCCAGGGCGCAGGGGCAGGCGATGATCAGCGTGGTCACCGCCACGATCAGGGCAAAGACAATTCGTGGCTCCGGCCCGAAGGTGTACCAGAGCATGAAGCCGAGGATGGCCAGGATCGCCACCGACGGCGTGAAGTAGCCGGAGACGACGTCCACGATCCGCTGGATAGGGACCTTTGAGCCCTGGGCATCCTGGACCATCCGGATGATGTTGGCGAGGGCGGTGTCCTTGCCCACTTTGGTCGCCCGGAACTTGAAGCTCCCGGTCTTGTTGATCGTCGCCCCGATCGCCTCATCCCCCACCCGCTTTTCGACCGGGAGGGATTCGCCGGTGATCATGGACTCGTCCACGGCGGACGAGCCCTCGATCACCTCGCCGTCCACCGGGACCTTCTCCCCCGGGCGGACGATGACCGTGTCGCCGACGAGCACTTCCTCGACCGGGATGTCCACCTCCTTCCCGGCCCGGATGACCCGGGCCGTCTTGGCTTGCAGGCCGATGAGCTTCTTGATGGCTTCCGACGTCCGGCCCTTGGCCTTTAGCTCCATCGCCAAGCCGAGGACGACAAGCGCCGTGACGACCACGGTCACGTCGTAATACACCTCGGTGAACTCGGCCGCGGGGAAGAGCTGGGGGAACAGCAGGGCGATCGTCGAGTAGATCCACGCCACTCCCGTCCCCAGGGCGATGAGGGTGTGCATGTTGGCCGAACGGTGCTGGAGCGCCTGCCATGCTCCCGTGAAGAACTGGTTTCCGCTGTAGAGGAGAACTGCCAGAGAGGCCACCCCCATGGCAGCCCAGGTGTACCAGAGCTGGGGACTCCCCCGGGGAAACCAGTCGCGCAGGACCGGGATGAGCCACGGGTAGCTGAGGAGCATGGTGAAGACGCCGACCGCGGCGCCGAACCACCACTTGCGCATCAGCGTGCGATATTCGCGCTCCCGGGCCTCGGCCTCCTTGTCCGTGGCTTCCGGGGTGGCGGGGGCCGGGGCCTCGACGACCTTGTAGCCAGCCGAGCCTACGGCCGTTTTGACCGCCGCCAGGTCGGTCACGCTGGGGAGATACTCCACCGTCGCCTCTTCGGTGGCGACATTCACGCTCGCCTTCACCACCCCGGGCGTATCCAGGAGGGAGGATTCGATCTTCGTGACGCAGGACGCGCAGGTGATCCCCTGGACCCCGAACCGGGCCGTCGCCCCCTCCGTCCGGTACCCTGCGTCGCGAATGGCCCGCTCCAGTGCCGGGACTCCGGTCTGGGCCGGGTCATACTCCACGAAGGCCC
>JACPAT010000326.1 GCA_016180655.1 Candidatus Methylomirabilota bacterium | reverse complement strand
ATCGGCACGAACTGCACCGTGTCCCCGGGCAGGATCGGCGTGGGGACCTCGCGCGCGGGATCGAACAGCGTGAGGTGGGTCCGCCCGATGATCCGCCAGCCGCCAGGTGATTCGACGGGGTAGATGCCGGTCTGGCTGCCGCCGATGCCCACGGATCCCTTCGGTACCTTGAGCCGCGGCGACTGGAGCCGCGGCGTGTGCAGACGCTCCGGCAGGCCGCCGAGGTACGTGTAGCCCGGCGTGAAGCCGATCATGTACACGTGATATGTCGGTTGGCTGTGCAGGCGGATCGCCTCCGCCTCGCCGAGGCCGGCGTGCTCCGCGACGAAGGGCAGGTCCGGGCCGTAAATCCCCCCGTACACCGTCGGGATCCGGACCAGCTTGGGGGCCGGCAGCACCCGGGGGTCAATGCGAGTCGCCACCTCCCGGACCCGCTGCTCGACCTCGTCGAAGGAGAGGGTCAGCGGGTCATACTCCAGGCCAATGGACCGGTAGGTGGGTACAACCTCCACCAGGCCCGGGATGCGCTCGGCCGCCAGCGCAAAGGCCAGCGCGCGGACCTGGGCGTTGATCTCCAGGCTGACCTCGTTGCCGAACTCGACCACGAGTCCCCGCTCCCCGGCCGGCAGGAATCGCAGTCCCCCCGGCTGCATGCCGGGGGTTCCCCCCAGGACTTTCACCGCACGAACTCCCCCATCGGCCTGGGCGTGATCCCGGCCGCCTCCAGGCGCTCCCGCACGCGCCGGGCGATGGCCCCCGCCCCCGGGGTATCCCCGTGCAGGCAGATCGTATCCGCCTCGATCCGGATGGCTTTCCCCGTGATGGCCTTCAGCGTGCCCCGGGTGAATTCCAGGACCCGCTCGGCCACCGCATCCGGGTCAGTGATCAGTGATCCCGCGATCTTCCGGGAGACCAGGGTCCCATCCTCGTTGTAGGCGCGGTCGCCGAACGCCTCGCGCGCCACGCGCAGCCCGACCTCCTTCCCCGCCCTGACCAGCTCCGAGCCTGGCAACCCGACGAGGATGAGGTCTCCGCCGGCGTCGGCTATGCCCTCGGCGATCCCCAGGCTCAACTCCCGATCCCCGGCCGCGGCGTTGTAGATGGCCCCGTGCGGCTTCACGTGCTGGAGCCGCACCCCCAGGGCCTCGGCGAAGGCGCGCAGGGCGCCGATCTGGTAGAGGACGTAGTCCCGCGCCTCCGCCCGGGTGATCTGCATGAACCGGCGCCCGAAGCCCAGGAGGTCGGGATAGCTCGGATGCGCCCCCACCCGCACGCCCAGCTCCTTGGCCCGCTGCAGCGTCCGGCGCATGACCTGCGGGTCGCCCCCGTGCCAGCCGCAGGCCGCAGGCCACGTTCGCCGAGGTCACCCAGCGCAGCACCTCCTCGTCCGCGCCGATGGTGTAGGCACCGAAGGATTCCCCCATGTCGGAGTTCAGATCGATCATCATGTGATCACTCCAAGGTCATGCGGCCGCTGCCCCGACCCCCCCGCATTATGCGGGGGGGTCGCTTCCCGCCATGGCTTAGATCCCCAGATAGACCTTCCGGACGACATCCGACTCCAGCACCTCTTTGGCCGAGCCCGAGACGACCATCCGGCCGCTCTCCAGGACGTACCCTCGATGCGAGATGCCCAGGGCCAGTTGCACGTTCTGCTCGATGAACAGCACGCTGACGCCGGCGGCATTGATCTGCGTGATGATCTTCAGGATCTCCGTGACCACCAGGGGCGACAGGCCCAGGAACGGCTCGTCAATCATCAGGAACTTCGGTCGCGACATGAGGCCCCGGCCGATGGCCAGCATCTGCTGCTCGCCCCCGCTGAGGCTCTGGGCCAGTTGGTGGCGCCGCTCCCGCAGGATGGGGAACAGGCTGAAGACCCAGGCCAGGCTCTCCTCCCGCCTCGGGCGGGCCCGATCCTGGTAGCTGCCCAGGAGGAGGTTCTTCTCGACCGTCAGGTAGGGGAAGACGCGTCGCCGTTCCAGGACGTGCGAGACCCCGCGGGTCACGATCTCGTGCGTGGGCAGCCCGTCGATCCGTTCCCCGCAGAACTCGACGCGGCCTGCCAGGGGCCGCACCAGGCCGGAGACGGCATTGATGATGGTGCTCTTGCCGGCGCCGTTCGGCCCGAGGAGGCACACCACCTCTCCCGGGTGAACCTCCAGCGAGACGCCCCAGAGGACCTGGAAGTCCCCGTACGTCACCTCGAGATCCTGCACGCGAAGCACGCTGCCTCCGTCCCTCCGGAATACCTTGAAGCGATCAGCTGTCAGCCGGGCACGGAGAGACGGGAGACGGGGGACCGGAGACCGACCCCCGTCCCCGGTCTCCCGTCCCCGGTCCCCGGTCAGCCCGTCACTCCGGCTCCCCGCGGAGCCTCTCCCCGGACCCCCGGGGGCCGCCCGAGGGCACGACGAAGGCATCCCCCAGATACGCCTCGATGAGCCGCCGCTCCTTCACCACCTCGGAGGGGGGACCGTCGGCGATGACCTCCCCCAGGTGCAACGCCAGGATCCGGTCGGAGATGGACATGATGACCCGCATGTTGTGCTCGATGACCACCAGGGTCAGGCCCTGCCCCCGCAAATGGCCGATGAGCTCAACCAGGGTCGGGATGGTTCGCTGGTCCACGCCCCCCGTCACCTCGTCCAGGAGCAAGAGGCGCGGGCGGGTGGCCATGGCCCGGGCCAGCTCCAGGCGCTTTCGCTGGCCCGTGCTCAGGTCGCGGGCGTAGCTGTCCCGCTTGTCTGCCAGCTCCACGAACTCCAGGGAGGAGAGCGCCTCGCGCCGGGCCGCGGAGGGAACCGCCTGGTGCTGCATGGCGGCGACCATGACGTTCTCCAGGACCGTCATGGCATGAAACGGGCGGAGCTTCTGGAAGGTCCGCCCGACCCCCAGGCGGTTCACCTGATCCGGCCGGCGGCCCACGAGGGGGTGGCCGTCGAACCGGACCTCACCCGCCTCCGGCCGGTAGTAGCCCGTGATCACGTCGAAGAGGGTGCTCTTGCCGGCCCCGTTGGGACCGATGAGCCCCACGATCTCCCCCTGTTCCACGGCGAAGCTTATGTCGTGGTTCGCCACCAGGCCCCCGAACCGCTTGGTGATTCCTTCGACCGTGAGCAGCGCCATCAGGGCCTCCCCCGGCGCCCGAGGAGGCCCACGAGCCCCGCCGGCTGGAAGACCGCCACGAGCGTCAGGAGCGCGCCGTAGATGAGGAGATCCACGGCCCGCCCGGTCCCGCCGAACTGGATGCGGGTGAACTCCGACAGCGGGATCAGGAGTGCCGCCCCCACCAGCGGCCCCCACAGCGTCCCCACGCCTCCCACCACCGCCAGGAGGCAGATGAGGATGGACAGGGACAGCGGCAGGACGCTGTCCGGGTCCAGGTAGAGGACGTACTGGGCGTAAAAGCTCCCGCCGGCCGAGACGAACGCCGCCGAGACGGCCATGGCGATCAGCTTGTACCGGGTGATGGGGATCCCCACGCTTTGGGCGGCCTCGGGATCCTCCCGGATCGCCCGGAAGTAGTAGCCCAGGCGCGTCCGCTCGATCCGCCAGCTCACCAGCAGGCACAGGATCAAGAGGGCCAGCACGATGTAGTAGTACGGGTACTTGCTGGTGTGGAACTGAAAGGCCAGGAGGGAATCCTTCTGGAACGGCAGGGTGAGGCCGCGGGCGCCCCCGATGAAGTCCCAGTTGATGGCCAGGGTCTGGACGATCTCGCCGATGGCGATGGTGGCGATGGCGAAGTAGTGCCCGCGCAGCCTGAAGCAGGGATAGCCGATCGCCATGGAGAGCGCCACTGCCACCGGGATCCCCGCCCCGAGACCCACCCAGGGATTCCAGCCCCATCGCATCTGAAGCACACTGGAGGCATACGCCAGGGAGATCTGCCCGCAATAGCCGGCCAGGATGTTCCAGGCCTGGGCCAGCATGGCGTAGAGGAACACCCGAATCACGAGGTCGCGGTGATAGGGAAGCCGATCCACCCAGGGGAAGGCCAGCGTGGCGAGCAGCATCACCGCCAACAGACCCATCCCCCAGACCCTCCGGACGGAGGCACGGGTCCCCTCCTGCGCTTTGACCGCCGTCACCGGCTCACCCGTCCCCATCGAAAAGTCCAAGGGGGCCTTGCTCCTTCGCGACTCTCGGCTAGTCCACCGTCGCCATCAGAACTTTCCGAAGAGGCCCTGCGGCCGCAGGAGGACCACCACCAGATAGAGCACGAAGACGGCGACGTACTTGAAGGCCGGGGCGATGAGCAGGCCGCCCAGGACCTCGATCACGCCGATGATCACCCCCGCCACCAGCGACCCCGGAATGCTTCCGAAGCCGCCCAGGGCCACCGTGACATACGCGATGAGGGCGAAGAGGCTGCCCACGTGCGGAAACACGTAGAAGAAGTTCGCCAGGAAGGCCCCCGCGATCCCCACGCAGGCGGCGCCGATCCCCCACCCGAGGGCGAACATCCGCTCCGTGTTGATCCCCATCAGCTCCGCCGCCTGGCGATCCTGCGCCGTCGCCTCCAGGGCCACGCCCGTCTCCGTCCGGGTGATGAACCAGTACAGTGCCCCGAAGGCCACCAGGCAGGCGACGCTGGCCACCGCCTGGGGGAGCCCGACCGAGACCCCCAGCATTCGCACCGGCCCCTGCACCCAGGCCCGGGTGACCTGGCGGAAGTCGGGCGTCCAGAGAAACTGCGCCCCCGCCCGCAGGAAGATGGCCAGGCCGAAGGTGGCGAAGATCTGGGCCAGCATGGGCCCGCCCAGGATGCGCCGGATGATCCCCCGGTAGGTGAGCCAGCCGACCAGGAACAGCACCCCCGCGGAGAGCGGCACGCTCACGAGCGGATCCAGCCCGAACAGGGCGTATGCCCAGAAGGTCGTGTACATGGCGAGCATCAGGAACTCGCCGTGGGCGAAGTTCACGATCTCCATCAGGCCGAAGATCAGGCTCAGGCCCGCGGCGATGAGCGCGTACACGAACCCCATGAGGATCCCGCTCAGGATCCCCTGAACCAGGACATCGGGCGGCGGGATGGTGAGCATAGACGTGAAACGGGGGCGAGACCGCAGCGCTGCGGGTTCCCGCCCCCCTGTTCTCTCTGTGCCTGAGGCGGCCGGGTTTCCCCCGGCGGAGAATCAGTTAGCGCCGTTGCGACCAGGCGGGAAGGGGATACATCGGTTCCTTCGAGGCCAGCTCGAAGGGATAGACGGTGTGGTAGCTGCCGCCCTGGAGCTGCTGCAGGATGGCCCGCACCCCGGCGTTCTGTCCCTTCTCGTCGAACTTCACCGCGGTCCACGGCATGATGAGCTGGTCGGCCGGGATATTGGTCTCCCGCAGGGCCTTCTGGATCGCCCCGGGATCGGTCGAACGCGCCCGATTGATGGCGTCCGCCAGCGTCAGGAAGCCCGTGAAGGCGCGGGCCGGCACGTCGCTGATGTCGCGGCCGCCGCTCAGCTTCTTGAACATGTCGTTGATCACCGGGATGAGCGGCTTCTTGGCCGCCAGGTCCAGGGCGAACGGCGCGCGGGTGATGGCCCCCTCCGCCTCCTTGCCCATTTCGGCCACGAACTTGGGATCGGTGTACCCCGCGTTCTGGGCGATGATCACCTTCGGGTTGTAGTCCAGGTTCCTGGCTGTCCGGGTCAGGAGGATCGCATCCGAGGTGTAGAGGCTGGGAAGCACGACGTCGGCATTCGCCGTCTTCAGGCGCCCGATCTCGGCGTCCAGGCTGGTCGTCCCCGTCCGGAAGGGGATCCTGGCGACCACCTCGTACCCATACTTCTTCGCCAGCTCGTCCTGCACCTTGGCGCTATCCGCGCCGAACTGGGTGTCCTCGTTCAGGATGGCGACGGTCTTGAACTTGATCCCCCGCTTCTTCTCGAAGTCCCGCATGAAGTCGAACATCGCCACGCTGAAGTGGCCGTCGTGTGGGCTGGTCCGGAAGAACCACTTGAAGCCGCGCTCCGTGAGGGCCGGGGACGAGGACTCGGCGTTGAGGAAGGGGATCCCCATCCGCTCGGCCACCTGGCTGGCCGTGTTGGTCACGCTGGAGAAGTAGGCGCCGAACAGGGCGTGCACCTTCTCCTGGGTAATCAGGCGCTCCGCCTCGGCCAGGCCGATGTCCGGCTTGCCCTGGTGGTCTACCACCACGATGCGGACCTTGGCCCCGCCCAGGTTGGGCAGCCCCACCCCCCTGCCCAGCGGCAGGTTGATGTTCATGTCGGTGTTGATGATGTCCAGCGCCACCTTCAGGGCATTGACCGAGTCGATCCCGACCTGGGCCACGGGCCCGGTCATGGGATACAGGACGCCGATGACGACCTCTTTGGTCTGGGCCGCGGGACGGCTGACCAGGCCCAGGACAGCCCCGACTGCCACGACCGACGCCAGCAGTCCTCTGCACCACGCTCGCCTGCGCATGATCCCTCCCCCTTTCCGATTTCACCACACAGGAACCGGCGCGCCGCACCGCCTTGCCGGTTCCCCTCTTCACGGTCTCTCCGGGGTTCGTCCCCGCCCGCACTGGGAATTCTCGGCTCTCGGCTCTTGGCTCTCCATTCCCGCGAGTGGGGGGGATTCTACCTGGGGCCCAAATCCCCGTCAAGGAATGTGCCCGGAGTATCCCACGCCGAACCAACGATCACCCTAGGAATCCAGAAGACAGCCCACCCCGCTGGTCTTCCCTGGTCGGCTGGCTTCGCGAACGCCTGCAGTGGCTACTAGGGTGTATACCAACATCCTGGTAGCCCAGGCTGGTCAAAAAGGCTCACGACCCATCCTCCGGATGGGTGCCCGAGGAAGGCGCGAAGGCGAGGCACGAGACGTACTGCGGTATGTACGTCGCAGTGCCGCGACGAGCGTCTGACGCAGCAGATGGGCCTTTTTCAACAGCCTCAGAAGACCGCGAGTGATTCGTCCCGCATATCCGTGACGAACATGTGGCCGGGGGCGTGCGAGATCATGAGGGGCGGCTTGGCCTGCATGGCCACGGCCTGGGGGGTGACGCCGCAGGCCCAGAAGACCGGCACTTCGCCCGGACGGATCGTCACCGGGTCGCCGAATTCCGGCTTCGAGAAGTCGCGAATGCCCAGGGCAGCCGGATCCCCCACATGCACCGGTGCCCCGTGTACCGCGGGGAATCGCCCGCTGATCTGGACGGCCCGCGCAACCAGGGACGCCGGGATGGGTCGCATGGTCACCACCAGGGGACCGCTGAAGGCGCCGGCCGGCGCGCAGGGGATCGAGGTGATGAACATGGAGACGTTCTTCCCCTCCTCGATGTGGCGGACGGGGATCCCGGCCTGGAGCAGCCCGGCCTCGAAGGTGAAGCTGCAGCCGAGGAGAAACGCGACGAGATCCGAGGACCAGACGCCCAGCAGGTCCGTCACCTCCTGGACGAACTTCCCGTCCCGGTAGATGCGGTACGTGGGGACGTCGGTGCGGAGGTCCGCCCCCGGGGCCGTGAGCCTGGGCTCCGGCGAGCCGGTATCGGTCACCTCGAGGATCGGGCAGGGCTTGGGATTTCGCTGCGCAAACAGAAGGAAATCGTAGGCGAGTTCACGGGGCAGGACCACCAGGTTCGCCTGGACATATCCGGGCGCGAGGCCGGCCGTCGGCTTGCGCCACCGGCCCTGGCGGATCAGGGTCCGGACTTCGCGAGGCGTGACGACGTGTGAGGTCTCCGGCTGTTCCCCCATCTCGCGCCCCCCCTGCCGGCCTCTCGAAAACCTGCTGCCCGCCTTGGCTACCGACCCACGCGGGGCCAGGATACCCTGGAAGCACCGGGTTGTCACCCTTTGATCAAAAGGAATTGGCCCCTTCTCGCTTTTCATGGTAGGTTGAATCGGAAATCCCGAAGATTTGCCAAACCTGTCTCGTGGGATCGAGGGCATGGATCGGGGAGAACTCACCAGCCTTCTGAAAGAGGTCCGGACGGGCAGGCTGAGTGTGGACCGGGCGCTGGAGCGGCTGCGGCACTTTCCCTCCGAGGACCTGGGGTTTGCCCGGATGGACAACCACCGGGCCATCCGGCAGGGCTTCCCCGAGGTCATCTTCTGCGAGGGGAAGACGGTCTCGCAGGCCACGACCATCGCCCGGCGGAGCCTCCTGCGGCACGGGATGCTCCTGGCCACCCGTGCTTCCCGCGAGATCTTCAACGCCATCAAGGCCAAGGAACCCCGCGCGGAATACCACCCCCTGAGCCGCGCCATCGTCGTCAAGCCCGCCCGCCCCGCTCCACCAGTCGGCCAGGTCCTGGTCCTCTCGGCCGGGACCTCCGACATCCCGGTGGCCGAGGAGGCCGCGGTGACCGCCGACATCCTGGGAAGCCGGGTGGAGACGCTCTACGACGTGGGCGTCGCGGGCCTCCACCGGATCCTGGACAATCGGGCGGCCCTGGATGGCGCCCGCGTCCTGATCGTGGTCGCCGGGATGGACGGCGTGCTGCCTTCCGTGGTAGGCGGGCTGGTGGACAAGCCGGTGATCGCCGTGCCGACCAGCGTCGGTTACGGGGCGAGCTTCCGGGGTTTGGCGGCGCTGCTCACCATGCTGAACTCCTGCGCCGCGGGCGTGGCAGTGGTCAACATCGACAACGGCTTCGGCGCCGGCGTCCTGGCCCATCGGATCAA
>JACPAT010000120.1 GCA_016180655.1 Candidatus Methylomirabilota bacterium | reverse complement strand
CGCAACGTCCCCCTCTAGAGGCGGAGATGTGGATCAGCGCAGGAAGA
This sequence comes from Candidatus Methylomirabilota bacterium, assembly GCA_016180655.1. Classification (GTDB taxonomy): domain Bacteria; phylum Methylomirabilota; class Methylomirabilia; order Methylomirabilales; family 2-02-FULL-66-22; genus 2-02-FULL-66-22. Next base: position 30,241 of record JACPAT010000120.1, on the reverse strand, counting down.
CGTATTCTGCCCGGTCGACGCTGAGGGGGAGGGTGCGTATCGGCTTGCCATCGTGCGCATTCACGATGTGGAGTGTCTTGTCTTTGAAGATCAGGAGCTCTTTGTCGCTCAGCCATCCGATCAGGGTGGCCTGCTGGATGCTGAGCGACAGCCGGGAGGGGCTGTCGAGGGCAACGACTTCGACCAGGGGATGCCGCGCAATCACTTCCCTCAGCTTCGAGATCTCCTCCGGCGTGAGCTTTTCGCTCTCGGGGGCATCAGAACCTAGCCGAATCTCTCTGCTCTGACCCCCGGCATCCATGGACGGGACGAGGTGATGGTGTGGGCCACCCTCGATCCGTCGGGCGAGATCTCGGCATTGGAGCTGAAGAAGCTGACGTCGTACCGCTGATTGTTGTACCGGCTCCACTCGTCGAAAATCGTGATGCGGCTCCCGGACCTCCGGACGATGGTCATGTCGCTGCTGTCGTTCGCCCACCCGCAGCAGCCGGCGTCCGGCACCGCTTCGACCATGATTTCGCCGCGACGCTTCGCGTCGAGGATCTCCTCGGACGCCTCTGCGCGCTTCTGCCTGGTCCATTTGTCTCCGCGTTTCGTGAAGAGGTAGGTGGACTCGTAGGAGGGCTGGAGCTGGCCGGGAACGAAATAGGTGACGAAGAAGAAGTCCTGGATGACGCCATGGGGGGCCCACGCCCATCCGACGTTGCACGTTTCGCTGCACGCCCCCGTGCTGCACTTGCACTCGGCGAAGGCCCGCTGAATGATCTTTTCCGTGCCAGGTCCCGACAGTGTGCCCCGGAACATCTGGAACGTCGGCGTGACCGCCTGCTCTGAGCCTTCCGCGTCCGCCTTGCCCGAGACTTTCATGTCCGTCTTGTACCAGAAGGGATTGCCGCCGTCGGCGGACAGGAGCGCCCGCGGATAGGCCCAGCCGTCGGAGTCGTCTGCTGGTGAGACCTTTGGAGTCAGGATCTGCGCCTTGGCTCCATCCCACAGCCAGTGGCGCATGAGCACGGCATCCCCGTCGGGCCGGTAGAAGGAAATGAGGACTTCGCCTCGGTGGCTGACGACGATGGGATGATCCTGCTTGAACGTCTCGGGCGGCACCGGCACACTGTTCACCGGCGTTCCGGTCTTCAGATCGTATTCGATCACCGCCCCGCTGGCTTTCTGAAGGACGAACAATCGCTTGTCGGCAGGCGTCCCCGCCTCGGCAGCGTGGGCGAACAGCGTGACAAGGCACGCCGTGGCGAGAAACTGACTCCAGGCGCTGGCAGTAAACTGTCTCGGCATGTCCGGCCTCCCTTCTCCAGGAGAGGAACTACCCCTAACTGACCCCCTGATGCGTGTCAAGCCAATCGTTTGCAAAGTTGGCCGGGTGCGCTCCTCTCATTGGCGGAGTTGGACGAGATGGTGTATTTTACCCGTACGGTAAAGGTCCGCCATCTGGGCAAAATGTGCCGACCGAGAAAAAGGGCATCAACAACTGGCGGGTCACCGGAGGCCTGGCCATGCGGCGCTTCAAACTGGTCCTCGAATACGAGGGCACTGCCTATCATGGCTGGCAGGTCCAGCCGGGCCTGCCGACGATCCAGGGCGTCCTGCAGGCCGCGCTGACCCGGATCGCAGGCGTCCCCGTGCAGGTGACCGGGGCGGGACGCACCGACGCCGGCGTGCATGCCCTGGGGCAGGTGGCCAGTCTCGCCGCCGACCTGCGCCTGGATTCGCTCACCCTGCGCAACGCCTTGAATGCCAGCCTGCCCCGGGACATCGTGGTCTGCCACGCCGAGGAAGTCCCCCCGGACTTCGACGCCCGCCGCTCGGCCCGTTCCAAGACGTACCGCTACACGCTGCTCCGCCGGGATTACCCCTCGGCCTGGCTGGCCCGGCACACCCTGTTCGTGCCACATCCCCTGGATCTGGATGCCATGGCGCGGGCGGCCCGCGTCCTGGTCGGCACGCACGACTTCTCCGCCTTTCGCGCGGCGAGCTGCACGGCCCGGACGCCGGTGCGCACCATCCTGGACGCCTCCTGGCGGCTGGCGGAGGATCTATGGCACTTCGAAATCACGGCAAACGGCTTCCTCCAGCACATGGTGCGGATCCTGGTGGGGACCCTCCTCGAGGTGGGGCGGGGGAGGCGGGACCCGGCGGAGGTGGAGGCGGCGCTGGCCTCCCGCGACCGCCGGCGGGCCGGGAAGACGCTGCCCCCGCACGGGCTGTGCCTGGTGGAGGTGCAGTACTGAGCCATTCCCGGCAGGCCGGCCTCATGGGTGGGCAGGAGATTTGACTTGTCAGACGCCCCCGGTTCGGTAGAATGAGGCGGCCTGGTGGCCGCGGCGCAAGCACACCGAGGGAGGCGACCCATGCCATCCATCTTGGTCGTGGATGATGAGCCCGAGAACCTGGAGCTGCTGGAGGGGATCCTGGCGCCCGCCGGCCACACGATCCGCAAGGCCAGCAACGGGCGCCAGGCGCTCCAGGCGGTGGAGGAGGATCTGCCGGAGGTCATCCTCCTGGATCTCATCATGCCGGGGGTGAGCGGGTTCGAGGTCTGCGAGATGCTGCGCGCGCAGGAGCGAACGGCCCGCATCCCGATCATCGTCATCACGGCCCTGGACCATTTCGGCACCAAGGAGCGGGTCCTGACCCTGGGGGCCGACGATTACCTGACGAAGCCGATCCAATCCGCCGAGGTGCTGGCCCGGGTGGAGGCGATGCTGCGGGTGCGCCACCTGCGACAGGATCTGGACCGAACACTGGCCTACCTGCACGAGCTGGAGGTGGCCCGCCACAGTCATCGACGCCGGGCGCTGAAGGGCGCGCCCGCCGTCCCCTCGGAGCCCTCCCGCGAGGGAGGAGATCGCGCCGCTCCCGTGATCCTCCTGGTGGACGACGAGGAACTCACGCGCCAGTTTTATGGCGACCTCTTGGTGGAGCGTGGATTCCGGGTGGTCGCGGTGGCCAGCGGGACGGAGGCGCTGGCAGCACTGCCCCAGCATCCCGTGGAGGCCGTGGTGCTGGACATCATGATGCCAGGGCTCTCCGGCCTGGAGACCCTAGAGCAGTTCCGGAAGGGGGCCCCTGATCTTCCGGTGATCATCCTCACCGCCCACCCCAGCTCCCAGAACGCCATCACGGCCCTCAAGCTTGGCGCCTTCGACTTCATTGTGAAAGGCCTCCAGCACGAGCTGGTGATTCTGGCGATCCGCCGGGCCGTCCACCACTTCGCCGAGCTCCGCGAGAAGCGGCAGGTCATCGCGACCCTGGAGGCCCGCGTCCGCGAGCTGGAGGACCGTCTCGCCACCTGACACCCGCCCCGATGCGTTCGGGGGTTCGAGGGTTCGATGGTTCGGGCGTTCGAGAACAACCGAACACCCGAACGCTCGAACGACCGAACGCTCTTGATCCTGCAGGCGACGGGCACCCTTGCCAAGGCCGAGGACTCGTGCTACATACAACCGATCGGTGACCGGAGGGTCTGCATGGCTCGTGGCTACGACTTCACACGCATCGAGGCGAAGTGGCAGGAGGTTTGGGAGGCCCAGCGCCTCTTCGCCGTCACGGAAGACCCGGCGCGCCCGAAGTACTACTGCCTGGAGATGTACCCGTACCCCTCGGGCAAGATCCACATGGGGCACGTTCGCAACTACTCCATCGGCGACGTGGTGGCGCGCTACCTGACCATGCGCGGCTTCAACGTGCTGCACCCCATGGGCTGGGATGCCTTCGGCTTCCCGGCCGAGAACGCGGCCTTCGAGCATGGGGTCCACCCCGCCAGGTGGACGACCGACAACATCGCCTACATGAAGTCGCAGCTCCGGCGCATGGGGTTCTCGTACGACTGGTCCCGCGAGGTCACCTGCTGCGATCCCGCCTACTACCGCTGGAACCAGTGGTTCTTCCTGAAGCTCCTGGAGCGGGGCCTGGCCTACCGGGGTCGCGCCCCCGTGAACTGGTGCGAGCTGTGCCAGTCGGTGCTGAGCAACGAACAGGCCGAGGGAGGCGTCTGCTGGCGGCACACCGACACGCCGGTGGTCCAGAAGGAGCTGGAGCAATGGTTCCTGAAGATCACCGCCTACGTGGAGGAACTGCTGGGGGACCTGGAGACCCTGACGGGCTGGCCCGAGCGGGTCCGGGTCATGCAGCGCAACTGGATCGGGAAGAGCGTGGGGGCCGAGGTGGATTTCCCCCTGGTGGATGGCGGGAGCCTCCGCATCTTCACCACGCGACCCGACACGCTGTTCGGCGCCACCTTCATGGTGCTGGCGCCCGAGCATCCCCTGGCCCTGTCGCTGTCGGCCGGCACCCCCCGGGAGTCCACGGTTCGGGAGTTCGTCGCCCGCATGCGCCGGGCCGACAGGGCCGTGCGAACCGACGCCACGGCCGAAAAGGAGGGGGTCTTCACGGGGGCCTCCGCCGTCAATCCCCTGACCCGGGAGCGCATCCCCATTTGGGTGGCCAATTTCGTCCTCATGGAGTACGGGACCGGGGCGATCATGGCGGTGCCGGCCCACGACCAGCGGGACTTCGACTTCGCGCGCCTCTACCGGCTGCCGATCCGGGTGGTGATCCAGCCTCCGGGGGGGGCGCAGGGCTCCGGCGAATCGTTGGAGGCCGCCTACGAGGGTGAGGGCAGCATGGTCAATTCCGGTGCCTTCAGCGGCATGGCGAGCGAGGAGGGGAAGCTGGCCGTCTGCCAGTTCCTGGAGGAGCAGGGGATCGGCAAGCGGGCGGTGAATTACCGGATCCGCGACTGGCTCATCTCCCGCCAGCGGTACTGGGGGACGCCCATCCCGATCATCTACTGCGACACCTGCGGCAGCGTGCCCGTGCCGGAACGGGACCTCCCCGTGATCCTGCCCCCGGACGTGGCCATCACCATGAGCGGGGGCTCCCCCTTAGCGCGGGTCGAGGAGTTCGTGCGGACCACGTGTCCCTCCTGCCGGCGTCCGGCGCGGCGCGAGACCGACACCATGGACACCTTCGTGGACTCCTCCTGGTACTTCCTCCGATTCACCAGCCCCCATGAGACGACGCGCCCCCTGGACCCGGGCACGGTGCAGTACTGGATGCCGGTGGACCAGTACATCGGAGGGATCGAGCACGCCGTGCTGCACCTCTTGTACGCGCGCTTCTTCACCAAGGTATGCCGGGACCTGGGCCTGACCGGCGTGAGCGAGCCCTTCAGCAACCTGCTGACGCAGGGCATGGTCTGCAAGGAGAGCTACCGCTGCCCCGAGCACGGCTACCGCCTGCCGGGGGAGGTGGACAAGCAGGGCCGCTGCACCGAATGCCAGCGACCAGTGGAGATCGGGCGGACCGAAAAGATGTCCAAGTCCAAGCGGAACGTGGTGGATCCGGATGACCTCCTGGAGCGCTACGGGGCCGACACCATCCGGCTCTTCTCGCTGTTCGCCGCCCCCCCGGAGAAGGATCTGGAGTGGTCGGACGAGGGCGTCCAGGGCTCGTTCCGATTCCTCAGCCGCGTCTGGCGGCTGGTGGAGGATCGCGCCGCCTGGATCCGCGCCGCCCGGGACCTGTCCTGGGACGACGGGGTCCATGCCGAGGCGGTCCGCGCCCTTCGGCGCGTGACCCACCAGACGATCGCCAGGGTCACCCGCGACCTGGAGGATGCGTTCCACTTCAACACGGCCCTCGCCGCCCTCATGGAGCTCCTGAACGCGCTGAACAAGTTCCAGGAGGAACTCGGGGCGGACCCGGCGCCGCCCCGGCGCAACCGGGTCCTGGCGTTCGCCGAGGGCGTGAGCGCCCTGGTGACGATGCTCGCCCCCTTCGCGCCGCACCTGGCGGAGGAGCTCTGGGAGATGCTGGGCCACCGCGAGAGCATTTTCCGCCGGCCCTGGCCTGTCGCCGATGCGGCCCTGGCCCAGGCCGAGACGGTCGAGGTGGTCGTCCAGGTGAACGGCAAGGTCCGCAGCCGGCAGCATGTCCCCCGGGGGACCGCGGAGGATCGCCTCCGCGAGCTGGCGCTCGCCGATCCGCGCGTCCAGCCGTGGACGGGGGGCAAGGCCGTCCGCAAGGTGGTCGTCATCCCGGACAAGCTCGTCAACATCGTCGTGACCTCCTGACCCCCACGGCATGGGGATTCGCCGGGCACGCCAGCGCGGTCGGACACCCGGGCGATCCGTGCGCCTGCTCGTGCTGGCCGCCGGGTGCGGTCTGCTGCTCGCCGGGTGCGGCTATCATCCGGAAGGGGTGGGCGACCTGCCCCGCGAAATCCAGCGCCTCCACCTGGCGGCCCTGACCAACGATACCTTCCGGCCCGGCCTCCAGGGCCTCGTCAGCGCCGCCATCCTGCGGCGGCTGCAGCAGGATGGCCGGGTGCGCCTCGCCCCGCCGGACGCCGCCGACACCGTCCTGGGCGGCAGCCTGACGGCCTACCAGAACGATCCCATCGCCTTCGAGCGGGCCGACATCGGCCGCCGGTTCCGCGTCCGAATCGCCCTGGCCCTGCGGCTGACGGAACGGGGCGGGGACAAGGTCCTGCTGAAGGAGGAGATCGTCGGGGAGGCGTTTTACACCGCCGGGGCCGGTGTGGTGGCCACCCGGGCGGCGGAAGAGGAAGCCACGGCGCGCGCCGCGCAGGACCTGGCGGCCCGAGTCGTGGCCCGGCTGCTGGAAGGCCTGTGACGACCCGTTAGAGTCGTCCGACTCCTGATTGCTTGAAGACTTGTTCGGATCCGGTTGGACTGGCCTAGGATGTGGTGGTCTTGGTCAGGCGATTGAGCTGGTGCATCAGGCGGGACTTGTGCCGCGCGGCGGCGTTCTTGTGCAGGATCCTCTTGCTCACGGCGCGGTCGATGACGGGCGTGGCCGCGGCCAACGCTTGCGCTGCGGCCTGGCCCTGATTCTCGGTGATGGCGGATCGGACCCGCTTCAGGTTGGACCGGACCTTGCCCTTGGCCGCCCGGTTGACCGCGCTCCGGCGCGCCGTCCGCCGCAGGTCCTTGATGGAGGATTTGATGATCGGCATGATCCCGGCTCCTTTGCGTAATGAACTGGCGCGAACACCTCCGGAGGCACCTGCGGTGCCCCGGAGGGCGCCCCTCTTGTAGAGGAGTGGGGCAGGGATGTCAAGGGATTTCTCCCGGAACATGTGAAACGTGAAACGTAAAACGTGAAGGCCCAGACCGGCAGTTCCCCATCACGCTTCACGTTTCAGCTCATTGCGTGCTCCCTCTTTTGACGAGGTCGGCATGATTACCCAAGCCGGGCACGTGCGGCAGATCGCCTCGGCCGCCGGTGTGGTCAGCCTGGCCACGCTCTTCAGCCGGCTCCTGGGTTTCGTCCGGGACATGGCCATCGCCTGGCTCTTCGGGGCGGGCATGCTGGCCGATGCCTTCTTCGTGGCCTTCCGGATTCCCAGCACCCTCCGCGAACTCCTGGGGGAGGGGGCTCTCTCGGCCGCCTTCATTCCCACCTTCACCCGGACCGCGACCCGGGAGGGCCGGGACGCCGCGTGGGACCTCGCCTCGGCCGTGATGGGCACGCTGGTCGTGGTCCTGGCGGGCGTGACGCTGCTGGGGGTCCTGCTGGCGCCGGCGATCGTCCGGCTCCTGGCGCCCGGCTTCGCTGAGGTGCCCGGCAAACTCGACCTCACCGTCCAGCTCCTCCGGGTGATGTTCCCCTACATCTTCCTGGTTGGCCTGGCCGCATTGTTCATGGCGATCCTGAACTCGCTGGGCCACTTCCTGGCGCCGGCCCTCTCCCCGACGGTGTTGAACATCGCCATGATCGCCGCTGCCCTGCTGATCGCCCCCGGCGCCAGCAATCCCGTCCTGCCCCTGGGGATCGCGGTCCTGGTGGGAGGCGCCGGCCAGTTACTGATCCAGGTCCCGGCCGCGCTGGCGCGTGGGTGGCGACCGAGGCTCCGGGTGGCTCCCCGGGACCCGCGCGTCTGGCAGATCGCCCGCCTGATGGCGCCCGGCGTGGCGGGGCTCGCCATCACGCAGATCAACGTCTTCGTGGGAACGCTCTTGGCCTCGTTCCTGGCCCAGGGCAGCGTGGCGGCCCTGACGTACGCCTTCCGCCTGGTGCAGTTTCCCATCGGCGTGATCGGGGTCGCCATCGCCACGGGGGCGCTGCCGGTCATGGCCGCCTCCATGGCCAAGGACGCCGTCGAGGAGATGAAGGGGGCGCTGCAGGGCAGCCTGCGCCTGGCCTTCTTCCTGACCCTGCCGGCCATCGTGGGGTTGATCGTGTTCCGGGTGCCCATCCTGCACGTCCTCTTCGAGCGGGGGGCCTTCACCCGGCCGGTCACGCTGCTCACCGCCGAGATCCTGGTGGGCTACGCGCTGGGGCTCACCTTTTACATGACAGGGATGCTGGCGGTGGCGGTGAACATCGCCGCCAGCGTCCTGCTCATGGGACGGCTCGGGGCCACGGGCCTCGCCCTGGCGACGGCCCTGGCGTCGGCCAGCAACTTCCTTTTCCTGTTCATCCGCCTGCGCGGCCGCATCGGCCTCTTGGGCGGCCGCCGGCTGCTCCGGGCGTCGGCCAGGGTGGCCGTGGCGTGCCTGCCCATGGCGGCGTGGGGGATGCTTTCGCAGGGGTGGTGGGACGTCCTGGCCGTCCCCCGGGTGCTCCCGAAGGCCGCCCTCCTCCTCGGCGAAATGGCGGTGGCGGCGGCGCTCTTCGGGGCGACGGCTGCGGCCTTGCGCTGCGAGGAAGTGGGCTGGGCCCTGGCGGCGATCCGGGGGCGGGGGAAACGGACGCCAGGCAGCGCGCCGGGCTCTTAGTCGCCGTCTGAATCCCCGCGGGCTCTCGTCCTTGGCCCTTCACCCCCACATTTCGGCACGGTCCCCACGCGCTGCACCTCATTACCAACATCAGGGGATCGCCGCCATCACGTAATACCCAAGAACAGATGCCCCGGCCCACACGCCGACGGCTGCCAAAACGGCAATAGAATACGGCCGAAGAAACGTTCCCCTTGTGGGCTTCCATGCTCGTATGACAGCCGCAGCGGCGAGCACCGGAAGGCCAAGAGTTAAGCCGAACAGCAGAAGTGCGTGACCCGCGATGTAGCCATAACCGTACGTTGCGGTGAGTCGATTACCGGACCATTCGCCGGCCGCCGCAAGTGCAAAAGCGCTGATCAGAACAAGTGCACCGATCGTCGCGCTTGCCAGCCGCCGCGTTCCTCCGTTCCGCCAGGCGCGGAGCGCGACGGCGGGAAAAATCAGGATAATGCCTGCCTGGAGCAGTTTGTAAACAATCGTGGTCAACAGAGTTGACATACGCCTGATCCGCGCGCTTATGACTTCGAGGTGTCCCTGCTATTGCCCAGCTCGCCTACAGGGTATCCACGGGGCTACGGAAGCCTCAGTCGCGGCGAGGTTGGCCTGCAACTCCGTCAGCATGGGTTTCGGCACGTCGCCAGCCTCAACCGCCTGAACGACGCGGCGCAAGAACCAGGCTTCGAAGGCGTCCATTGGCTGAGGGGTATCACTGCCCATGCGGGCGCCCACCCTCCTTCGGGGGGGTCTCCGTTGGCAACTCCGCCAGCAAGAGGCCCAGGGTCAGTTCGTGTGCCCAACTGAGGTTCGTGAACCGCAGACCGTGCCGGATCGGTTGCCCGGGTGTTCGCGCCTCTGGCGATTCGACCCAGACGACCCTGGCCTCCAGCGTGAGCGGGTCCTGGCGGGTGGGGAGGGTGATCTCTATCGGGGTGGCCGAGGGGAGGAGCTGGGGGAGGTGCACCGAAAGCCCTTCCCGGCTGACGTCCCCTGTCTCTCCCTGGATGGGCGGGCCCGCGTCCCCCTTGGGCCGGCACAGGACGGCGAGCTTCACGGGCACGCGCACGGCGGCTTGCCGCGCCTGGCCCTTGCGGGCGATCAGAGCCCACAGGGCCCGGAGCTGCTCCGGGGTGGCGTCCAGGAAGGCCACGCCGTGGAGGGTGCCTCCGCCCACGGCCGCCGGCCCACCGACCCAGACGACCTTCCCCTCCACCCCGAGGCTCCCCTGGTCCGTCTGGAGGATCACACTGAGCGGGGTCGCGAACGGGAGCGGCTCGGCCAACTCCAGACAGGCGCCCCCGTCGCTCAAGTCGCGCGTCCATCCCACCCCGACTTTGACGGGGGCGGGGTCCTTCGATTTGTACAGGATCGAGAGCACTAGCGGATGGCGTGGGTGGCGACGTTGCGCCGATGAGTTAGGCACGGCTAGCCCTCCAGCCGCGTTCGCTCGAAGCGGGGGCGGGCCATGGCCAGGACACCCAGGACGTTCCGACAGGCCAGCTCAAGTTGTTCCTGGGCGGTCAGGCGGGCGAATGCTTCGACGGACTGGCGGCCCCGGAGTTGGAGCGCGAAGGGTAGTGGCTCGGCGAGCGGACGAAGATGCATCAGCACCCTCCAAGGTCAGGCATCTCAAACCAGCATCGTGGAGATCTTTAACCACATGGTCGATCTCCCGGACCCGCTTCAGCACCTCCAGGCCGTTCAGCCTGGGCATGCGCACGTCCAGGTGGCATGCTGTCCTCATGCTTCAGGATGAGGGGGTATCCGGCGGCGCTCCCGGGCCACCGAACAGGAGATGGACCATGAAGGTGCTGTCGTGCCGCTCGCCCTCAGATTCGCCCCAGATGCGGCCGCCGTGCTTTTCGGTCCCCTGTAACAGATGGGTCCGGGATTGTCAACTCGGTGTGCAATGTTCTGCCGCCCCCGCCCCTCTAAGTTCGCGTCGTCCCTGCCCCCAATTCGAATTTTTAGTTGACGGAGGCCCGGTCCTGTGGTACTAAGCGGGCTTCACAAACCCGCCCCTAGGTCCTACCGGTGGACGGCCGGGCGGGCATCCATCCACACTGGCCGGCACGAGCGATCCTCGCGCCCGGCGGGAGGGGCGATCCCATGCGAGTGACGGGTTCCGAGATCTTCATGAAATGTCTCCAGGCCGAGGGGGTGCATACCGCCTTCGGCCACCCGGGCGGGGCCATCCTGCACGGCTACGACGTCATGCTGGACTATCCGCTCCGGCACATCCTGTGTCGGCACGAACAGGTCGCCATCCACGCCGTGGAGGGCTACTACAAGGCCAGCGGGCAGACCGGCACGGCCATCGTGACCTCGGGACCGGGCGCGACCAACACGGTGACCGGCCTGACCGACGCCCTCATGGATTCCATGGCCATCGTGGTCTTCACGGGGCAGGTCCCCACGGCCGTGATGGGCTGTGATGCCTTCCAGGAAGCCGACGTGGTCGGGACCACCCGGACCTGCACCAAGCACAACTTCCTGGCCCTCAAAACGGAAGAGCTTCCCCGCATCATCAAGGAGGCCTACCACATCGCGCGGAGCGGCCGGCCGGGACCGGTCCTGGTGGACCTGCCCAAGGACATCATCATGGGCCGGGCGGAGTTCAAGGGGTACCCCGAGGAGGTCTCCATCCGGGGCTACAACCCGTCGGTGAACGGACACCCGGGCCAGATCCGGAAGGCGGCCGAACTCATCGCCGCGGCCAGGCGGCCGGTCATCTACGGCGGCGGCGGGATCATCCACGCGGATGCCTCGGCCGAGCTGACCGAGCTGGTGAACCTGACCCAGATTCCGACCACGCTCACCCTCATGGGGCTGGGGGCCCTGGACACCTCCCACCCGCTGTGGCTGGGGATGCTGGGGATGCACGGGACCTACACGGCGAACATGTGCATGGTCCACACGGATCTCATGATCGCCATCGGCCCACGCTTCGACGACCGCGTCACGGGCAAGCTGTCGGAGTTCGCGAAGAACTGCAAGATCATCCACGTGGACATCGATCCCACCTCTATTCGCAAGAACGTGCACGTGGACGTGCCGATCGTCGGCGACGTGAAGCGGGTCCTGACCCAGCTGAACGCCGAGCTTCGGAAGATCAAGCGTGACTGGCGGAAGGATCTGGAAGAGTGGTACGGCCAGATCGCCGAGTGGCAGCGGACCCATCCGCTGCGGTACCACCAGGTCCCCGACGGGGCCATCAAGCCGCAGTACGCCATCGAGCAGATCTACAAGGTGACCGAGGAGCACGATCCCATCGTCGCCACCGGGGTGGGGCAGCACCAGATGTGGGCCGCGCAGTACTACCGCGGTCATCAGCCGCGCCGCTTCATCACCTCCGGCGGCCTGGGGACCATGGGCTTCGGGTTCCCCGCGGCCCTGGGGGCCCAGGCGGCCTTCCCCGACAAGCTGGTCATCGACATCGACGGGGACGGCAGCTTCCAGATGACCATGCAGGACCTGATCACCTGCGTGCAGTACAACCTCCCGGTGAAGATCTTCCTCGTCAACAACCGGTACCTGGGGATGGTCCGGCAGTGGCAAGAGCTGTTCTACGGCAAGCGGTACTCCCAGGTGGACCTGGAGATCCAACCGGATTTCGTCAAGCTGGCCGAGGCCTGCGGCGCCGTGGGGCTCCGGGCGGAACGACCCGGGGATGTGCGGCCCCTCATCGAGAAGGCCGTCAGCACGCCGGGACCCGTGGTGGTGGACCTGGTGTGCGAGCGGGAGGAGAACTGCTACCCGATGATCCCGGCCGGCTCCGCCATCAGGGACATCATCGACACCGACGAGCCGATTCCCGATAAGCTCTTCCAGGGTTGGCGGTGAGGCCTTCGCCTCACCGTGGGGCTGGCGCTGACCGCAAGGCGAGGACCCATTTCCCATGACCGATCCCAAGCACTACCGCAAGCATACCCTGTCCATCCTGGTGGAGAACCACCAGGGCGTCCTGGCCAAGATCGCCTCCCTGATCGCGGCCAAGGGCTACAACATCGACAGCCTGTCCGTGGCGGAGACGCTGGACCCCACGGTCTCGCGCATGACCCTGTCGGTGCACGGGGACGAGTGGGTGATGGAGCAGGTGGTCAAGCAGCTCCATCGCATCATCGACGTGATCAAGGTCGTGGACCTGACAGACGAATCCCACGTGGGCCGCGAAATGATCTTCGTGCGGGTCAACGCCGAGCCGGTCAACCGGGCGGAGATCCTGCGCATCGCCGAGATCTTCCGCGGCCGGGTGGTGGACGTCACCCCGACCACCTACACCCTGGAGATCACCGGGGAGGCGGGCAAGATCGAAGCCGTGCTGGAGCTGCTGCAGCCCTTCGGCGTCCAGGAGGTGGTGCGGAGCGGGATCCTGGCCATCGCCCGGGGGAGCAAGACCATCACCAAGCGGGAAGAGGGCCGGCTGCGCCTGGCCGGCCGGAAGCAGGCCGTCGCCGAGTGAGACGAGGAGACCCATGGCCAAGCTCTATTACGACAAGGACGCGGATCTCGGGCTGCTGAAGGGGAAGACGATCGGGATCATCGGCTATGGAAGCCAGGGGCATGCCCACGCCCTGAACCACCGGGACAGCGGCCTGGAGGTCATGGTGGGCCTCTACAAGGGCAGCAAGTCCTGGGACAAGGCCAAGGCAGACGGCCTGAAGGTCGGGACGGTCCAGGAGACCGCCGAGGCGTCCCAGGTGATCATGATCGTGCTGCCCGACCAGACCCACAGGCAGGTCTATGACGAGAGCATTGCCCGGGCCCTGACGCCGGGTAAGACCCTGATGTTCGCCCACGGCTTCAACATCCACTTCAACCAGATCGTGCCGCCCCCCGACGTGGACGTCTCCATGGTGGCTCCCAAGGCGCCGGGCCACATGATGCGGCAGGTGTACACCGAAGGCTCGGGGGTGCCGGCCCTGGTGGCGGTGTACCAGAACCCCTCGGGCAAGGCCAAGGAGATGGCCCTGGCCTATGCCAGGGGGATCGGCTGCACGCGGGCGGGCGTCCTGGAGACGACCTTCAAGGAAGAGACCGAAACCGATCTGTTCGGGGAGCAGACGGTGCTCTGCGGCGGGATATCGGCGATGGTCAAGGCGGGATTCGAGACGCTGGTGGCCGCCGGCTACCAGCCCGAGCTGGCCTACTTCGAGGTGCTGCACGAGCTGAAGCTGATCGTGGACCTGATGTACCAGGGGGGCCTGGCCTACATGCGCTACTCAGTGAGCGATACGGCCGAGTACGGCGACTACAGCCGGGGCCCGCGGGTCATCAATGACGGCGTCAAGGCGGAGATGCGGAAGATCCTGGACGAGATCCAGAACGGGCAGTTTGCCCGCGAATGGATCCTGGAGAATCAGGCGGGCCGCCCCAGCTTCTACGCCATGCGCAAGAAGGACGCCGACCACCCCATCGAGGTCGTGGGGAGAGAGCTGCGCGGGATGATGAGCTGGCTGAAAGGCCGCCGGTAGCCGGCGGCCCGCACCGGGAGGGCGTGCCCTGAACGACGGGGACGCGGTCGGTTCCTGGCAGTCCGAGGGACGACGAGGTGACGGGATGGCCCCGGGGAGGATAGGCCTCGGGGCCTTGCTGTTCCTCCTGCTGGTGGCGACCGGAATCTACCTGGCCGTCAAGTTCGTCCCGGCCTACTGGACCTATCTGAGCCTGCAGGATCCGGTGAAGGAGGCGGCCATGGCCGCCGTCGGCCCGAACGGCGAGGACAAGGCGCGGGCCGAACTCTTGCGCCGGGTGCGGGAGGCGGGCCTCGATCTTGCCGACGAGGACATCCAGTTCATCCGGGAGGGATCCCAGTTGGTCGTCCGGATCAGCTGGGTGGCCCCCGTGGAGCTCCCGAGGGTTCGCTACGACCTCCACTTCCGTATCGAGCAGCGCAGGCCCCTTCCCTGAACCTCCACTGCAGGAGCCTCTCGCCATTTCACCCGACGGCGTCCTCCTCATCACGGGTCCCACGGCCGTAGGCAAGTCAGCCCTGGGCCTGGCCCTGGCCCGGCACGCCCCGGGCGAGATCATCGTCGCAGACTCCATGCAGGTGTACCGCGGGATGGACGTGGGCACGGGCAAGCCCTCGCCTGCGGAGCGGGCGGCCGTCCCGCACCACCTCCTGGATCTCTGCGATCCGACGGAAACCTTCTCCGCCTCCGCGTTCGCCGCTCGCGCCCACGCGCTGGTGGAGGAGATCCGGCGGCGGGGTCGCCGGCCGATCCTCGTCGGAGGGACGGGCCTGTACCTCCGCGCCTTCCTGAAGGGGCGGCTGGCCGGGACCGGCGGCGACCCGGCGATCCGTGCCCGTCTCAGCCGGGAGGCGGAGGCGCTGGGGACCCAGGCGCTGCACGACCGCCTCCGCGCTCTCGATCCCGCCACGGCCGTGCGGGTCCATCCCAGGGACCTGTTCCGGACCATCCGGGCGCTGGAGCTCCTGGAGATGACGGGGCGGCCCCCCTCGGAGATCCGGCCGGACCTCTGGGAACGACCGCGCGTGGCCGTGTCGGCCCTCCTCGTCTTGAACCGGGAGCGGGAGGAGCTGTACCGGCTGATCGACGAGCGCGCCCGGCGCATGTGGGAGGGGGGACTCCTGGAAGAGGTCCGCCGGCTCCTGGCCGCGGGCTACGGGCCGGATCTCCGGACGCTGAAGTCGCTGGGATATCGCCAGGCCGTGGCGCACCTAGAGGGGCGACTATCAGAGGGGGAGGCGCTGACGGCCATGCAGCGGGCGACCCGCAACTACGCCCGGCGACAGCTCACCTGGTTTCGGCGAGAGCCGGCAGCCCAGTGGGTGACGGTTCGCGGCTGGGAGTGGATTGAGCCGCTGGCGGAGCAGCTTCTCGGGCGGCTGGCCCAACCGCAAGCTCCCACGAAATATCGAATGACGGATGTCAAATGACGAAGGCTGAACCAGGGGCGATGCGATCCTGGGTCCTGCATGCGGCCGACAGGCTGGCGGGCGCCATCGGCGTGCCGGGGGACAAGTCCATCTCGCACCGCAGCCTGCTCCTGGGGGCGATGGCGCACGGGACAACGGAGATCCGCGGGTTCCTGCGGAGCCAGGACTGCCTGGCGACCCTGCATGCCCTGCGGGCCCTGGGAACGGAGATCCAGGAGGCGCCCGACGGGTGCGTGCGGATCGTGGGCCGGGGACCGGACGCCCTGCGCGAACCCGAGACGATCCTGGATGCCGGGAATTCCGGGACGAGCCTTCGTCTTCTGACGGGTCTCCTGGCGGGTCGGCCGTTCTGCAGCATCCTCACCGGCGACGCCTCGCTGCGGCGCCGTCCCATGCGCCGGGTGGTGGAGCCGCTGACGGCCATGGGCGCGACGCTCCTGGGGCGCGAGGCCGGCCGGTATCCGCCGCTGGCCATCCGGGGAGCGGAGCTGTCCGGCATCGCCTGGAAGACTCCCGTGGCCAGCGCCCAGGTCAAATCGGCCATTCTCCTGGCCGGCCTCCAGGCCCTGGGTGAGACCAGCGTGACGGAGCCGATGCTCTCCCGGGACCACACAGAGCGGATGCTCACGGCCTTCGGCGTCGTCCCCCAGCGGCGGGGGACTACCGTCAGCGTGCCCGGGAAGGCGCGCCTGGCCGCGGCCAGCCTCTCCATCCCGGGGGACCTGTCCTCGGCCGCCTTCTTCATGGTGGCCGCGGCGGCCCGGCCCGGGGCCGAGCTGCTCATCCGGGATGTCGGGGTGAATCCGACGCGCGCCGGCGCCCTGGAGGTGCTGGCCGCCATGGGGGCGACGATCACCCAAGCGCGCCAGCGGGACGAGGCGGGCGAGCCGGTGGCAGACATCCACGTGCGGGGTGCGCGCCTGCGGGGGACGGCGATCGGGTCCGATCTGATCCCGCGGCTCTTGGATGAGATTCCGGCCCTGGCGGTGGCCGCCGCCCTCGCCGAGGGGGAGACCGTCATCTCGGGGGCGGCCGAACTTCGCGTCAAGGAGGTGGACCGGCTTTCCGCCCTGGCCGGGGAGCTGGCCAAGCTGGGAGTGCAGGTCACCGAGGAGCGGGACCGCTTGCGCATCCTGGGGGGCCGGCGGCCACGCGGCACCCTCGTCTCCAGTCGCGGGGATCACCGCATGGCCATGAGCCTGGCCGTGGCGGGCCTCTTCGCGGAAGGGGAAACCCGGATCCAGGACGTCGCCTGCGTCGAGACCTCGTTCCCGGGTTTTGCGCGCCTCCTCCTGGAGGTGGCCCCCGACTGCGGCATCCGCGAAGTCGGAGACTGACCAGAAACCACAGATTTCGCAGATTACGCAGATTTCACCCCCACCCGAGCCCTCCCCCCTCTGAGGGGGAGGGAGTGGGAGGGGGGTCTGCGAAATCTGCGGTGAAATCGTTGGGTGGCTTCTACTCGCGATGGATGAGCGGAAGCGGCGTCTGGTGATCGCCATAGACGGCCCCGTCGGCGCGGGCAAGAGCACGGCCGCGCGTCGCCTCGCCCAGGCCCTCAGCTACACCTATATCGACAGCGGCGCGATGTACCGGGCCATGGGCTGGAAGGCGATTCACGCCGGGGTGGGCCTCCACGATCGGGAGCGCCTGGCGGGTCTGGCCCTCTCCACGGACATCCGGGTGGTGGCGGCTCCGGAGGGGCCCCGGGTGCTGGTGGACGGCCAGGACGTCACGTCCGCCCTGCGGACGCCGGAGATGGACGAGGCGTCTTCCGTGGTGTCCACCCTTCCCGAGATCCGCAGGCGTCTGGTGGCGCTCCAGCGGGCCATGGCGAAGGAGGGCGGCATCGTCATGGACGGCCGGGACATCGGGACCGTGGTTTTTCCCGAGGCCGATCTGAAATTCTATCTGGACGCCGACCTGACGGTGCGGTCCGCGCGCCGCCTCGGAGATCTGCGGCGGATGGGAACCCCGGTCGAGCGCGAGGCGGTGCGGGCCGAGGTGGCCCGCCGGGACGAGCGCGATCGGGGCCGTGAGACCTCCCCGCTCACCGTCGCCGCCGACGCCATCCGGATCGATTCGACCGCCCTGGACGCCGACGGGGTCCTGCGGGTGATGCTGGAGGCGGTCCAGCATGTCCTGAAACCGGATAACTCCTGAATTTCTTTGGAGATAGGGAATTTTTTCCTTGCCTCGGTGGGAGTGCCTGTGTATCATCACGCTCCGTCGCGGGGCTCCGTGGGGTGACCGCACGGGATGATCTACGCGATCGGGTATTGGCTGAGCCGTTGGATCGCCCTCGCCTTTTTCGCGCTACAGGTCGAGGGGCTGGAGCATGTTCCCCAGGCCGGGCCGGCGATCCTGGCACCCAACCACGTGAGTTACGTGGACCCGGTGCTGGTCGGGATCTCGATCCGCCGCCGGGCCCACTTCATGGCCAAGAAGGAGCTGTTTCGAAACCCCCTGGTGGGGTGGATTCTTCGCGGACTTCAGGCCTACCCCGTCACGCGGGAGCGCGTTGACCCCTCCACACTGAAGCGCACGCTCGCCCTGCTGGCACACGGGCAGGTGGTTCTGATGTTTCCCGAAGGCACCCGGGGGGACGGCCGGACCCTGGGACCTGCCAAGGCCGGGATCGCCGTGGTCGCTGCCCGTTCCGGGGTGCCGGTGGTCCCGGTGTTTCACTGGGGGGCAGAGCAGGTCCTCCCCCCCCGGGGCCGGCAGCTTCGCCGCGTGCCGTTGCGGGTCCGGTTCGGTCCGCCGCTTCGATTCGCCGGAGGCGCGCGGGCGGACCGCGAGGCTGTCGAGGCCTTCGGCCGTCAGCTCATGGAGGCGATTGCCGCGCTCCGCCCATCCACGGAGCAGCCAATTCCCGTTTCGCGCTGAGACGGCATGGTCGTCTCGGCACGCCTGGGCCACTCTCCCCCTGGGGGAGGGTGGGGCAGCCGTTCCAAATTCACTGCCGCGCGCAGGAGGTATGGGTTCGCATGACATCACAGCCGGTGCAATCGGAAGTCCCGTTTTCCACAGATCCCGATGAGGCGGAGAGTTCGGGCCCCTCGGCCGAGATGCAGGAGATCTACGAGCGGAGCGTCCGGGACATCGTCGAGGGGGACATCGTCAAGGGGACCATCCTGGAGATCATCGAGGATGCCGTCCTCGTGGACATCGGCTACAAGTCCGAGGGGCTGATCCCGCTGCGGGAGTTCCGGACACCGTCGGGCGAGGTCACGATCAAGGCGGGCGACGTGGTGGACGTCTACCTCGAGCAGAAGGAGGACAGCGAGGGCCTCATCGTCCTTTCGCGCGAGAAGGCCGAGAAGATCAAGATCTGGGACGAGCTGTCCCGGGTGTACGAGAAGGGCGGGGCCATCGCCGGCACGATCCTGGGGCGGACCAAGGGCGGGCTGATCGTGGACATCGGGGTCCGGGCCTTCCTGCCTGGCTCCCAGGTGGACCTGCGACCGGTCCGGGACCTGGACAAGCTCATCGGGAAGTCCTTTCCGATGAAGATCATCAAGCTGAACCAGAAGCGGGGCAACATCGTCCTGTCCCGCCGCGAACTCCTGGAGGAAGAGCGGAAGCATCTCAAGGAGGCGACGCTGGCCGGCCTCACGGACGGCAAGCGGATCAAGGGGAAAGTCAAGAACATCACCGAGTACGGCGCCTTCGTGGACCTGGGTGGCCTGGATGGTCTGTTGCACATCACCGACATGTCCTGGGGACGCGTGGGCCACCCCTCGGAGCTCTTCCAGGTCGGGGACGAGGTGGAGGTGGTCGTCCTGAAGTTCGACCGGGCCAACGAGCGAGTATCACTGGGCTACAAGCAGCGGCTGCCCGATCCGTGGGAGGCCGTGGAGCAGAAGTACCCCGTGGGCGTCAAGCTCAAGGGGAAGGTGGTCAGCCTCACCGACTACGGCGCCTTCGTCGAACTGGAGGAGGGGATCGAGGGCCTGGTGCACATCTCCGAGATGTCGTGGACGCAACGGGTCAAGCATCCCTCCAAGGTGGTGGCCATCGGGGATTCCGTCGAGGTCGTGGTCCTGGACGTGGACCGGGCGAACAAGCGCATCTCCCTGGGCATGCGCCAGGCCGAACCCAACCCCTGGAACTTCATCGAGGAGCGCTACCCGGTCGGCACCCGGGTGGAGGGCCGGGTCCGGAACCTGGCCGATTTCGGCGCGTTCCTCGAGCTGGAGGAGGGGATCGACGGCCTCATCCACATCTCCGACATGTCCTGGACCAAGCGGGTGCGCCACCCCTCCGAGATCCTGAAGAAGGGCGAGAAGGTGGAGGCCATCGTCCTGCACGTGGACAAGGCCAACCATCGGATCTCCTTGGGGCTCAAGCAGATCCAGCAGGACCCCTGGCAGGCGGCCGTGCCGGAGAAATACCGGGTCGGCATGGATGTGAAGGGTAAGGTGGTCCGGACGACCGACTTCGGCGCCTTCGTGGAGCTGGAAGACGGCGTGGAGGGACTCCTACATGTGTCCGAGCTCTCCCACGATCGCGTCAACAAGCCCGAGGACGTGGTCCAGGTGGGGCAGGAGCTCACCCTCAAGGTAATCAAGTTGGATCCCGAGGAGCGGAAGATCGGCCTCAGCCTGCGCGCCATCCTGGAAACCCAGGGCGACGTTCCGGGCGAGGAGGACGGGACCCGCGGGCGGAAGAAGCGCCGGCGGGAGGGCGCGGAGGAGTAAGCAGCGTGGCCGGAAGGAGTGGGCGGCGGCTGGCGGTCGGGCTGCTCATCGGGCTCGTCGTGTTCCTGGTCGCGGTGGGCCTGGTCGCGGTGTTCCTCGGGCCGCGCTTGCCCTTCGGCGGGGATCGCGTGGCGGTCATTCCCATCGAGGGGGTGATCACAGACCCGCGGGAGGTGATCGAGCAACTCACTCGGTACCGGGATCTGCCCAGCGTGAAGGCAGTGGTCCTACGCATCAACAGCCCGGGCGGGGCCGTGGCACCCTCGCAGGAGATCTACCAGGAGGTGCTGAAGTTCCGCCGGGAGACGGGGAAGCCGGTGGTGGCGTCGCTGGGGAGCGTGGCCGCGTCGGGCGGCTACTACATCGCCGCCGCCGCGGATCGCATCGTCGCCAATCCGGGCAGCATCACGGGGAGCATCGGGGTCATCCTGCAAATCCCGAACATCGGCGGGCTGCTCCAGAAGGTCGGGATCAAGACCACGGTCATCAAGGCGGGGGAGAACAAGGATCTCGGTTCCATCACCCGGGACCTGACCGAGACAGAGCGACAGATCCTCCAGGGCGTGATGGACGATGTCCACGGGCAGTTCATCGAGGCGGTGGCCACGGGCCGCCGGTTGGATCGGGGCCGGGTGGAGTCCCTGGCGGACGGTCGGATCTTCAGCGGGCGGCAGGCCCTCGGGCTGGGCCTGGTGGATGAGCTGGGCGACCTCCCCGACGCCATCGTACGCGCCGGGAAGCTGGTGGGGATCGCCGGCCGCCCGAAGGTGATCCAGGAGCGCCGACGCCGTTTCTCGCTCTGGGACCTGGTGACCGAGGGCCTCGGTCCCGTCCTGCCTGCGGGCGGGACTTCAGCGACGATCGCCATCCAGTATCTCTGGCAATGACCGGACGGGGGACGAGCGGGGCGGGTTGAGCTTCCCGGGCCGCCCGGGACTTGCCAGGCAGAGATCGGACGGATTCGCGGAAAGGGAGGTGGATTCCATGACCAAAGCGGATCTCGTGGAGAAGGTTGCCACACAGGTCAACCTGACGAAGAAGGACACCGAGGTCGTCATTGATACCATCTTCGACAGCATCTCACAGGCCCTGGCGGCGAAGAACGAGGCCAAGGTCGAACTCCGGGGTTTCGGCAGTTTCCGCGTCCGGAAGCGCCGGGCTCGACAGGGTCGGAATCCCCAGACCGGCAAGCCGGTCCAGGTCCCGGCCAAGCGCGTCCCGTACTTCAAACCTGGCAAGGAACTGAAGGCCCTGGTAGACTCCTAGTCCCGGGCCCGCGTTTCACCCCGAAGAGCAGGGCGGTGCCCTGCTTTTTCCTTGCCGGGGAGGCCGGCTGAATCCGGCCCCCCCTCGAGGTTCCATGCGGACGTTCTTCGAGAGTCGGGCGGATCTGGCGCCGCGCTTCATCGAGGGCACGGTCCAGGAGCTGGAAGAGCTCTTCGGCAGCCCGCTGCCCGAGCTGCCCGAAGGCCAGCTCGTCCCGGGCCAGAGCGACGGCCTGCTGGTCGAGCTGCATCCCAGCCTGCGCAATGCCTTCCGCGAATTGGTGGACGCCGCCTATCGCGCGCTGGCGGTCCAGCGGACCAAGGATGCCGGCCTGGCGGACCCCGGGGGCTGGGGCGGCACCGGGAGCCCCGCCAGCCGCTTCGAGGAGATCCTCGACCCCATCCTCACCACCATCCTGGAACGCGAGCGGCGGCTGGGTCTGCTGAACCTGTTCTGGCTGGCCCATTCCAAGGACGCCGCCGAAGTCATCCAGGAATTCTTCTTCCAGCCCGGGATCAAAATCGACATCAAATACCAGATCCATCACCTGCTTCAGGGCACCTATCGGAACACCCGCAGCAGGGTCTGGGCGCGGTACAGGAGCCAGAAGGGGGACAAGCTTCGCTACAACCTGGGCTCCAGCTTCAACCACAGGCTCATCGAGTGCATCGTGGACGACCAGCTGCCTCTGACCGAGGTCAGCCCGGCCCGCCTGAATCTCGCCCAGGTCCTCGTCGAGCAGAACAAGCGGTTTCGTGTGAGCGTGCGCGAATTCAAGGAGATTCACTCCGCCTGCCGCGAGCGCCTGCGGGAAGGGCTCCAGCGGAAGGACGTCAGGCTGATGGAGCTGCTCCGGCGGAACTTCCCGTCCATCCGCCCCGAGCTGTACGACGACGAGAAGTCCGCCACCCGGATCCTCTTCAACAGCCGGGTCCTGATGTACCTGCTGGCGGATTTCGGCGGCCTGGGGATGAAGCTCCTGGGAAACCCGATCCTGAAGACGGAGGCGGGGGCTCGCAGGGGGTGGAGCGAGTTGCTCATGGACTACCTGGATCTGCTGCAGGCCGTCAAGCGCAGCGAGGCGGTGGACCTGATCCGCCAGGCGGTGACCATCGCCGGCCAGGAGCACACGGAGGTCCAGCGCCGGGAGCGCTTCGAGGAGGGACGCCTGTACCGGTTCCTCCCGGACAGCCAGGTCGTGAGCCTGGCCCGCAAGATCACGGTGATCTTTGCCGACCTGCGGGGCTTCACCCGCACCTCGGAGGGCGGGGTATCGGAGCGGGAGCTGACCCACCACCTCTACGAGGTCTTCGACCCCCTGGCCGCCATCGTCGAGAAGCACCGCGGGAAGATCGACAAGTTCACCGGCGACGGGGTGATGATCACGTTTGGTGCCGCCCGCCTCACCCGGCAGGACGAGCTGAACGCCTTGCGCACCGCCCTGGCGCTGCAGGAAATGATGCGGGCGCTGCGCACGGCCGGCCGGACGCACTTCGAGATGGGGATCAGCGTCCACACGGGGCGCGCCCAGGTGGCGCACTTCATTGTGGACGACCACAGCATGGATCACACGGTCATCGGGCGCAACGTGAACATCGCCGGCCGTCTCTCGGGGTCGGGCAAGACCCAGGCCTCCGGCTTCGATGATGAGGACTGGATCGGCACCCCCTCGCCGGCGGTGGAGAAGGCCGACATGCCGGCGCGCGATGTCTGGGTGGACGAGGCCGGGACCCTCTACAATACCGGGATCGTCGTGAGTCAGGACACGGTCGAGGAATTGTCGAAGCTGGTGGACTGCCGGCCGCTGGCGGAAGCGGGAGGGGGCGGGCATCAATTTTTCGACGAGCAGCTCCAAAGAAATGTCTTGCTAGAGTATGTGGGCGATGCTAAATTCAAAGGTGTGGGTCGCTCCATCGCGATCTATCGGCTCGGCTTGGAGGATGAGCAGCCCACCCCTTCGCCACGGCGGCCGTGATGACATGGACACTCTGGGCCCCGTGGCGCATGGCCTACATCGGTGGGACACGCGGCGACGAGTGCCTGTTTTGCGAGAAGCCGCGCGAGGGTGCTGACCGGCGGAACCTTGTCCTCTTTCGCGGGCCATCGACGTACGTGGTGATGAACCTCTATCCATACGCCAATGGCCACCTCATGATCGTGCCCTATCGACACTGCTCGGACCTGGGCCAGCTCTCTCCCGAGGAATCCCTCGAAATCATGCAGGCAGCCCAGCGCTGCACCCGCATCCTTCAGGTCGCGCTCCGCGCCGAGGGCTTCAATATCGGCTTCAACCTGGGGAAGGTCGCGGGGGCGGGTATCGCCGAGCACGTCCACCTGCACGTGGTCCCACGCTGGTCGGGTGACACGAACTTCATGCCCGTCCTGGCGGACACCAAGGTGATGCCGGAGTACCTGGAAGTCGGTTACGACACGCTGTTCCCTCACTTCCAGGAGCAGGGGAGGTAAGGAGGGCCCCATGCTCATCAAGATGACCGTGCGAGGGATCGCCCTGGATCCCATTACCAATATGCCCATCATCATCTTGAAGGACGTGGACGAGCGAAAGGCGCTTCCCATCTGGGTCGGCATCTTCGAGGCCAATGCCATCGCCCTGGAGCTGGAGAAGGTGTCTACGCCCCGACCCATGACCCACGACCTCCTCAAGAGCATCCTGGACGGGCTGGGGGTGACGGTGCGCCAGGTGATCGTGAACGATCTGAAGGACAATACCTTCTTTGCGGTGATCGAGCTGAACCACAACGGCGACGTCATCAATATCGACGCCCGGCCCAGCGACGCCATCGCCCTGGCCCTGCGGGTCAACGCGCCGATCTTCGTGACGGAGAAGGTGGTCTCGCAGGCCAAGAGCGTGGAGATCTCCGAGGAGAAAGAAGAGACCGACAAGTGGAAGGAGTGGCTGGAGAACCTCAAGCCCGAGGATTTCGGCAAATACCGGATGTGAACCCCGCCGCCTTCCTGGCGCCCGCCCGCCGACCGACCGGTCGGCGGGCATTTTTATCCCACACATCTCACCGCCAAGACCGCCAAGATCGCGACGAGTCGCCGCCGCCCGGGGAGACAAGGCGGTCCCCGATGTGAACGTGGATGCGGGAGGAGGACTGGGATCATGGGGGAGCATCCCACGCACGCGGATCTCTGCCGCTTTCTCGAAGCGCACGCTCCGTTCATCCAGGCCATGGGAATCT
The DNA here is from genome assembly GCA_016180655.1 of Candidatus Methylomirabilota bacterium. GTDB lineage: Bacteria > Methylomirabilota > Methylomirabilia > Methylomirabilales > 2-02-FULL-66-22 > 2-02-FULL-66-22. Next base: position 5,400 of record JACPAT010000120.1, on the reverse strand, counting down.
CCTGCGAGGAATCGCGGCCCGGGTACGCCGTGGCGCGATGGAAGCGGGAGGCCCGCTGGCTCCGGCCGGGCGGGTATCTGTTCGGCGGGGGCTTGATGACCCTGGCGGATGCCGCGCTCTACATGGCCATCCTCGGCCAGATCGGTCTCCAGGCCATGGCCGTCACGAGCGAATTGAAGATGAACTTCCTGCGACCGGCCGTGGGAGGGGACGTCCTGGCACGGGCCCGGGTGATCAAGATCGGCCGGCGCCTCGCCTACGGCGAGGTCCATCTGCTCATGGCGGACGGTCGGGAACGGCTGATCGCCCATGCCACGAGCAGCTACGCGCTGCCGGAGCCGGAGGAGTCCAGCACCACTCCGCCGGACGCCGCCCCAGTGGAATAAACACCCACGGCAGGGAGGACTCGCGGCGCAGCGGCCAGCCTGCTATACTCGGACCGGCAATTGCCGGAAGAGGAGGGTGGTCGTGGCGAACCGCTGGCTCCTGAAGACGGAGCCCTCGGAGTACTCGTTCGACGACTTGCTCCGCGAGAAGAAAACGGTCTGGGATGGCGTGACCAATCCCTTGGCCCTGAGATACCTGCGTGCCATCCGGAAGGGTGATGCGCTATTGATCTACCACACCGGAGATGTGCGGGCAGCCGTCGGGTTGGGGAAGACGGTGAGTGACCCCTATCCCGACCCCGCGCGACAGGATCCCAGGATTGTCGTGGTCGAGGTCGCGCCGGTCCGCAGGCTGGGGCGGCCCGTCCCCCTGGAGGTCATCAAGGGTGAGCGGGCGTTCCGCGCCTTCGAGTTGGTTCGGCTCCCTCGCCTGTCCGTCATGCCCGTCCCAGACGTCCTCTGGGATCGGATCCTGCAGATGGGCGACCGTTAGTGTGCCGAGTCAGGTGCATGCCTCCAGACGATAATTGCCGAGATGCGCTTCTGCTTTGATCGACATCAAGATCGGACTGGCCTTGGTGGTATCGTGGTGATATAGTCCAGCCCAGGCTTTGAATGGAGGCAGTGCGTAATGGTTACCAAAGCCCGTGTGACGGCCGAAGACCTCTGGCGGCTCGGCGAAGGAGACATCCGGCGCGAGCTGGTCAACGGCGAGGTTGTAGAGATGGCACCAGTTGGGGGAGTTCACGGCCGGGTCACTTTGAAGATATCCCGCAAGCTGGCAGAGCATACCGAGAGGCATGGAGGTGGTGAGGTGCTTGTGGGGGACGTGGGCTTCGTGCTGAGCCTACCCACCGATCCCGAGCGGGTGCGCGCCCCCGACGTGGCCTTCGTCTCGAGCCACAGGCTGCCGGGGGGTCAAATCCCTGAGGGGTTTTTTTCAGGTGCCCCCGATTTGGCTGTTGAAGTTCTCTCTCCCACCGATAACCCCCTTCACATCCAGCAGAAGGTGCGGGATTACCTCGAAGCTGGCGCCCGCTTGGTCTGGATCATTGCTCCTCAGGCGAAAACGGTGACGGTCTATCGAACCGACGGTTCGGCCCGCCTGCTGCGAGAGCAGGAGAGCCTCGAAGGGGAGGATGTCCTGCCGGGGCTCACGATTCCCTTGGCGGAGGTGTTCCAGTAAGGTTTTCAGAAGCCGCCATTCGGGAGGCCTGCGATTACGGTTCGGCCAGGACCTGCACCCGTGTGCCAGCCCACAGGGAAGACCCACCTCTGCTCACCTCTCTCCAGTCGCGTTTCTTTCTCCGCTTCTTGACCTCCCTCTCCACGGGGCGCTCACACCTGGTTCTGCCGCCCTGCCGGGCGTTTCGTTCAGAGGTGTTTCGCGTCGGCCCGTCAAGGCGGGGTAGGTTTCTCGTCTGACTGCCGAAGGAGCTCGAGGAACCGACCGATGGTCGGGGTGAAGAGTTTGCCCCGCCGGTGAATGATCCCCAGGGGTCGCACCAGTTCGGGCATCGCCAGGGGAACAGCGGCCAGCGTGCGGTTCCCGGCCTCCTTGAGGATCGTCGGCCGGGGCAGGATACCCACCCCGGCGCCGATGGCAATGGCCTGCTTGATCGTCTCGATGTTGTCGAACTCCATGATCACCTTGACCCGCGCATCGTGCTGGCGGAGGCACCGGTCAATGGCCTTGCGGATCCGAAGGTCTGCGTCGAAGGCGATGAAGTTCTCGCCGTTCAGGTCGGCCGCAGTGATAATCTTGCGCCGGGCCAGTCGGTGGGTGGGATGGCAGACGAAGACCATGGTTTCCGATCGCCAGGGGAGGATGGTGAGCGAACGATTGGCCGGGGGGTAGGAGAGGATCCCCAGATCGGCCTCGTCGTTCAGGACCGCGTCCACCACCTTGTGCGGGTGCAGGTACTCCAGGCGGACCTTGACCTGCGGGTAGAGCGACATGAACCGCTGCATGTGATCGCTCATGATGTGGATGCCGACCGAATAGATGGCGGCCACCCGCACGCTCCCGGTCACCTGCGTCCGGGAGGAGGCGATCTCGGCCCGGACCTTCTCAAAGCCCTGGAGCAGGGCGCGGCACCCCTCGGCAAAGGTCCGGCCTTCCGGGGTGACCATGAAGGGTCGCTTGCTCCGGTCGATGAGGAGGACGTCGAGTTCCGCTTCCAGTTGCTGGATGGCCTGGCTGGCGGCAGACTGGGAGATCTGGTTGGCGGCTGCGCCCTGAGAGAAGCTGCGCAGGCGGACGATGTCGCAGTAGAGCTTCAGGATCTCGAGGTTCATGCGCGGGAGATTACAGCATAAGCATTGGTAATGTAAAGTATATTTTAATTTCCAGGTGACTTATGCTTGACACTGCGCTACTCTAGCCCGGGTATGGAAAGCGGGCAGCGCCGAATGGTCGGGAGTGGGGCAGCCTCAGAATCACTTGAGACGATGGCCGGACGGGAAAGGCTCGCACGGGCGGTTGCCCGCATCCGCGAGCGGAAGGAGCACGTGAGGACACCCTCCAGATCCAGCCAGGCGGCGCCAAGACATGGGCGGGCGCAGGGGCATGCGAGGAGATCAGCGTGACCGACAGGGAAGGGGCGTCAGTGGATCCGGGAACGCCTGCCAGGCAAGGGCTGTACGATCCCCAATTCGAGCACGACAGTTGCGGGGTCGGATTCGTGGTGGACATCAAGGGGCGGAAGTCCCACCGGATCGTCACCCAGGCGCTCAGCGTCCTGAAGAACCTGCTGCATCGCGGGGCCTGCGGCTGCGAGGTCAACACGGGAGACGGGGCGGGCATCCTCATCCAGATGCCCCATGCCTTCCTGGCGCGCGAGTGCGGCAGGCTCGGGATCACCCTGCCGGCCCCCCGCTGGTACGGCGCCGGCCTGGTCTTCCTTCCCACCGACCCGGGCCAGGCGGCCCGGTGCCAGGCGGTCTTCGAGGAGATCATCCGGGAAGAGGGCCAGGCGCTCCTGGGTTGGCGCGACGTTCCCACGGACGACTCACCGGTGGGACCCAGCGCCAGGGCCGTGGAACCCATCTTCAAGCAGATCTTCATCGGACGGGACGCGGGACTCCGCGACGATCCCGCGTTCGAGCGGAAGCTGTATGTGATCCGGAAGCGGGTGGAGCACGCCATCTACGGCTCGGACATGCCCGCGCGGAAGCGCTTCTACCTGCCCAGCCTGTCCTCCAACACGCTCATCTACAAGGGGATGCTCTCGGCGGACCAGATCGAGACCATGTTCCCCGACGTGGTGGACCCGGCCGTGGAATCGGCGCTGGCCCTCGTCCACCAGCGGTTTTCGACGAACACCTTCCCCTCCTGGCCGCTGGCGCACCCCTACCGGTACCTGGCCCACAACGGGGAGATCAACACGCTTCGCGGGAATATCAACTGGATGCACGCGCGCGAGGCGCTGTGTGAATCGGACCGGCTCCCCGACCTCAAGAAGATCCTCCCCATCGTGCTGGAGGGGGGGAGCGATTCGGCGATCTTCGACAACGTGCTGGAGTTCCTGGTCATGGCCGGGCGGCCGCTGCCCCACGCCATCCTCATGATGATCCCGGAGGCATGGAGTGGCCACGAAAGCATGAGCCCGGAGCGGCGGGCCTTCTACGAATTCCACTCCTGCCTGATGGAGCCGTGGGACGGCCCGGCCTCCATCGCCTTCACCGACGGCACGGTGATCGGCGCCGTCCTGGATCGCAACGGCCTTCGGCCCTCCCGCTACTACGTCACCAAGGACGATCTGGTCATCATGGCCTCGGAGGTGGGAGTGCTGGACATCCCGCCCGAGAACATCCTCCTCAAGGAGCGCCTCCATCCCGGACGGATCTTCCTGGTGGACACGGCCCAGGGCCGGATCATCGACGACGCGGAATTGAAGCACGCCTACGCCACCGAGCATGCCTATGCGGAGTGGCTGAAGCAGCACCTGGTCGCGCTGGAGGACCTGCCCGAGCCCCCCCACGTCCACGAGCCGGACCACGCCACGGTGCTCCAGCGACAGCAGGTCTTCGGCTATACGCATGAGGACCTGCGCATCCTGCTGGCCCCCATGGCCGTGAAGGGGGAGGAGCCGGTGGGCTCCATGGGGACCGACACCTCGCTGGCGGTCCTGTCCAACCGCCCCCGCCTCCTGTACGATTATTTCAAGCAGCTCTTCGCCCAGGTGACCAATCCGCCGTTGGATGCCATCCGGGAGGAGCTGGTGACCTCCATGGAAAGCACCATCGGCCCGGAACGAAATTTGTTGAAGCCGGAGCCGGAGAGCTGCCACCAGATCAAGATCAGGTTCCCCATCCTGGACAACCACGAGGTGGCCACACTGCGCCACGTCACCGCCCACGGGTTCCGATCCCTCACGCTGTCGATGCTGTTCCCGGTGGCCGACGGCGGGGCGGGCCTGGCGCGGGCGCTGGACGAGCTGTGCCGCCGGGCCAGCCAGGCCATCCAGCGCGGCTACAACATCCTGATCCTGTCCGACCGGGGCGTGGACCTGGAGCACGCGCCGATCCCGAGCCTGCTGGCCACGGCCGGGGTGCATCACCACCTGATCCGGAAAGGGACCCGCACCAGGGTCGGCCTGGTGATCGAGTCCGGGGACGCGCGGGAGGTCCACCACTGCGCGCTGCTCCTGGGCTATGGGGCGGGCGCCGTCAACCCCTACCTGGCCTTCGAGACCCTGGACGACATGATCCGCCAGGGGATCCTGCCGGATCTGGATCACAAGCAGGCGGTCAAGAACTACATCAAGGCGCTGAACAAGGGGATCCTCAAGGTCATCTCCAAGATGGGGATCTCCACGATCCAGAGCTACTGCGGCGCCCAGATCTTCGAGGCGGTGGGCCTCAACCGCGAATTTGTGGAGCAGTACTTCACCTGGACGGCGTCACGGATCGGCGGCGTGGGCCTGGACGTGATCGCCGAGGAGGCGATCCGGCGCCACCGGTCGGCCTTCCCGGACCGGCTGGTGACGAGGCCTGACCTCCCGTGGGGCGG